>CANJQH010000012.1 GCA_947476335.1 Anaerolineae bacterium | reverse complement strand
TGCGCCTTGCCGCGCAGGAAGCCGGCGGTCGTCCAGGTGCCATTGACGGCCTGGGCGGTGGATTTGAGCGTGGCCGGGCTGAAGCGGCCGGGTTCGAGCGCATCGAGGAACGCCTCGGTGTCGGCGCGCGGGAGCGGTGCGTCGGGGGCGAGGCCGAGGACGAGGGGAGCTGTGGCGCGCAGGAGCGGGTCGCGGGCGGCGGCGCAGAGCAGCGCCAGCAGCGGGCGGCCGGCCGGGTCGCGCGGCCAGAGCGTGCGCAGGGCGCGGAAGAGCGGGACGGCGTCGTCGAGGGCGTAGAGCTCGCGCAGGTAGTCGAAGGTCAGGCGGCGATTGGAGTCCGAGCGTTTGGCGAGGCAGTTCTGGTCGATGACGGCGGCGCGGTAGGCGGCCGGGGGCAGCGGAGCGGCGGCGGTGAACTCGAGCAGCGCGGTGAGTTCGGCGAGCATGAACGTGCGCGCGGTATGGACGCTGTTGCGGCCGAAGCGGAATCCGAATCTGGGAAGTATTGCGGAAAAATTGTGTAGAGAATCCATCGATGCGCGCCTAAACTGCGCAACGGTACAACAGTTTTTCAAAAAACAGCCTGATGCAGGCTACGAATATTCGTAGTTCTATTCGGCGCGCACGTGGTGTGCCCCGGGCACCTGCCCGTGCGGGGGGTAAGGGCTCTGACAGCGCACAGTTACTCAAGCGCAGGTCGATAGTTCGCAGTCGATTAGAGCCCTCACTAATCGCCGCCGACGTCGTCCCAGCTGAAGCCGTCGTAATCCAGGCCCATGTCGGCGAGAGTCACCTCGTAATCGTCGCCAGAACTGCCCGGCGCCGACGCCTGAGGCGGATTGCCATCGTCGGCATCGTCGTCCGGAACGTTGCTGTCATCGTCGTAGTCCTCATCGAAATCGTCGGGGTCCATATATCGCATCTCTCCTGGACTGCGCGTTGACGACCGCAGATCGCGATCGTCGGCGCACAGTGCGTTCAACAGTTATACATACGATTGCCAAACGCTGATTACCGAAGTTTCGTAGACGCGCGCTTGCCAGTTACTCCTTCGCCTTGCTCATGACGGCGGCGACGTACTGGTCCTGCAGCTGCTTGCGCCTGTTTTCGAACATCGCTGCTACACGCATCCAGAAGTCGAGGCGCTTGCGGAGCAGCTGATTTTCGGCGCGCGGGTCGGCAGCGGCGACGTACGATGGGACGCCCTTCTCGGGGGCGGCGGGAGACTTGCCGGCGGTGTACGGATTCGTGTCGCGCTCCTTGCCTTCCCAGAACAGCTTCTTCCAGAACGCCTCGTCGCGGCCGCCCTCGACGCGCGGATCCGGCATACCCGGCCGCTGAATAAGCCTGTCGCCGTGCTTGAACCAGAAGTCGCGCAGCTGCTCCCAGGTGTCGATCGTGTCCAATCCTCGGAAAATGAAATGTGCCTTGGTCATGTTGCTCCTATTTTCGTAACTACAGGGAGCGCTCAAACTCCGCCAGGAGCGCTCCCGAACTACACGTATCCAACCGGGGACAGTTGGAATTGGCGCGCTTGCAGGCGGGCTAGCCGAGGCGGCGAATGCAACCGCCCGGGCGATTGGTGACGGGGATCTCGCCGCCGGCGAGCACCTCATCGCGTTCGCTCGCCAGCAGAATTACCTGCGCTTCCGACTCAGCGGCCATGCGCATCCAGAAGTCGATGCGGCGACGCAGCAGTGCGTTAACCGCGCGCAGGTCGACGTCGTGCGGCGGATCGAGGGCGACCAGAACGTCCGCAGTGTCGGGCGAAGCGACGCGCAGGTAAGGATTGCTGTCGCGCACCTGCGCTTCCCATGCGAGGTCCTGCGGTCGCGCGGCGCCGGCACGCCGGCGACTCGACGGGAGGAGTCTGCCGAACGTCCTGCTCCACAGGCTGCGCAGCGCGCGCCGGAGGTTGAACCGGTCGAGATTATCGAGATTGTCGAGACGAGATTTGTTTTTCTTCACGTTACTCCGATCGAAATCGAATGCAACGCTACTTGAGGAGGTGGATCTTTTATACAGGAAATCGAAGGCGATGGATTACCGGAAGTTCGTAGTGTCGGCGGGTCGGTAAACGATCGACACCAGCGCCGGAGGCGCGAGGCTGTCCCAGCCCGGACCATCGGTCCGGGCGCGGTGTCGCGCATCGCAGCGGATCAGCCAATCATCGATACGGGCGCATCCGTCGATACAGTCATAAAAATCTCGCGATATCATTGACATGCTGCGATTTTCAATCAGGTCGACAGCGAGAAATTTCCCGCACCATGAGCAACATATCCCCTGCGCGAATTCGAGAGTTGCGCCAGCGCGCCGGCCTAAGCCAGGGCGATCTGTCACAAAAGCTCGGCGTCACGCCCAGCCTCGTCTCCCGCTGGGAGGGAGGCGAACGAGTCCCGTCGCCTCAGCATATCGTCGACTTGGCGCGCGCCGTCGGTGTATCGCTGGACTATGCGCTCAATGCAGACGACGTTCGACCGAAATTTCGTTTTCGCGCCGATGCCGCGTCCGACGTCGTCGCGCGCGAAGACATCGACGCGACGGTCAGTCATGCAGACGAGATGATCATGCACATTCAGTCGGCCTACCAGAAGGCGCGCAAGCCGCTGATGCTGAACCCGCTGCAGTACGACCTTGCGAGCGTGCCCGATCAGGCCCTGCCGGAATTCGTCGGCGAGCTGCGCACCACACTGCGCTTGAATCGATTCGTCACGCTGGCCGAGCTCAAGCAGGTGTTGCAGGAAGGGCGCATTCACGTGTTCGAATGGCGCATGCCGCGCGAAATTTCCGGCATGTCCTGGCGCGGTCCGTTCGCCGTGGTGTTCATCAACGCCAATCACGCCCACGAGCGGAGGCTATTTTCGCTCGCGCATGAGCTGGCCCATGTGCTGTTTCATTTCGGCGCAAGCGATGCGGAACCGCACGTGTCGGCAATCCATTCGCGGCGCCCGGAAGAGCAATTCGCCAACGCGTTTGCCTCGGAGCTCCTGATGCCGGATGCCACGGTAAGCGCAGTGCTGCGTGAATACGCAAATCGGCTGCATGATCCGCAGGGTCTCGAGAGCATGGCCAGACACTTTCATGTGTCGCGCGACGCAATGTTCTATCGGCTTGCCGAGCGCAACATCTATCGCCGGACGGAACACGCCCGCTTTTTCGCCCCGTTCGACAAAACCGTGCGTTGCCAGATCGACCCGCACGTCACGGACATCGACGCACAGGTCGACTGCGAATTTCTCCGCACAGCGCTGCAGTGCTACGACGAAGGAGAAGTCTCGGCCGGTAAGCTGAGCGAGTGGCTGTTTGCGCCGCGTCCGACGATCGAACGATATCTTTCAGCGCGCTATTTTGAAGTCGAGGACCTGATCGGAAATGGCTGATGCAGTCGATGCCGAGGAATCCAGCGAGCAGGCGGCACTGGTCTTCGATGCCTCGGCAGTGTTCAACTTCGGGCATCGCGGGAACCTGGCAGAGCTGCTGCGGGTGTTCAGAACGACCCGACGGCTGGTCGTCACGCAGGAAGTGATGCAGGAAGTCCTCGTCGAGGAATCATTCGACTACAGTGCGTTCCTTGCCGATTCCTTCGACGTGGTTCCACTCCTGCTTCCAGAAGATCTGCGGTTGGATCTGCTCGCCGACGGACTGGACCTCGGCGAGATCAGCACGATCGGTGCGGCGCTGGCGTTGCACGGCGTCGCCGTCATCGATGAACGCGCAGCGCGGACGCGCGCGAAGCGCATGGAAATTCGGCTCACCGGCACACTCGGCCTGCTCGACGCCGCGGTCCGCGCGGGCACACTGACCGATGCGCAGGCGCTGCACGCCGTGACGCGCATGCGGACATGGCGGGCGGCCGACGGCTCGGCCGGTGGTTTCCGCGTGCGCGCCACGGACGGATTCAGGTCGTTCCGCGAATATGTTGCTCAGTTCGACTGAACGGCCGGAACTACTCAGCCCAGCTAGTTTTCCAACGCGAAATACTGATTTGGACCTGAGTAGTTACGAACTGCCGGGAATCGGGTTGCCCCCCTACCCCCACAGTGGCTTACCATCGTCGGGTGCATCAGGGTTGAGGTCGCCTTGAGGGATCGCAGGCGGTTGTGCAGAAGCGAGTGCTTCCTCCACCACCACCGCCGACTCCTCAGCTTGCTGAGATTTCGGCGGGGGGTCGTCGTCGAACACGATGTCACGGCCAACGCCCTCCCAGGCCAGCTCATGCAGCACCGGCGGCATCTCGAGCATGACGCCGGCGTAGTCGTGCAGCGGCGCCGACAAGTCGGCCCACATCCGCTCATGGAACGCATGGTTGCCCAAGTCACGGTTGTAGGCGCGCAGCGCCCGCACCGCAAGTTCGAGCCGCGGATGGCCCGGCTCGAAGCCGAGGATTTCCAACAGCTCATCCAGCGTCTCGGCATCGCGCATCAGCACCATGCGCCGACGCCGCTGCGGCAGAAAATCCAGCAGCAACGGCACGCCGCCCAGCAGTGCGAAAAAGATCAAAATATCTCGGTGATACGTACCGTATCGCCACAGAAAGAACGTCGCCACGGCGATGCCGATCAAAGCAAGCGCGCTGAACAGGTGCGCGCCGGACACATCGGTGGCGCGGAAAAGCGGGCGCAGCAAATACTGCGCACGCATCCGTGAGCGCGGACCTCCGACGAAATGCATCCACAGCAGCACGCTCGGCAACGCCACCCCCAGATACACGCCGAGGAAAAAATCCACCGGCCCGATCCACCACAACTGGTCGTACCGCGGTAGCCAACCCATCTGAGTCAACCCGCCGTAGAGCAACGAGATCACCGCGACCAACATCGACACAGGATAGCGCACCGCAGCGTATGCGCCGTACGCGCGCAAGATGGCGCGAATCATGAGCGGCCCCCACTGATCAGCTGCATGCGCGACTGAATCACGTCCGCCGGCCGCTCTCCATAGATCGCACCGGCGTCGCTGCCGACCAGCACCATCCGAGCTCGATCAGAGTCGCTCAGCCGATGAAATTCCGCCGCCACGCGTTCGCTCGCCACGAGATCTTCCCGACTCAGTCCTGCCAGCACAGAAACGAAGCTGAGCGAAGACGGATCTTCCGAGCCGCAGATTTTCAAACGCCGCCGCCGCGCAGCATCGAGAAAGCGCGTCTGGTTGGCGTCACAGGTGATCATCAGCGATACGCGGATTCGCTCGCGCCCAACGTCCATGCCATATTCGAATCCGGCCGCAAGCTTGGCGAGCTGCAGCCGCTCGTCGATCACGGCTCCCGACGCTTCCGAC
Organism: Anaerolineae bacterium; assembly: GCA_947476335.1. GTDB lineage: Bacteria > Chloroflexota > Anaerolineae > J036 > Brachytrichaceae > CANJQH01. The sequence goes on along the minus strand of CANJQH010000012.1, from coordinate 54,809 downwards.
GCCTCCGCCTGCGCCTCGAGCAGCAGCGTCTCGATGCTCAGGTCAGCGATCAGCTGCGCCAGCGCGCGCCGCTGCTCCTCACTGCGCGACTTCATTCGATCGAGCAGATTGGGCACGCCGCGGTAGTACGTGGCGTAGAGCAGTCCACCGACGTTCGTCTCCGGCAGCGCCGGCGCGCCGTCAGGGCCGAACATGCAGCGCGCCGCATCGTCACAGGCCGTGCACCGCCGCACACCGGGCTGGCCCTCTTCACGAAACGGACACCACTGCCCCTGCCTGCGCCGCTGATTCAGCTTTTCGATCCGCTCGAGCGCATCCGCCGGCGCCGAATCACCGGCGTCCAGCAGCGCCTGCGCGCTCGCGGCAATCTCAGCATCGGAATCGTTCAGCGGCCGTTCAAGCGCCAACCGCATGCGCTGCGACATCCGCACGCCGAGTTCATTCCAGCCGCGCATATCGCGCGCGCCGTCGATCCACAGTGCGTGCGGCTCCTTTTCCGCCCGCCGCGCTTCTGCGATGACGATCGCGCGCACGCGCTCCCACACTTCCGGCGCATCCTGCGCCCGCCGCAAGTGACACGCACCGCTCCATTCGGTCATTGGTGCGCCGGGCGGCCGCGGCTGCGTGCGCGCATCGAGCAGATCGACGCTTTCGCGCAAGCCGTCCCCAAGTGCGCCGATCAGGTTCGACAAGCGCCGATGCAAATCGACGAGCCGGCTGGCTGCCTTGCTGTCCGCGGCCAGATTCGCACGAGCTTCCAGCAGCCGCATCGTGCGTCTGCGAAACGCACTTGCCCGCATACGCGCCTGAAGAAACCAGATCGCCCAAGGCAGCAGCGCAGCGACCGGCGCCAATGCGACGGCGAAGATCTGCTGCCAATCATCGAAAATAATTCCACGCACCGGCAGTTCGATCGCCAGCAAATAGCCCAGACAATAGCCGAGGAAGACGGCCACAACTCCCCCACGAAAAACGATTGTCGACGCGTGCGGCAGTGATTTGCGCATGCCGGAGAGACGATCTTCCGCCAGGCGCTGCTCCGCTTCGCGCAGGTCGAGCACACGCTCATGCTGTTCGCGCAGCACGTCGACGCCGGGCTGGCCACCGAGTTCGTACAAGCCATCACACAGCCGCCCGATCCGCCGCACCGCTGTGCGCATGCCGGCCGGATCGGCGCCGCACAACAGCACCACATCCTTCATCACCTCGATCAACACGCGTGGAACAAGCGCATCCGAATCGACGCGCCGGCGCGTCCATGTGAACATGCGCATGCGCTCAAGTATGCGGCTCGCCTGCTCGAGCGTGGTGAAGGCCACCGGTGGCACCGTATCCAGCCCCCAGGCGCGATCAAATTCGTCGCCCGCCACCGCACCAGAGACGCGATCGATCACGCGTTGCCCCATTTCCCGCGCCGCAGCCAGCCAGATGTGCGCGCGTGAATCTTCGCGCAGCCGTGACAGCCGACGCATGTCGACGTCCGGGCGCAGCACTCCGCGGCGCAGGCGCAGCTCAGGCAACACCGCCCCACCCCAGCGCAGCATGTCGCGACTGCGCAGGCGATTCCACGCATGCGACAGCGCCACCAACGCGCGCGGCCGCGGACGACGAAAAAGCTTGCGCGTTGCGCGGGTGCTGCGCACATCGGCAAGAATCTGGTGCGGCTCGACGCGAAGCGCCGACGCCATCGCCTTGGGATCGGCGTCCTTCGACAACACGCCGCCGCGCACATCGACCTGCGGTGTGTCGTCTTCGAACACGTCACGTCGTATGCGAAGGTGCACCTCATCGCGGTGCGCCGTGGACAGATATTCGTCGATCGGCACGAAGTCGCTGACCGTACCGATTAATCGATATGGAAAATCCGGCCTGGCCGACGCCTGGTCGATCTGTCCGTCGAGCACTCGTTCCGCGTCCGTGGCAAGAAAACTTTCGACGGCGGTGGCAGCCAGCACTGATAGTTCATGCGCATCACGCGCAATCGAGCGGCTGGATTTTTCGCGGTCGATGACGTAAGCCGCGTCGAACAACGGCTGAGCCGGCGACACGCGCGCCACCCAAGCCGGATGTGATTCAGCCACCACATTCCGCATCGATTCAATGGCGAAATCATTGCGCCGGCCGAAGCCGCTGAGCGGTTCGAGTTCGCAGAGTGCAACGTGCGCAGCCGCCTCTTCCAACGTACGGGAATCGTCGAGTGCAAACGAACCACTGGCGAACAAGCCGACCACACGCACCGCTGTACGATCACCGAGCCGCGTGACCATCTCAGAAACGAACGGCCACATCAACGCCGTCGCAAGCGGCTCGTACAACGGCGCAACGACATAGATCGTGGTGGTCACAAACGGATCTTCGGGCGTGACATCATCGATGCGCGTCAGGTCGACGTCGCGACGCAAAAAAGCGCCGGCGAATGCCTCGGCCCAGTCCATGCCGTGGCGCATCATCTGCAGGCGCGACGGCCGATAGGGTTTGCGCGGCGGAACTCCGTCATAGTCGACGCACGTAAGCTCCGGAGCGCGCACCTCCATAGGACGAAGCAGTGCACCAGACGCAGCCGGGCTGCGCCGGCGTCGAGCACCGGATGCGAGCAGGTACATCTGCTCGCCGGCCGATTCCGCCGCCGACTGCGACACGCCGAGTGCGTCGGTGCCGAAACCAGTAGGAATTTCGCGCAGGATTTCGAGCACGTCGTTCTCGGACGCGCGCTCGCCCTGCGGACGGGCAGCCCAGAACGGCGATGCCCCATCAGGCAGTGTATCGACGCGGCCGGCGTACGGATTGGCCACGCCGGCCTGCCACATCACTGTGCGCGGCATCACGACCGCCATGCTCGTGGTGCGGTCGAGGTCCGGCAGGTGGGTAATGCCGAGTGCGCTGCGGCGCCGCTGCAGTGCATGCAGGCGCGGCGCCAGGTGCAGGCAGGTATGCAGCCCCCACCCGCCGAAGCAGAGCAACGCCGCACGGCTGCGATGAATCGAACTGGTCATGGTGTCGGTTACCCTCAGTTACGGCGACCGGAGGGCTTGTCGTCAACGACAGGTTTGGAAGAAGACGCAGCTTGACGTGCGACATCGTCGAGCTCAAATTTTCGTTTGCGGTCGATGGCACGCGAGTCGAGCCGATCCGGATAGAGCTCCGGAAGCTTTTTGGCCCAATCGCGATTCAGATGCAAACGTCTGGGATCGATCGAAGTCGCTGCATGCGGATGCAATTCAATTGTGGTGTCCCCCCAGTACGCCTGATAGAGGCTTACTAGCCCACGAATGTGTGATCCTGGAATGCCATGTTTGATGTAGCACGCATCCATGCGGTTCCGATCACGACTGCTAATCGCCTTGAATTTGCTGTTCTCACGCAGAGTGATGCTGAAATCATCATCAGGATCGTCTGCCGGCAAATAGGCCGTTACAACACGCAGCGGCTCCGGGTTTGCACCGGCATAGTTATGCCTGTCTAGATCAATGTCCGCATGCAGCCCAGCACGCTTATGCAGCTGGTCGGCCCGATTGTTCGGACGCGGTTGAGCTCCGTCTTTGCGGTCTGCACGTGAGCCGTAGATCTTGCGAATATCAAAAGCACGATCAGCCGCGCGACACCATTCCGCAAACTCGGCGTATCGATCCAGCAGTCCTTCGAGTTTGCGAGCATCGAATCTTTCTCCACCCGAATACTGCAGCATATCGGCGAGCAAGTCCTGTTGCAGGCGGCGCAGCACGAGCGAGCTCCACGGCTCTTTTACCTGCGTCTTCACAGTGCGGCCACTATCTGTCACCTGCTCCTGAATCGTGATGCGATCTTCAGTCAGGGATCCCAGCAGCCATTCCTTCAACAGATCCATATCTGCCTCACCAATAGCCGAAGCCTCAAGGTCATAAAAAGATGATGTCTTGGCTGCACTTTCTGAGCCACGCCGCTCAAAATTTTGCTGAATCTCCTGCTGCAACTCTTCACTTTGCTGCTGCAATGCACCAGCAGCGGCAAGATATTGCCTGATGCGCTCGACATATCGAGAACACAGATTGACCACCTGTTCAGCCAGTAGAGACAGCGCAGGCTGCCATTCTTTGTGGGCTGCGACCTTCGCGATTCCCGTTTCATAGCGACGGGCTGCTTTCACATTCAGGATGCTTTCTGCAAAAGACACGACGGAACTCCTTTCCTTAATGCGTTCCGGAACAGAAAATCCCCACTCGGCGATCGAGAATCCACGGCTCACTTCACCACGGCTGTGATCGGCCATTTTGCGCCGTTCACTGAGCGAATCACCGTAGGACGCCAATGCATCAGCCGTCGCCTTCCAGCCCGACTGACCTATCGCTTTGCCGATTTCGTCATTCAGGTCCCGCTGCACCGTCTTCCAAAGCGCTCCTCCAGCCTGAAACTCGCGCCCAACCTCCGCGATGTTTGCCTTGGTTCGTTCATCATTGGTGAGCTGCATGTTCGCAAGACACTTGGCGATGCGGGTATCGATGTTCAAAGACGGTCGCGCTCTAGCCTTCACGAGCTCCGCAAGAACGGCATGTCGCGCCTGCACACGAAACATCGCATCGATGTTGTCACGCGGCAATACGAGTGCCGAAACGCCGAATGCGCTGTACGCCATTTCCTGCACATTCGCATCCATACCGAGAATATGATGACTGGCATCGGACAAGTTCGTCAGCTGAATAAAGTGCGCCATCATCTTCTCGACGCTCGCCTTGTCCGTGAGAGAGGTGCCCGTGTCGTCGCTCATCTCGACGAGAAATACCTGATCGAACGGCTTGACCGCAGTCCCTGGTATCAGGTGATCTTCGTTCGGGTACAGCTGCTGCTCGGCAGTCGTATTTTTCTGAAAGTAGTCGAGCTCTTTCAGCACGGCGTAGGCGTTGGCATGAATGCGACGCATCTGCAGGCTGCTCTGAATTTCGTCGACGAACACCGACGGCATCGCCAGCACGCCGATGATCTTCGCATCCTCACCTACGTAGTCGCGCACACACCGCACCGCATCGACCAGCATTCCTGCTCCAGTGCCACCACATATCGAACTGACGATGTAGATCATCTTCATCGCCGTCTGCACAGGATACTGACGCTCCTCGGCGGCTGCAATTGCGTTGACCCTCTGGATCATTCGCAGCTTCGATCGGACGCTCGATTGAAACTTCTCGTAATTGCGAAAGAAACACAGTCGACCAACGGGTCGCAATTGCTTTGCACCGTTGCTGATGTATCCAAGATTCATCTCGGAGTCATCCCATTGCCACCAGTCGAGATAAGGGCTGTGCATCGCGCGATTCTGGACGAATCGCGTCGCGCTGAATTGGCCCATAAAGGCGAATTCATGGTCGTACAACGGCTGGCTGCCAGCCGGATTCACACGCGGTTCCGTATCGACCGCAAGCACTTGAAAAAGTTCTGGCAGCTCATCACCCAACCCCTTTCCAAATTCCTTCAACAGGCGAGTTTTCACGTGTCGCACGACGTTCGTGCCTGTACCGCCGATGCCAATTACGAGGGTGGGATAAATCGTTGGTTTTGCAAGAGTCATGGCTTAGTTTTTTCTAGAGAATATGTTTGCTTGGTCAGGTTTTGGCACATCAATCTGCCACCGGTAATTTCCACAAAACTTCCTAAACAAAATCGACAGAAAGATAGACAGAAAATAGGCTGGCCCAAAGTAGATCAACCACGCTAAAAGTATTTGGAAGGATCGATGTCGGCGTTCGGTGGCTCGCCATCACCCTGTGCCGTAGTTGTGCTGGTTTGAGGCGCCTTCTCGCTCACATCTGTCAAATCAGGCTCATCAGACTCATCAGGCGACAAATTCCTTCGCGAAACAATGACCAACACGACGCAGATCATGAATGCAAGCGCCAGCCAGAAAAGAAACGGATGTCGATTCGCCACCCCCGGATTTCGAAACGCCAGCGGCATCACCTCGCTCCGCATCCCGCGCAGATCGAAGTTCACATCACCCACATAGCCGTAGCCAAACGGCGACAGATACGGCGCGGGCAGATCCTCAACCAGAGCCAGCCTCGTGACAACGTCATACTCACCTGGATTCGCAGCCAAACGCACAGAATTCTCAAAATGACGCAGGTCGAATTGCTCGCTTTTCACGGCTGTTGAGAAATACGGGATGCCCCACCACGTCGCTGCTTTCAGCGATCCGATCCGAAGTTGGCGCAAATCAGAGGCGTCGCCGTTGTAACGCACACGCACGGTCATCTCGTCCACGCCCTCACCCTTGTAGCCCATGGCAGGCAAATCAAATCGCATAGACCGCTCGCCCCCATCCTGCATCAAACCGAGCACCTGGAATTCCATCGGCTCAACCTGCAGCACCCAGTTGATCTCTGCACTCGGCTGCACGCTGCGCATCTCGTCCGCGCCCTGCAGCGTGAATTTGCCGGAATACGTGCCCGGCTTGCTCAGCGGCTGCCCCTGAATATTCAGCGACGACTCCCAGTACCCTTCCCGCTCGCTCTTCTTCCATTCGTTCGAAAGCGACAGCTGAAACGGAAGGGCCCCGTCGATAGGCACCGGCTCCGCTCGCAGCCGCACCGCCTCAGGGCTGTCGAAGCGCACCTGCAGCGGCACCGTCGCCGAGAACGGCCGGCCCTGCCCCAGCGGCGCAACCACCGATCCCAGATTGAGATTGCTGCCCGCTTGCACCGTCACTGGTCGCACGTCAAGCACCAGCCTGACTGGCGGCGGCGCCTGCACACCTTCGACGCCGACGACTTCAAACTCGACCTGTCCTTCGTAACGCTTCGCCGGCAGCCCGCCGCCCACCGTCGCACGCAGCGTGAGCGGACGCTCGGCACCCGGCTCCAGCGATACCAATTGCCCTTCGTCGAGAACGATCGCCACGTCACCGGCCTCGATCAAGTCGGCTCCACCTTCAGGGGCGCGCAGCGTCATGCTGCGGATGCGCAGCTCTCCACCCTGCTGAGACACACCGGAACGCAGCGTCCCCACGAAGGTCTTCTCTCCCCCTGCAGGCAACAGAATTTCTTTCGGCAATCCCTTCAGTTCGACATACGCCGGTGTCTCGAATGGCACACGCAACGCATCGCCGAAGATGCCCATCACACCCTGTGCAGCCAGCAGGAACACCACTTCATATTTCCGACCCGGCTTCGGCACAAACGCAGCTTCGTCAATCGAGCAGGACGCCTTGATATCGTCACAGACAAGTTTCAACTCCGTCGGCGTCGGCTTGCCTTCCGTATGATCGAGCACAAATGCATACGAGCCCTGCCGCTGAATTCGCAACGTCTCAGTCGTCTCGAACTGCGCCGCCAGCGCGCATGCTTCGTCAACGGAACATTTCGCTTCCCCCGTCAGCGTCAGGCGTGGCAGTCCTTCAACCTCCTTCAAATCGTAACGGCGCTCGATATACAGCGGAACGTCGGTGTCGCCGACCTTGAGATTCACCGGCCCCCCCACAGCTTCGTTCCAAGAAAGGCCCTTGAATAACGGAGGCATCGGCGAACCGTTCACATACAGCCTCTGATCCGGCGCACCAATGGCACGCCCCAGCACGATCGGCTTCGACCCCATCGGAATGCGCCGCGTCTGGCCATATTCGTTCAGGTCAGCCGAAGGGGGAAACACCATGTCAACGTACGTCGACGCCTGCACCACGAAGAACGCGTTCGGATCCGACGACGTACCAAGAACTTTGACTTCTGTAGCGCTGGAATCTGTAACCAACGCATCAACGTTGGCGTCTCCGAAAACCGCCTCCGCTGCTGACGCCCCACTCGCTGACAGCGCGTTGGCTGGTGATTTCTCCGCCACTAGCATGACCTGCTGCGCACTCTGCCATGGTTCAATCTTCAGCTCGAGTCGGCCGCCAAGATCCTGGCGCGTCACCACGAACGCATTCGGTTTCACCTCGCGCACGATCTCGCTGAAGCGCAGCGTCAGCTCCGAAGCGGACTGGGCCGTCTTGATCGCGCCCATCTCTTCGAGCGTCGGCGACTTCCCCGTGCACCGACCAGAAGCAGAACTGGTTGTCAGCGCCACGGGATACACCACCGCACGGCCCTGCAGGCTGAGCATGGTGGTCATTACTTTCGCACGCTGCGCGCCCTCGTCCGGGTCCGGCTTGCCATCCGTCAGAAAAATGATGTAGCGCGCGCGCTGCGGATCGCTATCAAACAGGTTGGCCGCAGTGTCCAGCGCTGCCGCAATATTCGTTTTGCCATCCGGTACCGGCGCCGTCAGCGAGTCGAATAGTTCACGTCGTTCGGGCAGCATTCCCAGGAGCGTCAACGGCACTTTGACAGTTGCTTCACTGCTGAATTCGACCACCGCAACGCGATCGCCCTGTTCGAGCATCGCGATCGCCAAGCGCGCCGCGCTATAACGCAGCCCCTGCATGTCGCACTCACCCTTCCCAGCCCCCATGCTGCCCGAGTTATCCAGTACCAACACGAGATCGACCGGCGCACGGCTTGGCACACCTGCTCTCACTGGAGTTGCTGCAGGAGACACGCTCCCCATCAACGCAAGTACCGAGATGAAAACTCGCGCAATAAGCTGAATCCAGCCGATCGATGTAATCTTTTGCCGCATGTGTAACGATTCCCTCACTACGCTCTATTGGTTCTACAAGCAAAGCTGTGTCAGTATGCGGTACATCGCCTACAAAGTTTCGTAGAGTTTCACTGCACCAACCCGTACACTTCCGCATTTCTATACCCTTCTCACCGCATATCTCACAAACGAGCGCAGCTACTCGTTGCTCCAGCGGCAACGTCATCCCAGTTTTCTCAGCATCCGCAAAATGCGTGCGACGTCCTTGGTTTTCGGCAGAACTTTCAGCGCGCAGCTGAGGAAAAAGCCGGAATCCACGACTTGGCTGAAACAAAGCCCCCCGCTTGCGCTTCCCCCTCCCCCGTGCCACACTTTCCCCACCTATGTCCGCCTCACCCGCTTCCCAGCGCATCGACTGGTACCGCTCCCCGATCGACCGTGACCTGCTCGCTCAACTCAATCAGCGCAGCGATCTGCTCGGCCTCGCTCAAACCCTCGGTCACCTGGCGATCATCGGCCTCACCGCCGCAGCGTCGCTCTACGCCTGGAACCTCGGCTCGCTCCCGCTGCTCATCATCGCGCTCTACTTCCACGGCGCGGTCTACGCCTTCCTCCTCAACGGCTTCCACGAGCTCTGCCACAGCTCCGTCTTCCGCACCAAATGGCTGAATTCGTTCTTCCTCTATCTCATCAGCTTCATGTCCGGCCACAACCCGATCGCGTTCTGGGCCAGCCACCAGGAACACCATAAATACACGCTGCACCCACCCGACGATCTCGAGGTGACTCTGCCGGTCAAACTCACGGCCGTCGGCTTTCTCAAATACGGCTTCATCAACTACGAGGGCATCTACCATCACTTCCGCGGCCAGATCCGGCTTTCGCTCGGCATCATCGACGGCGACTGGATGAACTACCTGTTCCCCGCCAGCAAGCCCGATACCCGCCGCCGCCTGTTCGCATGGACGCGCTTCTGCCTCCTCGGCCACCTCGCCATCGCCGTCGTCTCAATTTACTTCGGCCTCTGGCTCGTCCCGGTCCTGCTCACGCTCGCACCCTTCTACGGCGGCCTCATCCAAAGCCTCTGCAACAACACGCAGCACTCCGGCATGCAAGACGTCAATCCGGATTACCGCCTGTGCACACGCACTGTCCTGCTGAACCCAGTGCTGCAATTTCTGTACTGGCACATGAACTTTCATATCGAACACCATATGTACGCCGCAGTCCCGTGCTACAACCTGCCGAAGCTGCACGCCGCCATCCGCCAGGATCTGCCGCACACACCCAACGGCCTGGTCGAAAGCTGGAAACTCATCGGCACCATCATGAAGCGGCAGGCCGCCGATCCAACCTACGTCTATGTGCCCGAACTGCCGCAGGCGTGAACGCGGACGTGCGCAAGCACCCCAGACCATCGGTCTGGGTGACGGCCGCCGCCATTTCGTGAAGATCTTCCAAACGCCGCATATACCCATCTCCATCGACGATGGCCTATCCCCTGTCCCATATCCCCTTCACAGCCGCACCCACCCCGCTCATCCCGTGCACACCCGGCCCCGGCGGGGTCGACGACGAGCACAGATACACACCGGCCAGCGGCGTGCGATATGGATTCAGCGCCAGCCGCGGACGCGCCAGCGTCTGCCACAGCGTGGCCGCGCCGCCGCCGATGTCGCCGCCGATGTAGTTGGCGTTGTACGCCTGCATCTGCATCGCCCCGGTCGTGTGCCGCGCCGCAATGCACTCGCGGAAGCCCGGCGCGAAGCGCTCGATCTGCGCTTCGATTGCATCAGTGAAATCGCCGCCGTCGCCGTGCGGCACGTGGCAGTACGCCCACGCCGTGTGCATGCCGTCCGGCGCGCGGCTCGCGTCGAACAGGCTGTGCTGCGCCAGCAGCACGAACGGCCGCGCGCTGCGCACGCCGCGCCAGGCATCGCGCTCGGAGTGCGCGATCTCCTCGAGCGTCCCGCCGATGTGCACGGTCGCCGCGGACGCGCACTCGTTCGCGCACCACGGGATCGGCGCCCGCAGCGCGTAGTCGATCTTGAACACGCCCGGGCCGTAGCGAAATCGTTCATACGGCCGCGCCTGCGAAGAAGTCAGCGCATCACCCGCCAGGCGCACGAACTGCCGCGGGGTGACGTCGAAGAACTTCAGTGCGTCGGCCGGCAGCTCGCTCAGCGCACGCACTTCATGCCCAGTCACAATTTCGCCGCCGTGCGCACAAATTCTTTCGACCAGAAAATCGACGATGCGCCCGGCCCCGCCGCGCGGAAACGGCCAGCCGACGTGGTGCCCGAGCAGCCCGAGCATCAGCCCGAATGCAGCACTTCCCGGCGCTTCCAGCGGAATCATGGCGTGCGCCGCCAGCCCGGCGAACAACGCGCGCGCGCGCGCGCTGCGCAAAGCACCTCGCGCAAACAAAGTCGCCGGCAGCAGCGCCAGCGGCGCAAAGCGCGCGAATGCCAACGGATGCCGCGGGAATTTCAGCAGCGGTGCGAGCAGATCTTCAAGCAGGGCCGGCGCATCACTCACGAGCGGCCCCATCGTGCGCGCCCAACTGCCGCCTGCGCCGAGCTGTGCATCGGTCGCGCGCACGTCACGCAGCAGCAGCGCCGCCGTGCCATCGTCGAACGGATGCGCCAGCGCCGCAGGCGAGTGCACGAATTCGACGTGCCGTTCGATCTGCTGCTTTCGAAAGAACGGCGACGCCACGGTCACCGGGTGAATCGCCGCGCAGGCGTCGTGCACGAAGCCCGGCAGCGTGCGCGCATCACTGCGACAGCCGCCCCCGGGCGTGGCCGCCGCCTCAAGCACACGCACGTGCACGCCGGCCTCCGCCAGCGTCAGCGCCGCTGCCAGCCCGTTCGGCCCGCTGCCGACGACGACGGCTTCGCACGCGCGGCCCCGCGCGCTCACTGCAGCTTCCCGCGCCCAAGCACCGGCCACGCCGTTTCAACCACGCCATCGCGCACGCCGTGCAGCACTTCGTGCAGGAACACGGTGGCGTCGCCGTAGCCCACCACGAAGTCGACGCCGTCGCCGATCTTCAACTGTGTGTTCGGCTGCGTCAACGTCAGGATGCAGTGCTCGGCCGAATGCACCACCGACTCGACGTTCTCCACGCCGAGCGGCCGCGCCGCTGCGAAGCCGCGCGGCAGGGTCTTGAATCCGGCATCGAGAATCACGCGATTCGGCGCCGCCCTGCTCGTCACCGTCGAACGCACGAACAGCGCCGGCTCGAGCGGCACACCCCACGACTGATACGTCACGTCGCAGAAGATGCCGCCGCCGGCCTGAATTTCGGTCACGCCCGGCAAATGCGCCGTATACACATATGTGCCACTGCCGCCGCAGCTGACGATCTCGATCGGCATACCAGCGGCGCGACAGGCGTCGGCTGAATCGGTCAGCAGCGCCACGCTCGCAGCAATACTGCGGCGCTTCTCCTCAGGATCGACAATTCCAAGGTTGTGGCCTTCCCACGACATCAGGCCGCGCAGTGCCACAGAGTCGGTGCGCATGATGTGCTGTGCCAGCGCCATCGTCGCCGCGCCCGGCGCCACACCCGCCCGCTGCATGCCGCTGTCGACTTCGATCAGCAGCCCGACGACCACGCCCTTGGCGCGCGCAGCAGCTGCGATGGCGTCGACGTTCGTTGCATCGTCCACGGCAACGATCAGGTCACATTGTCGGCTCAGATTCACCAGCCGCAAAATTTTCGACGGCGTCACAATTTGGTTTGCAACGAGGATGCTGCGCACACCCGCCGCCGCCATCACTTCGGCCTCACCAAGCTTGGCACACGTAATGCCGTGCGCCCCAGCCGCCAGCAGCTTGTGCGCTACCGCCGGCGTCTTGATGCCCTTCGTGTGCGGCCGCCATTGCACGCCAGCGTCACGAAAATATTTCGCCAGCGCCGCGATGTTGCGCTCGAGCACGTTCAGGTCAGTCCACAATGCAGGGGTATCGAGATGGTTGTAAGAAAGTCCGATGGTCATGGAGAAGTGAAGAGTCAGAGCTAAGAGTTAAGAGTTAAGAGTTGGAGAATACACGATCGACACAAATGTAGCGACTTTGGGAAATGCTTAAATTTAAAAACGGTAACTACTCAGGCCCAAATCAGTATTTCCCGCGAAACACACTATTCTCTCCCCCGAAGGGGGGAGAGAATAGTGTGTTTCGCGTTGGAAAAATAGCTGGCCTGAGTAGTTACCCCATTTCAAATAACGGACAGAAGAGAAGAGTTTTTTTGCTCACGGGCGCGCAACGTGCAAGGCGTACGGAATCCACGCCCACGGCGTCAACGGCACGGTGACCACACCGCCGACAACCTGATTGCTCCCCCCTTGCTCCGACCACAGCCCGCCGCCGTTCTGTGCCTGCACACTCGCATAGTATGCAGCGCCTTCTTCCAGGTTCAGCCCGGTATGCACAATCGTGAACAGGTTCGCGGCTTTAAACGACGCGGAGGCATCGATCGTCGTCCAGCTCACCACATCCGTCCCACCCGGCCTCGTCCCAATCGCGTAGCGAACCCTCGTTATTCCCGACTCCGCATCGGACGTCACCCACCGCAATTTCAGCTGCGTCAGGCTGCCATCCGACGCCATCGTCATGTACGGAGTGCTCGGAGGCGTCCAATCAAACAGAGAATCGTCATAAGCAACGGTCAGTGAGAAATTTGTATTCGGTGCGATTTCGACCCCGTCTGCTCCAACGGCGGAGGCCACCATGAGCGAATACACCCCGCGTGTCCACAACGCCGTGACATCTGCGTCGAAAACCGCACGCATCGACGTGAGCGAGTGCATCGACGTAATCGGGAAATTCTCCGTCCCCAGCGCGAACAACGTCGGCGTCACATCAGATTGAACTTCCCGCGAGAAATCCACCTCGAACGTCGCCGTCTCGATGCCGATCGTCGTAGAAGGCAGCACCGTCACCGTACGCACGTAGGCCGGGGCATCCTGCACCGGCGCCGATGCTGACATTGTGATGTCAGCCAACGCCTTCGTTTCATCCAGTCGAAAATCGTAGATGCGCGCACGAATCGCATCCAAATCCGTCACACCCCACCAGTTGCCCTGCACATCCACCAACTGTCCCTGCGACACATCGAGATACAAGTCGTAAAGGCCCTTGTTCCCTTCCAGATTGTTGCCGGTGAACTGCACCGGCGCCGAGTGCTGCACCACGACGGTGTTGCCACCATTCCCAGTGAACGTATTGCTCAGCACCGTTGCTGCACCCACATACAGGCCGCCGCTGCTATTGTTTGCAATCAGGTTTCCAAAAACAAACCCGGTGCCGCTGATCACCATGCCGACGCCATTGCCGACCAGACGATTGAGCGTGGCCGTGACCGCGTCCCCTGCACTCAGCCCAGCACTGGACGCGCCCTCGACAGAGTTGCGCGTTACCTGGGAATTCGCCCCGACAACAATGCCGCCGCGTATGACTTCGTTCCCACTCAGCAGGACACGATCACCAACGTACACTCCTTCTCCGGCGACCGTGTTGCTCAACATGACAGAGCTGAAAACAGAGCCGAAGACAGAGCCGAAGACGGAATCGGAAACGGCGCCGGAAGCAGAAATCCTCGCACTGCCGCTGCGCAGCCCAGCCACATCCTGTGGCACGCTGTGCGACCCGCCGTCCCCCCGCTGACCGAATTCGTTCGAACCCCAGCACTTCACCTCGCCCCCACTCGTCAATGCACACGTGTGACCGCCACCCGCCACGATTGCCATTGCCCCGCTGCTGAGCCCGTACACATCCTGTGGCGTGAGCGCTCGACAGTAATGTGGTACGCAGTATTTCAGCATCCCATCCCCCAACTGGCCGAATTCGTTCAACCCCCAGCACTTCGCCCCATCACTGCTCAGCAACGCACACGTGTGTTGTCCTCCCGCCGCAATCGCCGTCACACCGCCGCTCAACCCAACCACGTCCTGCGGCGTGCTCGCGTTCATCGTCCCGCCATTCCCCAGCTCACCATCCAAGTTGTATCCCCAGCACTTCACCTCGCCTGCATTCGTCACCGCACACGTGTGTTCTCCTCCCGCCGCGATCGCCGTCGCACCGCCGCTCAGCCCGACCACATCCTGCGGCGTGCTCGCGTCCATCGTCCCACCGTTCCCCAGCTGGCCATTCACGTTGTATCCCCAGCACTTCACCCCGCCCCCGCTCAGCAACGCACACGTGTGTTGTCCTCCCGCCGCGATCGCCGTCGCACCACCGCTCAGCCCGACCACATCCTGCGGCATGCTCGCATTCGTCATCCCGCCGTTCCCCAGCTGGCCATTCACGTTGTATCCCCAGCACTTCACCGCGCCTCCACTCAGCAACGCACACGTGTGTTCTCCTCCCGCCACGATCGCCGTCACACCGCTGCTCAGCCCGATCACATCCTGCGGCGTGTTCGCATTCGTCGTCCCGCCGTTCCCCAGCTGGCCATTCACGTTGTATCCCCAGCACTTCACCCCACCCCCGCTCAGCAACGCACACATATGAGCACCTCCCGCTGCGATCGCCATCGCACCGCTGCTCAGCCCAGCCACATCCTGCGGCGTGCTCGCGTCCGTCGTCCCGCCGTTCCCCAACTGGCCAACTCCGTTCCGGCCCCAGCACTTCACCCCGCCTTCACTCGTCACCGCACACGTATAGCGATCTCCCGCTGCGATTGCCATCGCACTGCTGCTCAGCCCCGTCACGTCCTGCGGCGTGCTCGCATCCGTCATCCCGCCGTTCCCCAACTGACCAGATTCGTTCTCGCCCCAACATTTCACCGCGCCACGGCTCATCAACGCACACACATGCGCACCTCCCGCCGCCATCGCCGTAGCACCGCTGCTCAGCCCGGTCACTTCCTGCGGCGTGCTCGCGTCCGTCGTCCCGCCGTTTCCCAGCTGACCAAACTCGTTCTCGCCCCAGCACTTCACCGAGCCACTACTCATCAACGCACACGCATGCGCGCCTCCCGCAACAATCGCCATCGCACCGCCGCTCAACCCAGCCACATCCTGCGGCGTACTCGCATCTGACCAGCCGCCGTTCCCCAGCTCACCGTGAACATTAGCGCCCCAGCACTTCATCACGCCACTGCTCATCAATGCACATGTGTGGTTGAAACCCGCTGTGATCGCCGTCACTCCGCTGCTCAACCCGGCCACATCCTGCGGCGTGCTCGCATCCGTCATCCCGCCGTTCCCCAGCTGGCCCCATTGGTTGTATCCCCAGCATTTCACCGCGCCCCTGCTCATCAACGCACATGTGTGATAGCGGCCCAACGCGATCGCCATCACCCCGCTGCTCAACCAGGCCACAGCCTGCGGCGTGCTCACATTCGTCATCCCACCGTTTCCCAGCTCGCCAGATTCGTTGGCGCCCCAGCATTTCACAACGCCTCCATGCAACAACGCACACGTATGAGCGCCGCCTGCCGCGATCGCCGTCGCACCGCCGCTCAGCCCGACCACATCCTGCGGCACACTCGCATTCGTCATCCCGCCATTTCCCAGCTGGCCAGACTCATTGGCGCCCCAACATTTCACCGTGCCTCTGCTCGTCAACGCACATGTGTGATGTTGGCCCGCCGCAATCGCCGCCACACCACCGCTCAGCTCAGCTACAGCCTGCGGCGTGCTCACATTCGTCGTGCCACCGTTTCCCAGTTGACCGGACTCATTGGCACCCCAGCATTTCACCGTGCCTCTGCTCGTCAACGCACATACATGAGCGCCTCCTGCCACAATCATCGTCGCCGGTTCACCGATCCGATTCGCCTGCAGCAGCGCCGCCCCATTCACCACCAGGTCCGCACCCACATGTGTATTCGAGATGCTCACCAATCCAGTAATCACCACCGGACTAAGAATCGAGCTGTCTACAATCCAGCCCACCTTGTCCGGATCACCGTTCGTGCAATGCACTCCGCCGCCGTCCAACGCGACCTGTTCAACATACGGCATCACGAGCGAGCATCGAATGCCGAGTGCGGCTCGGCGCATCTGCACATTTCGCAGAATGTTGCCACCTTCGTACAACCCTGCATCGGTCACACGCGCATTCACTGCGGTATCGCTATAGGAAATTCCACCCCACATCCCGTTCGTAGCCATCGGCTCAAACCGAATCGGTTGACCTGCGATTCCATCCGCGATCAGCGTTCCACCCACACCCAATATGTATGAGCCCTGGAACTGCACAATGGTCCCTGGTTGGATCGTCAGCGTATATCCCGTCGCCACCATCAAGTTACATGTCGCCACATAGATCTTGTCGCTCGTCCAAACAACATTGCTCGCCAATGTGCCGCACACCGGCTCTCTGTTTTTCGTGGCGTTGATCGCATAACGATTCGCAGCAATCGAATTTCCAGCGGAGAGTTCGACTGTGCCCTTCGCCTGCACAATCATTGGTTGTGCAGGCAGCACAGCGGAGACGGCAACCAGCACAATTGCAGCGAGTCGAAGACAGCGAGTACGAGTACATGAAGCCTGTGTCACGCTTTAATCCTACTTAGCACAACGAGCTGTGACATTCCCCATCTGGCCAAAACTGAAAAATTGTAACTACTCAGGCCAGCTATTTTTCCAACGCGAAACACACTATGCGCTCCCCCGAAGGGGGAGCGCATAGTGTGTTTCGCGGGAAATACTGATTTGGGCCTGAGTAATTACGAAAAATTTGTGCCGACTCAGGCTTGGGTCGATATTGATTGCCCATGAAGCCTGCACGTGTTTCGCAATGGGAAATAGACCGGCCTGATTCGATACGAAATTTTGTATTTGGCTGAATTTTTGTTTGGCTGAATTTTGATGCTCCAACCCTAAGTGAGTCGCCAAAAGTTCTGGCGGCAGATTCGCCTCCCCCGCAAAGCGGGGAGACGAATCTGCCGGACAAAACTTATGGACAGGAACTTAGACTTCGCCCGCCATACATCATGCACGTTTCGCAGAAATCGCGACAATGAGCAATCTGAAATCTGGCAGCGACTCGGGCCCAAATCAGTATTTCCCGCGAAACGCACATGTATTTCGCGCTGGGAAATAAATCGGCCTGAGCAGAGGCAAAATCTGAAATCTGAAATGAACACCCTCACACACACCACCGATCCCTTCGGCGGCATCCTGATCGATCCCACAGCACTGCCGACTGACACAGCCGAATTCGCCACGCAGCTCGCGCATTCGGTACTCGAGTGGACCGACGCCAGCTTTCGCCTGGCCTGGCTCAAGCTACCAATTACGCTGGCATCACACGTGCCGCTCGCCGTCGCACAGAATTTTGTCTTTCACCACGCCCAGGCATCGTACGTAATGCTCACGCTGCAGCTGCGCGAAGACGCATTCGTGCCGAGCGATGCGTCGCACTTCATCGGCGCCGGCGCCGTCGTCGTCAACGAACGCCGCGAGATCCTCGTCATCGTCGAGCGTTACCACGCCAAGGACCGCCCGAATTTCTTCAAGATGCCCGGTGGTCTGATCGATCCCGGTGAGCATCTCGCCGACGGTGTCATGCGCGAGGTGCGCGAAGAAACCGGCGTGCTCACGCGCTTCGAATCAGTGGTGTGCTTCCGACATCAGCATGGCTATCGCTTCGGCAAAAGCGATTTCTATTTCGTCTGTCGGCTGTCGCCACTCAGCGAGGAAATCACCGCCGACCCGCGCGAGATCGCTGATGCACGCTGGATGCCGGTCGACGAGTACCTCGAGATGCCGCACGTCAGCACATTCAACAAACACATCGTCCGTGCTGCCATCGACACCCGCGGAAACATGCCCACCACCATCGACGGCTACACCGTCGACCCGCGCAAGACCGAGGTGTATACGGCGGCGTGAGGGGAGGACGGCGGACGGCAGACCGCGGACGGGAGAAGAGGGACGGCGGACGGCGGTCTGCCGACCGCCGTCCCTCTTCAGTACGCCACTCCCGTCGCGTCCCAGTACGGTCTTACGTCGACAACCTGTCCACGCTCCATCGCATCATCGATGGCGAAGCAGGTCACCGCCGACGTAAGACCTTCGTACAAGCCCACACTCGGCGCCGTCCCATGCAGCATGCTGTCCGCAAGTTCGCGCGACAAAATATTGTCGCCACCGCCATGGCCATCGAGCATCGCCAGCGAGTGATCTTCTATCTTCGTATCCCAGCCAATGCGCTTCGACTGAATCGTACCGGCGTACAGGTCGGCACGAATTACACCCTCGGTGCCGACGATGTACATGCGCCGTTCCGGAATGCCCGAATTGCAATTGGTGTGAAACGTGGCGCGCACGCCGTTGGCATATTCGAGAATCGCCACCTGGTTATCGATGATGTCCTTGTCCGACGTAAACGGATTCAATTCGGTCGTGCGCCACGTGGTGTACGCCGGCCGCCCATCCGCTCGCGGGCCGACGCGATCGACATGATGCGCATTCTCCGGGCGAAAGAAATTCAGCCCGCCGAACGACGCTACGCGCACCGCCAGGCTGCCGGTCATCCAGTTCGCCAGGTCGATGTCGTGGCAGCATTTCTCCAGCAGGTGCGTCCCTGCGTTGGCCTGCAGCCGTCGCCAGTTGCCCATGATGTAGCCGCCATGATTGAAGTCGAGCGTCTCGTTGAATTCGAACGACACGATGCGGCCGACGACGCCCGCATCCAGCAGCTGCCGCACTTTGCGATAGTGCGGCGCATAGCGCAGCGTGAAGCCGATGTTGAACATGCGATTCGCTGCTCGATGCGCAGCCTGCATCTCGATGCAGTCCTGCAGATTCGTCGCCAGCGGCTTCTGGCAGAACACGTGCTTGCCCGCCTCAAACGCGGCGATGGTCTGCTCTTTGTGGAACGCATTCCACGAAGCGATCATCACCCACTCCACGTCCGACGCCTCCACCGCTTCTTCGTACGTCTCGCAGACGCGCGGCTGCAGCGGCAGCTTCTCCAGCGCACTCACAACCGATTCCGGGCTCGGATCGTACAGCGCGCGAATTTCAAGCCGTGAATCCTGCGCGAGAAGTTCTTTGACGAGCGCCATGCCCATGCCACCTGCGCCGATTACGGCGATTCCGACGTTGTTTTTCATGTTGTGTTGATCAGTTGAGTCGTAACTACTCAGGCCCAAATCAGTATTTCCCGCGAAACACACTATTCTCTCCCCCTTCGGGGGAGAGAATAGTGTGTTTCGCGTTGGAAAAATGGCTGGCCTGAGTAGTTACCAATCCACTCAGATCGCCAGCCCCTTGAACTGACTGATATACAGCTTGTAATAAACGCCGCGCACTGTGAGCAGCTGCGTGTGCGTTCCACGCTCGACGACATGGCCACCGTCGATCACCAGCACCTGATCAGCATCGCGAATCGTGCTCAGACGATGCGCGATGACGAAGCTGGTACGCCCGCGCATCAGCCGCAGCAACGCCTGCTGAATGCGCGCCTCAGTGCGCGTATCGACGCTGCTCGTCGCCTCGTCGAGGATCAGAATTCCCGGATTCGCCAGCACCGCCCGCGCGATCGACAACAGCTGGCGCTGACCCTGACTGAGATTTCCCGCACGCTCCGACAACTCCGTCTGATATCCCTGCGGCAGCAGGCGGATGAAATGGTCGGCGTCAGCCACGCGCGCAGCCTCGACGCATTCCTCATCAGTA
Source organism: Anaerolineae bacterium (assembly GCA_947476335.1). Classification (GTDB taxonomy): domain Bacteria; phylum Chloroflexota; class Anaerolineae; order J036; family Brachytrichaceae; genus CANJQH01. The sequence continues at coordinate 34,626 of CANJQH010000012.1, read as the reverse complement.
GCGTTCAAGCGGCCAAACCGAATGTTGTCCAGCACCGTGCCTGAAAAGAGAAATGTGTCCTGCAGCACCAGCCCGAGCTGCCGGCGCAGCGCCGCCTTCGGAATGTCACGCACATCACGACCATCAACCGTAATGCGGCCGCTCTTGATTTCATAGAACCGCGTGAGCATGTTGATGATCGTAGTCTTGCCCGCACCCGTCGGACCCACAAGCGCGATCATCTGCCCAGGCTGCGCCTCAAGCGACATGCCACGCAGAACGGGCACGCCCGGCTCATATTCAAAGTCGACGGACTCGAAACGCACGTTGCCGCGCAGCTTCCAACTGTCTTCAACCACAGCCGCTTCGTCCAGCTCAGCGCGAGCATCAAGCACGGCGAATACGCGCTCAGCACCAGCGAGCGCAGCTTGAATTGCGTTATACATATTCGCCAGCGCACGCAGCGGATTCACAAAATTCTGGCCGTACGAAATGAACGTGGCGATTATGCCGACGCTGACCAACCCCTGCAGCGCCAGCCAGCCTCCCAGCCCGGCCAGCACAATGACAAAAAGATTTCCCAGCGCAGCGGTCAGTGGCATCAGCATGAAGCCGTACGTGTTCGCGTAAACACCGGCTTCATACGCCGCCTGATTCCCACTGCGAAATACGCTCAGCATCGAATCGTTGCGACGAAAAGCCTGAATCACGCGCTGTCCACTGATGGCTTCTTCCATCACTGCGTTCAATCGTCCGACATCTTTCTGCAGCATGCGAAAACCCCTGCGGGTATAACGCGCGATGAAGTTCGTGAACCAGAACATGATCGGCACCACGATCAGCGACGCAAGCGCGAGCCAGAAGTCGAGCACGAACATCGCGACAAGAATGCCGACGAGCGAAAGCGCACCAGCCAGCAGCGTCGTGACGTTCTGCGACACCGCTTGGTTGATCGCCTCGATGTCATTCGTCAGGCGGCTCATCAGTTCGCCAGCCGGATTTTTGTCGAAGTAGCGCATCGGCAGCGTCTGCAGATGTGCAAACAGATCGTGCCGCAGCTGCTGCAGCGCACGCTGTGAAATCGTCGCCATGCTCCAGCCCGCCACCACCTGCAGAGCATTATTTGCAATGTACGTGCCGAGCAACACAAGCACCAGCGTTCCCAGCCCATCCAGCTTGCGCGGCACGATGTACTTGTCAAGCGCGCGCCCCATCAAATATGGGCCAGCCAGCCCAAGCAGTGTGTACCCGACGACGCACACAAGCACGAACGTCAACACACTCAGGTGCGGTCGCAGGTACGGCAGCAGCCGCCGTAACGCGCCGCGCGTATCGGACGGCCGTTCGATGTTGCCCATACCCATCGGATTGCCCGGGCGCATGCCTGCGGCGGTCGTCAGCTTTGCCGTATCGGAATTTGCAGGCCTGCTCATACCGCCACCTCCGTCATCGCTTCGATCGACACATCACTCGGCGCACCGCCCAGCTGCGTGTCGTAGATCTCTCGATAAATCGCGCTGTCACGCAGCAGTTCAGCGTGCGTGCCAGATGCGGCGATGCATCCGAGATCCAGCACAAGAATTTTGTCAGCATGCAACACCGTGCTAATGCGCTGGGCCACGATGATACGCGTCTGCGCTCCATGCATCTGCGCCAGCGCAGCCTGAATACGCGTCTCCGTGTCCACATCGACGGCGCTGGTGCTGTCGTCGAGGATCAGCACCTGCGGCTTCGACAGCAACGCGCGCGCGATCGCCAGGCGCTGCTTTTGTCCGCCGGACAAATTGACGCCGCGCTCTTCGATGCGCGTGTCGAAACCAGCGGGCAGCTTCACAACGAAGTCGTACGCCTGCGCCGCGCGCGCCGCAGCGAGGACTTCCTCTTCTGAGGCATCGGGCACACCATAGCGGATGTTGTCGCGCACGCTGCCGGAGAAGAGGATTGTTTCCTGCGGCACGATTGCGATGCAGCCGAGCAGATCCTCATGCGCCAGCTCACGCACATCGACATCGTCGAGCGTCACGCGCCCGGCTGTCACGTCGTAAAACCGCGGAATCAGATTCACCAGCGTCGATTTTCCGGCACCCGTCGAGCCCAGAATCGCCACCGTGCTCCCCGGCTCAGCGACAAAACTAATGTCGTCGAGCACCAGTTCATCCGGCTGGCTGTGATAGTGAAACGAAACATGCTCGAAGGCGATGCGGCCGCGCAACGGCTGCGGCAGCGACGTCGGCTGCGACGGCGGCTGCACTTCCGCAGCAAGGTTCAACACCACGCCGACGCGCTGCGCCGACGCCATGCCGTTCGCCCACATCTGTGCCAGCATCGTCATCATGATCAGCGGCGACATCGTCGTCAGCAGATAATTCGTGAACGCAACCACCTGCCCGACCGACATCTCACCACGCGCAGCGCTGCCGCCACCAACCCAGATTACAAGGACCATGCCGACATTGACGCAGATCGTCAGCAGCGGCCCCATCGATGACGAAATGCGCATCACGTGCGCAGCCGTATCGGCGTAGTTGACGTTGGAACGGTCGAAGCGCGATGTTTGCTGCGCACTACGCACGAATGCCTTCACCAGCCGCACGCCCGCGACGTTCTCCTGCAACACATTGTTCAGCGCATCCAGCCGCGCCTGCACCACGCGCACGAGCGGCTCGGTTTTCACTACGAAGACGACGATCAGCGCCGAAGTGACGATCAACATCGGCAACATCGTCAGCGCCAGGTTTCGGCTGGTGACGATCATCAGAATCAGGCTGCCGATCATCGTGATCGGCGCACGCGTGCCGATGCGCAGCGTCACCTGCGTCAGCCGCTGAAACGCAGTCGTGTCGCTGGTGAGGCGCACAAGCAGTTCGCCCGTACGCAGTTCATCGAGGTTGCCATACGACAGCGACTGGATCTTCGTGAACAGCGTCTCACGAATGTCGCGCGCAACACCCTCGCCGACAAGGATCGACATGCGGTTGTTTGCCAGCGAAAAAAGTACGCTCAGCGCGCTGATGCCGAGCATCGCCACGCCCGTCGTCAGCACCACCGACTGATTGCCCTGACCAATGCCCTGACCAATGCCCTCATCGATGATGCGCTCGATCAAACGTGGAATGGCTAGATCAAGACCCACAAGCACGAGCAAACACAACAGTGAAAGAATAGCAAGAAGCCGATAAGGCTTTAGAAAATGACGCAACGCATAAATATGTGACATGGATTTTTTAGAGTTTTACGCTCACATGCGTGCATGTGCAAGCAAAAGCATCATAATTTACAGTGACGTTTGTCACACCCTCTTGACATCCTCCTCCCCATTCGCTACACTTTGACCTGATCAATTGCACGTGTCTTGTGCAATTGCACACTCACTATGACAAGTACAGTCGTCGGCGTCGACCTTGGCGCCTCCAAAATCGCTCTCGGGCTGGTGGACGAGTCGGACGCGCTGCTGGACTGGGGGCGCATGCCGACCTGCGCCGAACTTGGGCCGGAGCAGGCGGTGCAGCGCATCGTCGACTCCATCGTTGCAATGGAGCGCGCCGCCGGCCGGCGCGTCGACGCGGTCGGCGTGTGCAGCCCGGGCCCGGTCGACCATTTCAACGGCGTCATCGTCGCACCACCCAACATGCCGACGTGGCGCAACGTGCCCTTCCGCGCCATGCTGCAGGATGCGCTCGGCCGCCCGGTCACGCTCGAGCACGACGCCAAGGCCTCGGCGATCGGTGAGTTCCATGCCGGCGCCGGCAAGGCGCTCGGCGCGCGCGACCTCGCCTTCATCATCATCGGCACCGGCGTCGGCGCCGCCATGATCATCGACGAGCGCGTGTTCCGCGGCCGCCGCGACGAAGCCGGCGAAGTCGGCCACGTCACCATCGACCGTCACGGCGCGCCCGGCTCGTCCGGCGTGCTCGGCTGTCTGGAATCGTTCACCAGCGGCCCATCGCTTGAACGCCACTACGCCGCCCTCAGCGGCGCATCCGGCGTCACAGGCGAACAGATCGTGCATCTGGCCAACCAGGGCGAGCCGCACGCATCCGCGGTGCTCGACGACGCCGGCGACGCGCTCGCCGCCGGCGTCGGCATCCTCGCCATGGTCATGGATATCGACCTGTTCATCATCGGCGGCTCGGTCGCCCGCGCCGGCGAACGCCTGCTGCGCCCCGCCCGCGCCGCCCTCCCGAAATACTGCTACCCACACGTCGCTGCCCGCATCACCCTCGCCGAAACCGCGCTGCACGAAACCGGCGCGATTCTCGGAGCGGCGTGGCAGGCCCGGGCGATTTAGTTATTCAGATTTCAGATTTCAGATTTTTTCTGAGGTGTGAAATCTGAAATTTGAAATTTGAAATCTGAAATCTGAAATCATGAAAATCGGACTCCCTTCCCCACGATCGAAAATTGCAGCCGGCCTGTTCTGGGCTGATTACGGCGTGCTCGGCGCGCAGGTCGAAGAACTCGAAGCCGGCGGCGTCGACTGGATTCACATCGAGATGCGCGATGGCAAGTACATGGACTTCGCCGCACCGCGCGGCGGCATCGACATCGTCGAAGGCACGCGCAATCACACCAAACTCGAAATCGAAGTGCAGCTGCAGATGTGGCGCCCGACGATGGACCTCTACAAGCAGCTCGCCGACCTCGGCGTCAACCTGATCACGCTGCCCCTCGAGACCACCGGCGAAATGACCGCGCAGCACCTCACCTACATCGCCGACCTCGGCCTGAAGATCGGCGTGTGGGCGTGGCAGGGCACCCCCATCTCGGCTTTCGAACAATATGTCGACTGGGTCGACATCATCGAATACGAATGCCGCGCACCATTCTGGAAGCCGCTCAAGGGCGCACAGAGCCCGCACGTGATGGATCCCATCATGGTCACGAACATCGCGCGCATGCGCGACATGGTCGCCGCCGCCGGCCGCCTCGATAAGGTCGACATCATGGAAGATGGCGGCCTGAACGCCGGCAACGTCGGCGAGTTCATCCACGCCGGCATGACCGTCGGCGAATTTTCGTCGCCGCTGCTCAAGGGCCCCAACGGCAAACTCAAACCCGGCACCGGCGACATCGCCAAGGCCGTCGCCAAGCTGCGCGCCGCAATGGATGCGGCGGATGCGGCAAAGTAAAGACAAGAGAGTCAGAGTCAGAGTTGAGAGTCAGACCGCCACCATCCTAAGTGGAGCTGGCGCGACGCTGTCTGGGAAGTTAAATCGTCTCTGGCGGCGCAGCCTAACAGGTCGGAATACTCTGACTCTCTACTCTGACTCTCTACTCTGACTCTCTACTCAGCCTTTCACCCACCAGCAATGACCACAAACATCGCCATGATCGGCTACGGCGCGATGGGCCGCGCGCACGCAATGGGTTACCGCGACCTGCAGCATCACTATGCGCTGCCGGCCGACACGGTGCGCATCGTCGGCGTAGCCACCACGCGCCGTGAAAGCGCCGAAGCCGCCGCACGCGAAATCGGCGGCGCAGAAGCCCTGACCGATTACCGCACACTGCTCGCGCGCGACGACGTGCAGATCGTCGATTTGTGCACACCGCACGACAGTCACGAGGAAATCGTCGTTGCCGCAGCGCGCGCCGGCAAGCATATCTACTGTGAAAAGCCGCTCGCACGCTCGGTTGCCGAGGCCGAACGCATCGCCGCCGCCGTGCGCACGGCTGGCGTGCGTTGTGGGCTGACGTTCAACTTCCGCTATTTCCCGTGTGTGCAGCGTGCGAAGCAGCTGCTCGATGAGGGCTTCTGCGGCCATATTTTTTCTTTTCACGGACGCTACTTTCGCGCCAGCTACATCGACGCGTCGCGACCGATGTCGTGGCGCCTGCGCAAATCCTCGGCCGGTGGCGGCGTGCTGATCGACAGCGGCGCGCACGTCGTCGACTTCGCACAATGGCTCGTCGGCGGCATCCGCGAAGTGCGCGCCACGCTCGATACGCCGCATCGTCAGCGCCCGCGCAGCGCAGGTTCGACCGAACTCGAAACAGTCGACGTTGAGGATATGGCGTTCGTGCAGCTGCGCACCGCGAGCGGCGCAGCCGGCACGCTCGAAGTGTCGCGCATGGCCACCGGCGCCACCAACGACGTGTGGTTCGAAGTGCGCGGGCAGCTCGGCGCGATTCGCTTCACGCTCGAAGAACCGAACTGGCTGTTCGTCTACGACGCACGCGCGAACGCCGCCACGCGCGGCTGGACGCGCGTCGAGACCGTCGCGAAATATGACGGCGCCGTCATGCCCGACTGGTCACAGCCGGTCGGCGTCAGCCGCACACACGCCGAATGTCAGTACCGCTTCCTGCGCTCGATCTGGGACGGAAACAAATCCGGCGCAACCGGCACGCCAGGCATCGACGACGGGCTGCGCGTGCAGCACATCATCGACGCAGCATATCGATCTGCTGAAGCAAACCAGTGGAGCACCGTCCATGAATAACACCATGTCCGTCCCCATCTTCGTCGGCGACGGCCGCCTCGAGACGCAGCATCGTCCGATCCCAGCCGTGCAACATGACGACGATGTGCTGATCGCAATCGAGGCGTGCGGCATCTGCGGCACTGACTTGAACATTCTTGCCGTGCCACCGGCGCACAAAGCCAAGCTCGGTATCGTCATCGGCCACGAAGGCGTCGGCCACGTAATGGCCGTCGGCGCCAGCGTGAACGGGCTGAAGATCGGCGATCGCGTCGTCATCGCGCCGCGCCTCACCTGCGGCCGCTGCGAGTACTGCCGCCGCGGGCTCGACAATCAGTGCACGAATTACCAGACCATCGGCACCACACTCGATGGCGCATTCGCCCCATGGCTCGTCGCGCCCGAACGTGCGCTCTTCAAAATCGCCGAGCACGTTTCACGCGATGACGCTGCGCTCTTCGAACCGCTGTCATGCGTCGTCGGCGCATTCGCCCGCGCGCCGCTGCACGCCGGCGACCGCGTCTGCATCATCGGCGCCGGCCCGATGGGCGCACTCTTCGCACAGCATGCGCTCGCGCAAGGCGCCGCTCAGGTGCTCATGGCCGACGTCGCCCCGTACCGCCTCGACTTCGCACGCGATGTGCTCGGCGCCACACCAGTCAACGTAAAAGAAGCCGACCTCGCACAAACCGTCATGAACGCCACCGGCATCGGCTGCGACCTCGTCATCGACGCAGTCGGAAATCAGCTGCCGACCGCGCTGAACCTGGCGCGCCGCGGCGGCACGGTGCTGCTCTTCGGCCTGCGCCCCAACGATACGCAGCAGGTGAAGCAGTACTCGATCACGCGGCATGATCTCTCAGTCATCGGCGCTTTCGTCGGCCTGAATCCGTTCGTGCAAACGGTGCAGCTGCTTGAATCCGGCCGTATCGCGCTGAGTAAGTTGATCACGCACCGATTGCCGCTGAGCGAGCTGGCGCAGGGCGTCGAATTGATGCGCAGCGGACACGGCATGAAAGTGCTGATCGAAATGTAAACGCACGTAACTACTCAGGCCAGCTGTTTTTCCAACGCTAAACACACTATTCTCTCCCCCGAAGGGGGAGAGAATAGTGTGTTTAGCGGGAAATACTGATTTGGGCCTGAGTAGTTACAAACGCACGGTCTTCATGGACACGACACATCGAGCGCTGCTCGCCCGCATCGCAGACCTTTACTACAACGCCGAGCTCAGTCAGGCGGAGATCGGTCAGCGCCTCGATCTGTCGCGCGTGAAAATTTATCGGCTGCTAAAAGAAGCGCGCGAAGCCGGCGTCGTGCGCATTTCCATCAACTGGCCGATCGAGCGCGAACGTGCGCTCGAACGTGCGCTCATCGAGCGCTTCGGTTTGTCCGACGCGCGTGTGGCTGTGCATTCATCGTTGAGTGACGACGCTGCAATGCTGCGGCAGGTAGGCCGCATCGCAGCACAGGTGCTCGAAGAAACGCTGCACGATGGATCAACATTGGCAATCTGTCTTGGACGCGCCACGCGCGAGGCCGTGCGCGCAATCAGCGTTGGGCGTGACCGAATGGGCATGCGTGTGGCGCAGGCCGTCGGCAGCATCCCATCAAGCATGCAGGCATTCGACAGCGCCACGATCGGGCGCGAACTCGCCGCACAACTCGGCGGTGAAGTGCTGTACCTGAATGCGCCGATGATGGCAGACTCGCCAGAATCAGCCGAGGTGATTCGCCGCCAGCCACAGGTGGCACAGACGCTCGATGCCGCTCGCAACGCCGATGTAGCGCTGATCGGCATCGGCAGCGTGGCGTCGAGCACGGCACGGTTGATCGAAGCCGGTTTCATCGACGCCGCTGCAGCAGAGACGCTATGCATGCATGGCGCAGTCGGCGACATAGCCGGCCGCATGTTTGCAGCGGATGGTTCAAGCGACTTCGAACACAATCGGCGCGTGATCGGCATCGGCCTCGACGATCTGCGTCGCATCCCGCTCACGCTCGGCGTAGCCTGCGGCAGCGAACGCAGCGAGGCGATTCGCGGCGCGCTGCGCACCGGTGCGCTGCGTATTCTTTGCACAGACGAAACAACGGCTGCAGGAGTTTTAAATTCATGACCTACGACGTCATCATCATTGGCTCCGGCCCAGGCGGCGGCGGCCTGGCCTACGCGCTGAAGAACAGCGGCATGAACGTGCTGCTGATTGAACGCGGCGATTTTCTGCCGCAGGAACCAGAGAACTGGCTGCCCGAAGCGGTGATCAGCGCAAAACGCTATCAGGCCGACGAAGCATGGATCGACGTCGATTCAGGCAAACCTTTTCGCCCGGCCACGTACTACTACGTCGGCGGCAATACGAAGATGTACGGTGCAGCGCTGCCGCGCTTTCGCGAACGCGACTTCGAAGAGATCGAGTTCGAGGAAGGCACGTCACCGGCATGGCCGATTCGCTACGCCGATTTGGCGCCGTACTATGCGCAGGCCGAGCGGCTCTTCCACGTGCACGCCGACGCCGGCGCAGATCCTACCGAACCGGCGCGCGCCGAGCCGTATCCATTTCCAGCGCTGCCGCGCGAACACTACGCCGAACACATGGCGGACAAGCTGCGCGCAGCCGGCGCACGCCCATTCGCTCTGCCGATGGCCGTCGATTTGCGCGACGGCGGCCGCTGCATCCGCTGCGCCACCTGCGACGGCTTCCCCTGCAAGCTGCTCGCCAAAGGTGACGCCGACGCATGCCTGGTGCGGCCGGCGCTGCAGTCGCCGACGGTGACGCTGCAGACGCGCACGATCGCGCGGCGGCTGCTCACCGACCCCGCTGGGAAACGCATCACCGCCGTCGAAGTCGAACGTGATGGACAGATCGAGACGCTGCGTGCCGACACATTCGTCGTAGCGTGCGGCGCGACCAACTCAGCGGCACTGCTGCTGCGCTCTGCGAATTCGGCGCACCCCAATGGACTGGCGAATCACAGCGGGCTCGTTGGTCGCAATTACATGGCGCACATCAACTCAACACTGCTGGCCATCGATCCGGAACGCACGAACGACGATGTGTATCAAAAGACCATCGCCGTCAATGATTTTTATTTCGGCACGCCCGAGTATCCGTACCCGATGGGCAATCTGCAGGTGCTCGGAAAAATTCAGGCCGGCGGCTACATCGCCGCAGCACGGCCCGACCTGACGCCGGCGCAGCATGCAGACATGAATCGCCGCAGCGCCGACTGGTGGGTGATGAGCGAAGACCTGCCCGATCCGGAGAATCGCATCACACTCGCGGCGGATGGAAGCATTCGCGTGCGGCGTCGTTTCAAAAATATGCGCACACATTTGAAGCTTGTCGAAGCCGCCACCGATCTGCTCACGCGCGCCGGCTACCGCGAGATTATTCACACGCTCATGCCCGTAGAAACAAATTCGCATCAATGCGGCACCGCACGCTTTGGAAGCGATCCAGCCACATCAGTACTCGATCCTTTCTGCAAAGCCTGGGACGTCGAAAACCTCTACGTCGTCGACGCTTCTTTCTTTCCTTCGTCCACTGCAATGAACCCGGCGCTCACTGTCGTGGCACAGGCGCTGCGGGTTGGAGAGGAGATAGTGAAGAGTCAGAGTTGACAGTAAAGAGTCAGAGCAAGGAGTTAGCTGCATCGAACGCTGTCCACCCTTTACTCTCAACTCTGACGCTCTACTTTTTCCTCCCTTCCCATTCCCTAGCCACTAATCCCTATCCCCTATTCCCTAATCCCTATTCCCTTCTTTACATGCCCACCTCCATCCCCCTCCCCAAACTCGGCAATAGCGTCGAAAGCTCGATCGTCGCTGCGTGGCTCAAGCAGCCCGGCGATGCCGTGAAAGAAGGCGACGTGATCTGCACGGTGGAAACCGACAAAACCACGATGGAAGTCGTCGCGCCAATGGCGGGTGTGCTGCTGCAGCACGTAGCCGCCGTCGGTGACGATGTTCCGGTGCATGGTGTGCTCGCGCTGTTACAAGGCGCAGATGAAATAGCAACCGCGTATGCCCCCGCACCCGATGCCACACCAGCGCAGAGTATTTCAGCGGCGCCCAGTGCCGCGTCGCCGCGCGCACGCCGGCTGGCCGAGGAACGCGGCGTAACCCTGGCCGGGGTGCGCGGCACCGGCCCAGGCGGCCGCATCATCGAACGTGACGTGCCGGAAGCTTCCGCGCCAGCACTGCCCGCCGCGCCTGCCGATGAAACGCGCCTGACGCCGGTGGCGCGCGCCATGGTGGCTTCCGGCGAGTACGTCGCTCCCAATACCGGCAGCGGACCGGGCGGCGCAGTGACGAAGGCGGATCTAAAACCTGCCACACCCACATCGGAACCGATAATCGAAACCTCCAGCAGCACGCCGCTTTCCGGCATCCGACGCGTCATCGCACAGCGCATGCGCGATTCGCTGCAGAACACCGCACAGCTCACCATGCACGCGTTCGCCGACGCACGCGCAGTGCAGTCGCTGCGCACACGCTTCAAAAACAGCGATCCGGCGCTCGGCCTGCACGACATCACCATCGGTGATCTGCTGCTCTTCGCCACGACGCGCAGCCTGCTGCAGCATCGCACACTCAACGCCACTTTCGACGGCAAAGCCGTACACACGCGAACGAACGTCGACCTCGCCTTTGCCGTCGACACGGAGAAGGGTCTGCTCGTACCCGTGATTGCAAACGCCGACGCACTGTCGCTGAAAGCGCTATCAAATGCCGCGCACATTTTGACCGAGCGCGTCCGCAGCGGCCGCATCGACGCAGCCTCACTCAGCGGCGGCAGCTTCACCATCACCAACCTCGGCGCATCCGGCGTCGAAAGCTTCACACCGATTTTGAATATGCCGCAGGTCGCCATTCTGGGAATCGGATGCGTTCATCTCAAACCGATCGAAGAAGACGGCGCTGTGAAATTTGTGCCGCACGTCGGTCTGTCGCTGACCATCGATCATCAGGTCGTCGACGGCGGACCCGCCGCCCGCTTCCTGAAAACGCTGGCAGCGAATGTACGCGATGTAGATCTGCTGGTTTTCACGCTCTGATCACCATACAAGAGTAGAGAGTCAGAGTGAGCTCATGCAACTCCACTCTCTACTCTGACTCTCCCCTCCACACATGCCCAAGCAACTCCCCATCCATCCTGAAGAAGCTCGCGCGCGCGGCGTCCTGCACAGCCCAGACATTCCACTGAACGCGTACGAGCCCGACGCCGCCGCAGAAGCAGCGCGCTACGGCCGCGACGGCCTGCTGCGCATGTACCGCGACATGCTGATTCTGCGCGAGTTCGAGACCATGCTCGACCGCATCAAAAAAGATGGCGCATGGGAAGGCATCGCCTACAACCATCGCGGGCCGGCGCATCTCTCGATCGGCCAGGAGGCGACCGCCGTAGGCCAGGCGTACTGGCTGACGCCCGACGACCTGATTTTCGGTTCGCATCGCAGCCACGGTGAAATTCTCGCCAAGAGCCTGTCGGCCATTCACAAGCTCGGCGTCGACGAACTCGGGCGCATCATGAGCAGCTACTTCGACGGCCGCATCCTGCGCGCGGTCGAGGAGTTCAGCGACGCGAGCGACAAAAACCTCGCCATCGACTTTGCGCTCTACGGCACGCTGGCCGAAATTTTCGCCAAAGGCAATGGCTTCAACCGCGGGCTCGGCGGCAGCATGCATGCGTTTTTCCCGCCGTTCGGCATCATGCCAAACAATGCCATCGTTGGCGGCAGCGCCGACATCGCAATGGGCGCAGCGCTGTTCAAGCGCGTGCAGCGCCGGCCAGGCATCGTCATCGCCAACATCGGCGACGCATCGCTCGGCTGCGGCCCGGTCTGGGAAGCGATGCACTTCGCTGCGATGGATCAGTTCCACACGCTGTGGGAGCGCGAGGTCGGCGGCCATCCACCGATCCTGTTCAACTTCATGAATAATTTCTACGGCATGGGCGGCCAGCCAAAAGGCGAGACGATGGGCGTCGATGTGCTCGCCCGCGCCGGCCTCGGTGTCAACCCGCAGGCCATGCATGCCGAACGCATCGACGGCCTCAACCCACTCGCCGTCGCCGACGCCATCGCACGCAAACGACGCACGCTCGAAGACGGCGCCGGGCCGGTGCTGCTCGACGTCGTGACTTACCGCTTCTCCGGCCACTCACCGTCGGACGCATCCAGCTACCGCGACGCTGACGAAATGAAGCGCTGGCAGGCGCACGACGGCGTGGCGAACTTTCGCGCCTATCTGATGAACAATGGCCACGCCGATGCAGATGCGCTCGACGCCACAGCCGACGCCGTGCGCGGCCGATTACGCGCCGTGCTGCAGGCCACCATCTCCGATGAGCGCTCGCCACGGCTGAGCGGCCGCGCCGGCGCACAAGCCATCGCCGACGTCATGTTCTCGCGCAGACAGCGCGAAGCGACGCCGACGCGCACGCCAGAAACCCGCCTGCCGCGCGAGCAGACGCGCCTCGCTCAGCTCGCCGAGAAGCACCGCTTCGGCTTCGACGCAGACGGCAAGGCACATCCCAAACTCAAAACGCTCACCTACACTGAGGCACTCACCGAGGCGCTTTTCCATGCGTTCTACGAAGATCCAACGCTGATCGCGTTCGGCGAAGAAAACCGCGACTGGGGCGGCGCGTTCGGCGTCTACCGCGGGCTGACCGAAGCGCTGCCGTATCACCGCCTGTTCAATTCGCCGATCAGCGAGGCAGCCATCGTCGGCGCCGGCGTCGGCTACGCGCTCGCTGGCGGGCGCGCCGTCGTCGAACTCATGTACGCCGATTTCATCGGCCGCGCCGGTGACGAGATCTTCAACCAGATGGCGAAGTGGCAGTCGATGTCCGGCGGCGTGCTGCCGCTGCCACTTGTGCTGCGCGTCTCAGTCGGCTCGAAGTACGGCGCACAGCATTCGCAGGACTGGACCTCGATCTGCGCACACATCCCCGGCCTGCAGGTGTTCTTCCCAGCAACGCCGTACGATGCCAAAGGCATGCTCAGCCTCGCACTGCGCGGCACTGACCCGGTCGTGTTTTTCGAATCGCAGCGCATGTACCCGGAGTCGGAGAAGGTCGTGCCCGGCGGTGTGCCGGTCGAGTATTACGAGGTGCCGCTCGGACAGCCCGCCGTGCGACGAACCGGCGACGACGTGACGATCGTGACCATCGGCGCCACACTGCACGTGGCGCTCGAAGCAGCGCGGCGCCTGCATGAGCGCGGCGTGTCGGCCGAGGTGATCGACGTACGATTTCTGAATCCGCTGAACCTCGAACCAATCGCCGCATCAGTTCGCAGAACCGGCCGCTGCGTCGTCGCTTCCGATGCATGCGAACGCGGCTCATTCGCGCACACGCTCGCCTCGAACCTGACGCAGCTGTGCTTCGACGACCTCGACGGGCCAATCGCCGTGCTCGGCGCGCGCAACTGGATCACGCCACCGACGGAGATCGAAGACATGTTCTTCCCACAGCCGGAATGGTTCCTCGATGTGCTGCACGAGCGACTGCTGCCGCTGCCAGGCTACACACCAACGACCGAGCAGAGTGTGGAGACGATCATCGAGCGCTATCGCGCAGGGGTGTAGGAGCAGACGACGGACGGACGACGGACGACGAGCGGCAGACGACGGACGACGGACGAAAGTCGTCCACTACAAAAACTGGGCAAACATTCGCTGCAGGTGCACGAAATCTTCGAGACGATTGTGCAAAATGTCGTACACAATGCTGCGATCGATCTCGAGGTAATCGTGCACGAGCACGTTGCGAAAGCCGACCATGCGCAGCCACGTACGTTCGAGCTCTGGATCGACATAGCCGGCTGCAGCCAAACGCTCCACCACGTCGGCATACGTGTCCACTGCGCCGAGATGCAGATCAGCGACGACATGGCCACCCATGTCATTCAAGCACTCGAGCGCCAGCTGGAGAAAGCGTTCGGCGCTCCCGTAATGCTCGGGATTCGCCAGGAACTCCTCTTGCGCGTAACGCTGCAATGAGCGCAGCACCGCCAAATACGACTCGAGCGCACGCAGGCGACGCAGCAGCACTTCAGGATTTGGCATTCAAAATTTTCTCCTTGTACGCTTGTCGCTGCCAGTCGAGATGTTTCTTGAAGTCCCAGTACATGCGCAACGTCAGTGAAAAGTACGAGCCGTGATCGAAACCATCAGCCAGATAAATCGGCCGGTTCATGCGCACCACCTGAAAGCGCATGAAATAGCCGGCGCGATCGAGCATTACCAGGTCGACGTTCTCGAAGCCAGCGGCCGCCAGATCGGTCAGCAGATCGAGCTTGAGCGCGCCCAATCGCTCGCGCGCCGCCGGCGCCGCTACGCCGAGGTCGATGTCGCTGTTCGCCCGCGCACGTCCTTCGGCATATGAACCGAACAGGTACACCGCACGCACATTGAGATGCGTTCGAAATACGGCAGCCAGCTTCGCTTCGTCCAAAGGCATTCACAAAGTATAGGTCGCCATCTTCGATGTATCCGCGGGGCGCATCCGCCGTCGTCATCTGCCGTCCGTCGACGTATCATCACGCCCATGCTGCGCGAACTCCTGATCCTGAACCACTCGCACACGGATGTCGGATACACACACGAACAGCCCATCGTCTGGGAATTGCATCGACAGTTCATCGACGACGCACTCGAACAAATCGACCGGAGTGCAGACTGGGATATCAATTCGCGACCGATCTGGACATGCGAAGTCACGGAAATGCTGCGTCACTGGAAACGACGAGCAACACCGCAACAGCTCGCCCGCTTCGATCGCGCCGTCGCTGAAGGCCGCATGAGCGCCGCAGCCATGGCATGGAACTGGTCGCCCATGATCGGTGTCCGACAATTTTTACATTCACTCGAAGGGTTGCCGGAACTGCGCCGCACCCATGGACTCACACTCGACGTGGCGATCAATCACGATGTGAACGGTTTGCCATGGACCATGATTCCACTGCTGCTCGACGCTGGAGTGAAGATGCTGACCATGGGCGTCAACGTGCACTTCGGCGGCTTTCCTCTGCACCGCCCGCTGTTCTTCAAATGGGTCGGCCCGGACGGTCGTTCCATCCTCGTATTCAACGGCGAACAGTACGGCATGTTCCAGCGCTATGCGCGCATCCCCGAGCAGTCGCTCGACGCCATGGCTGAAGGCATTCGTGCCTACGAAGACAAACTTGCGGCGCAGAACTATCCGCATGATTTCGCAGTACTGTCGCTGACGCACCCGCTGCTCGTCGACAACAACGGGACCTACCCGGCTGCGTACGACATGATTCGAAAGTGGAACGACGCCGGCTGTGAGCCGCGCATTCGCTTTATCACACCTGAAGCGCTGCTCGCCAAAGCACAGAGTCTCGACTTGCCCGAGCATCACGGCGACTGGACCGACTATTGGAACTTCGGCACCGCAAGCACCGCTCATGAAACGCGCATCGCGCACGACGCACGCAGCGCGCTGTTCGCCGCAGATCTCCTGTCGCTGCACGGCACTCGATCACGGGATGAAGCGCTCGGACAGATTACCCATGAGGCATACGACGAACTGAATTTGTGGGACGAACATACCTGGGGCAGCTACACCGCCATCGCCGCGCCCAACCGTGATGTGGCCATCGCCGGCTGGCACCTGAAGGCGCACCCGGCCTACCGCGCCCACGCACTGGCACGCTACGTGCGCACCGAACGCCTCGAAGCGCTGGCCGGCAATCCACGCCACGCCGATCACACTCGGGGTGTGTTGCTGTTCAACCCAACGCCGTACGAGCGCATCGATTACGCCAGCATTCCGAACGAACTGCTCGACGGTCGCTACGACCACGTTGCCGCCACCGTGCACCGCTTTCTCGTCGGCGGTGCTGCCGAAAATATGGTTGCACTTACATCCGGAAAATCGCAGTCCGCAGACTCGGTAGTCGGCCCGTTCACAGTGCCGGCCTATGGATGGCTCAGGCTGCCACTCACAGCGCTCAGCATGAACGACGCATCCGGACTTGCCGCATGCGCAGAGAGCCTGTCCTCCCCCACCCACATGCTGCGCTTCGATCCCCGCACGGGCGCAGTGAACTCGCTGTTCGACAAACGTTCAGGGCGCGAATTCGCCGACTCCGACAGCCCGTGGCCGCTGCTCGGCCTCGTACATGAAACCGTCGACGGCCCGACGAACACGCCGGTTCAGGGACGCGAATTGCTGCTCGAACTCGATTACGACAAGTTTCAGCAAACATCCTTCCGCAGCAACTGGCCGGCAATCCGCACCTGCGAAACCGCCGTCCACGTGCGTACGATTCACGAACCCCATCGCGTCGGGCTCGAGGTGCGCTCCACACTCCCAGGCGCCGACGATGTCGTCCGCACGATCTGGCTGTACGCACACCATCCGCGCATCGGAGTCGACCTTGCTTTTCGCAAGCAACATGTCGAGGCGCCGGACGCGCTGTACCTCGCTCTGCCGCTCAGCCTTGCCGACTGGGAGATGACTTACGACACCATGGGCACGCCAACGCGCCTCGATGCAGAACAGTTGCCAGGAAGCTGCCGCGACTGGGTCACCGTGAGCGGCTACGCGGCGGTGCACACACACGACGCCGGAGTTACGCTCGCCTGCCCGGATGCGCCGCTGGTGATGCCGGGCGAATTCGTCTTCGGCAAACGGCGCACAGACGTAGCACGTAATCAGAATGCGCTGCTTCTCGCGTGGCTGACGAACAATTACTGGACGACAAATTTCCGAATCGCGCAGCCCGGCCCGTTGAAGTTTCACTTCGAGCTGGACACGCACGGAGCGTTCGATCCGATTCACTCCGCACGAGCCGCAGCCTTCGCACGCGGGCCTCTGATCGCGCACCCAGCCGTGCACGCGGACCAGATCGAAAACGGACGACTCGTGCACATCGACGACGATGGCGTCATCATCGCGGCGGTCCTGCCCGACGGCGGCGTTGCAGTGCAGAACGTCACCGATGAGGCGCGCGAGGTGCAGATCACACTGCCGCATCACGGCGTCACACACACGCTGCACGTTCCGGCGCGCGGGCTGGCGAGAAGCTGACGACGGACCGCGGCCCGCGGTCGGCGGTCATCCGTCATCATCCGTCATCATCCGTCCTATAGTTCTCCTATGCTGAACGAAATCCTCCTGCTCCACCACACACACACCGACATCGGCTACACGCATGATCAGCCGACGGTGTGGGAGCTCAACCGCCAGTTCATCGACGACGCACTTGACGAGATCGATCGCACGGCGGACTGGGACGCCGACTCACGCCCGATCTGGACATGCGAAGTCACCGGCATGCTCGAGTACTGGAAGCGCACGACAGCGCCGCGCAACATCGAACGCTTCAACGCCGCCGTAGCTGCCGGCCGCATGAGCGCGTGCGCCATGGCTTGGAACTTCACACCGATGCTCGGCGTGCGCCAATTTCTGCATTCACTTGCGCCGCTGCCCACGCTGCGCAAAGACCACGGGCTCGCTCTCAACGTGGCTCTGAATCACGATGTCAATGGCCTGCCCTGGACGATGGTGCCGCTGCTGCTCGACTCCGGCGTGCAAATGGTGCAGATGGGCATCAACGTTCACTTCGGAGGCTTCCCACTGCAACGCCCGCTGTTCTTCAAGTGGGTCGGCCCGGACGGACGCTCGATCATCGCCTTCAATGGCGAACACTACGGCATGTTCCAGCGTTACGCACGCAGCGACGAAAACTCGATGGACGCGATGGCCGCAGGACTGCAAGCCTACGAAGCAAAACTCGCCGTGCAGGAATACCCGCACGATTTCGCCGTGCTCTCGCTGACGCACTATTCGTTCTGGGACAACAATCCACCCTACCCGGCGGCGTACGAACTCATTCGTCAGTGGAACGCCGAAGGGCGCGGCCCGCGCATCCGCTTCGTCACGCCTGAGCAGCTCCTCGCCCGCGTGCAGGCGCTCAGTCTGCCAGAGCATCGCGGCGACTGGACCGACTACTGGAACTTCGGCGCTGCCAGCAGCGCACATGAAACACGGCTCGGCCACGAAGCGCGCACCGCGCTGTTCGCCGCCGACGTCTTGTCGCTGCAGCGCGCGGCGCCGCGTGACACAGGTCTGCCACGCACGACCCACGAAGCGTATGACGCGCTGAATCTGTGGGACGAACATACCTGGGGCAGCTACGCATCCATCGGCGACCCGGATCGCGATTCGGTGCTCGCCGGCTGGCAGCACAAAGCGTACCCGGCTTACCGCGCCCACGCACTTGCGCGCTACGTCCGCACCGAACAGCTCGAGGTGCTCGCGCGCAATCCGCGCCACGCACGCTACGTGAATGGCGTACTGCTCGTCAACCCGACGCCGTTCTCACGCACCGACTACGTGCGCCTGCCGATGGATCTGATCGACGGACGCTACGATCATTTGTCGAGCACGTCACATCGCTTCTCCGAAGCCAACGCATCCGAGAACACGCTGCACGTCGCCGCCGGCGAAGCCACCGCCACCGACGCGCTCTTCGGCCCGCTCACCGTGCCCGCCTACGGCTACGTGCGCATGCCGCTCGCAGAGCTACGCCTTACGCCAGCCACAGGCCTGACGATCGGTGCAGATTTCCTCGAATCGCCGACGCACATGCTGCGCTTCGACGCACAGACCGGCGCCGTGCGATCGCTATTCGACAAGCGCACACAGCACGAATTCGCCGACGCCCGCAGCCCATGGCCGCTGCTCGGCCTCGTGCACGAAGCTGTCGACGGGCCGGCCACCACCCCCAACCGCGGGCGCGAGCCGTTGCTCGAGCTGGATTACAACAAGTTCCAGGACACGTCGTTCAAGAGCGGCTGGCCAGCAATTCGCACGGTCGAACAAACCACGTCCATACGAACCATGCACGAGCCACATCGCATCGGCCTCGAAGTGCGTGCCGACATGCCCGGCGCCGACGCAGTCGTACGCCGCATCTGGCTGCACGCACACCGCGCCGAAATCGCCGTTGAGATTGCGCTGCGCAAGCGCGCGGTCGATGCGCCCGATGCGCTGTATCTCGCTCTGCCACTCAACATCGCCGGCTGGAACTGCACCTACGACACCATGGGCACGCCCACGCAGCTCGACGAAGAACAGCTCACTGGCAGCTGCAAAGACTGGGTCACGGTCAGCGGCTACGCAGCCGCACACAATGCAAGCGCGGGCGTCACACTGGCCTGCCCGGATGCGCCACTGGTCATGCCCGGCGGCTTCGTCTTCGGCGACCGCAGGCTGAGCGTCGACCGCAGCGGCAACGCACTGCTGCTGGCGTGGCTGACCAACAATTATTGGACGACCAACTTCCGCGCCGCGCAGCCCGGGCCGCTCAAGTTTCGCTTCGAGCTTGCCACACACGGTGCGTTCAACGCCACACAAGCTGCGCGCGTCGCCGCCTTCGCGCGCGGGCCACTGCTCACGCATCCGGTCGCGCATGCGACTGACGTCGAAAGCGGTACGCTGGCACAGATCGACGACAACGGCATCGTCATCGCCGCAGTCCTGCCCGACGGCGGCATATTCGTGCAGAACGTCACCGACGAGGCGCGCGAGGTGCGGATCACGCTCAGTCAGCGCGGCGAGACGCGCACGGTGCACGTGCCGGCGCGCGGGCTGGCGCGAAGCTGATGGCAGCCGACCGCCGACAGCAGTCGGCGGTCGGCGGTCAGCCGTCGTCGCCCCAATCCACCCGCACGCCGCGCGCGCGCAGGCGGTCCTGCAGCTGCTGCGTGAGCGCCGGAGATTCCCAGACCTGTGCAGGTGAATGGCCGTCGGCAACGCAAAAAGCCGCCAGTTCGCCGGCTGCTTCACCGATGGCCCATTCGACCGGATGCAGGCGATACGCGCCGTTGCTGATGTGCGTAGTGCCGATGTTCTTGCACGCGGCGACGAGATTCTTCGGAGTGCCGGGAGCCGGACGTGGGATCAGTGCGCCGAGCGGAATCTGAAACGGATGCGTCGGCGCGAACATATTGCGATTCGGATTGCCGATGGCCGGATGCAGATCGAGGGGATACCAGCCAATTCCAACTGAATCCAGAAAACGCTCAGCGTGGCTACGGCCGGCCGCGGCCACATGTTGTTCGAGAATGCGAAAGCATGGCGTAATACGCCGTGCTTCACGCACATACGGCGCCTTGGAAAGGCCATCGGCTGTGCCCATGATGTCTGGGCGGAGCATCAGCTCCGGGTAGCCCTGGCCACGGTCGTCGTCATGCGGGCATTCGGTCTGCAGCCAATAGAGAAACGCCAGTGAAAGCTGCTTCGCCTCGGTGACGATGCGCGCCAACTCAGGTGGCGAGGCGTGAATCAGGCTGGCGGCGTGGTAATCGTTGCCGGCCCAGTTGATCAGCGCCACGTCGCGCAGGCCGTGGCCGGACGGATCGAGCAGGCGGGCGTCGAACAGGCGCCGATAGGTCCAAAACGGAAGAGGTGCGTCGGGAGCAGGTTCAAACATGCGAAAGCGGCGCAGCGGCGAGCCAATGACGAGCGTGAACGGCTGTGCGGCGCGGAGAGCCTCGTAGGCGGCGGGCTTTTCGATCACATGCGATTCGCCGGGGCGGCGTTCGACGGCGAAGCAGAACGTGAAGCTCTGCACTTCGTGCGGGACGTCGGCATCGCCGGCGCTCGGCTCACCTGTTTCGGCGCGTGATTCGGCGCCGGTGCGCCAGGGCGTGTGCGTAAGCGGAAGCAGGTCGCCGAGGTCGGTGGCGTCGAGAAAATGTGCGGCCTCGACGGAAAATTCCACACCCGCGGCATCGCGCAGAAAGACGGCGGCGATGCGATCAGTGCGGAGTTCGGCGCGGACAGGTGCGCAGTTTGTGCGCACAATCAGGCGGCCGGCGGCGATATGCGGTGCGAGCATGCGTTCGAGCACGCGCAAGCCGACGCGCGGTTCGAAACACAGCCGGCTGACCCAGCCATTCCCGGGGTTCAACGGCAAACCAGTTTCCGGCATGCACTCCGGCGCACCGAACGTGCGCACATACTCCGCGCGAATCTCGCGGCGCAGGCGCGCATAGTTCAAAGACGGCGGCTGCGCTTCTATACGCGCATGTTCATCAAACGCCGAAACCCCCTGCGCCGTCATCTGCCCGCCAAGCCAGTCCGTAGATTCACTAAGCAGCACCGTGCAGCCCGCTTCGCACGCGGCAAGTGCAGCGGCGCAGCCTCCCATGCCACCACCGATCACGGCAATATCGACACTGATACCCAGTTCCGCCATAAGTTATGAGTGTAGTGCAGCAGCAGGCCACATTAACTGCTCAGGCGAGCCAATTTTCCGCCGGAAAAAAATCGTCTCGTCCTTTTCGACAAGTTTTTCGACAAAAGTCCTCCACAAAAGTCCTCCACAAAAGTCCTCCACAAAAACGCCCACAAAAACGCCCACAAAAACGCCCACAAAAACAAAGAAGACGGTATATTTTGCGGCGAGAAATTAGCTTGATGCTGGTCTTATTCAGGTTTTATGCTGATCTTATTCTGAATGACTACAGATCATCATCCTTTGTTCGTTATGCCAAACTACTGATTTGACAATTTTGACAAGCAAGTCATACTTGCCATTGTTCAGGCACGTGAGTGCCGTTTTGGTGACGCCTTTCACATCGTGAATTTGTCTAATCCGAAGCGGGGCGAACGAAGTTTCGGGTGAACGCTTGATCAGGAGGATGGAAGCACAAAAAGTCTTTGTACATTGCACTTCCAAGGGGCAGAAACGCGTGGTCCCCCCCCGCGCATACTTTTAGGTTAATACTTCCAGGAGGTAGTTAGTTACGATGAGCGCAATTTCTAAACGCTTTGGAGTGGTCGCATCGGCAGTGGCCGGTGCCTCCATGCTGATTCTGTCGGCGACTGCCAACCCCGCCGCGGCAGCCAGCCGCGCGCAGGATGCAGATCGCAAAGACACCGTAATCATCGACATCGATGCCGAGCGCATCACATCGCCGGACCTGTGGAATCCGTATGTCCCCGGTTCAGCCCGCAACCAGGGTTTCCACCAGGCCATGATGGAGCCGCTGTTCATTCTCAACTACATGACCGGCAAGGTCAATCCGTGGTTGGGCGCGAGCATGACGCCGAGCAAGGATCAGACCGTCTGGACGCTGAAGCTCCAGAAGGCCGCGACCTGGAACGACGGCGTGGCGGTGACGGCCGACGACATCATCTTCACGGTTGACATGCTGAAGGCCAACCCGACGATGTCCAACGGTGGCGACATGAAGCAGTGGGTCAAGTCGACGAAGAAAGTCGACGACAAGACGGTTGAGTTCACGCTCACCAACCCGAACCCGCGCTTCCAGCTGGACTACTTCTCGGTGAAGATTTGGGGCGGCGTCAACTTCGTCCCCAAGC
Source organism: Anaerolineae bacterium (assembly GCA_947476335.1). GTDB lineage: Bacteria > Chloroflexota > Anaerolineae > J036 > Brachytrichaceae > CANJQH01. Next base: position 11,852 of record CANJQH010000012.1, on the reverse strand, counting down.
ACATCTGGGAAGGCAAGGATCCGCTGACGTACAAGAACTACGAAGCCGGCAAGTCGCCGGTGTTCTCGGGCCCGTACAAGCTGAAGAGCTTCAACAGCGCCGGCACCGAGTTCGTGTTTGAACGCGATGACAACTGGTGGGGCAGCAAGTCGGGCTTCAAGAAGGCCCCGGCCGCCAAGTACGCCAAGTTCATCGTCGCCGGCAACGAAGAGCAGACGGTTGCCAAGATGGCTGCCCATCAGCTCGACAGCGCGATGGACATGAACCTCGGTGCGTTCAAGGCCCTCAAGGCCAAGAACCCCAAGGTCATCGCTTGGTACGACAAGGCGCCGTTCGCGGTGCTGGACCCGTGCCCGCGCAACCTCGAGTTGAACACGACGCTCGCGCCGTGGGACGACGTGGACATGCGCTGGGCGCTGAACTATGCGATCGACCGCGATCAGATCATCGCCGTCGCGTATGAGGGAACCTCGACCAAGTCGCGCATCCCCTATCCGATGTATCCGCCGGTCCAGCGCATGGACAAGCTTCTGGAATCGAAGGGCCTCTTCAAGAAGTACCCGATCTGGACGCATGACGCTGCGAAGGCTCAGCAGATCATCGAATCGAAGGGCTTTGTGAAGGGCGCCGATGGATACTATGCCAAGGACGGCAAGCAGTTGTCGCTGGTGATCACCAGCGCCGACTTCGCGCCGGAGCAGACGGCATGGGCGTCCGTGATCGTCGAACAGCTGCAGGCTGTCGGCATCAACGCCTCGGTCGTTGTTCAGGCCGGCGGTATCTGGGACGACAACTGGCGCTTCGGCAAGTTTGAAGCCCGCGCTGGCTGGCACACCTGCGGTTCGGTCAACGAGCCCTGGGCGACCCTCGAGAACCTGAACGGCAAGTATCTGAAGCCCGTCGGCGAGCGCGCCGATCGCAATCCGTGGCGCTGGAACAACGCTGAGTTCTCCAAGGCCGTGGATGCAATGTCGACGCTGCCGCTCGGCGACCGCAAGGTCGACGATCTCTTCGTCGCGGCGATGGAACAGTACCTCAAGGAACTGCCGAACATTCCGATCGCGCAGGCCAAGAAGCTGATCCCGTTCGACCAGGAATACTGGACGAACTGGCCGACCGACAAGAACAAGTACGCTCCGTCGTGGACGTGGTGGCAGTCGACCTTCGACATCCTTCTCGGCATCAAGCCGGCGAAGTAAGCACCACTGACTCATGAATTCGTCGATTTGCCGCAGCACTCGAAAGACGCTCGGGAAATCGATGAGTTCGTGACGCACAGAGCTACGCGGCCTGTTCACAGGCCGCCTAAAGGATGGCAGTGAGGGAGACCTCGCTGCCATCCGCTTTCCCTAGATCGGCATGGTGTGCGCGCACACCCTCCCCCGAATCGACCAAAGTTCATCTCCAGGTACACCATGGGTGGTATCAACCGAAGCTACATTGTCAGCCGGCTGCTGCTATGGCTGCTGACTATTTTTATCGGAGCAACGCTGATTTTCATCATTCCGCGGCTCTCGCCGGGAGATCCGGTGGCGGCCATGGTCTCGCGAATGATGGCGCAGTCAGGATACGTCGAAAACAGTACGGCCATGATCGAAGCATGGCGCGTGAAATTTGGCCTCGACGGCCCGTGGTATGTGCAGTACCTAAATTTTTTGAAAAGCTGCTTTACCTTGGATTTTGGCTATTCGCTGACACAGTTCCCGTCACGCGTCGATGAAATGATCGGACGCGCAGTACCGTGGACGGTCGGCCTGCTGACATTCGCCACACTCGTCACGTTCATCGCCGGCAACCTGATCGGCGCATTGATGGGGTGGCGCAAGACGCCAAACAGCGTGCGCTCCGCGCTGCCGCTGCTGTTGACGTTCTCGTCGATCCCGCCGTTCATCTTCGGCCTGATCCTGATGTTCATCTTCGCATTCTGGCTTGGGTGGCTGCCGTTCAGCGGCGGCGTTGACAGCCAGTACCCCGAGGGATTCAACTGGCCCTACATTAAGAGCATCCTCGAACATGCGACGCTGCCCGCACTCGCCATCGTGCTCACGAATATGGGCGGCTGGGCGCTCGGCATGCGCGGCATGATGATCACCACAGATGGCGAAGATTACATGCTGCTCGCGCAGGCCAAAGGCCTTCGCCCAAGCCGCCTGTTCTTCCGTTACGCCGTGCGCAACGCGATGCTGCCACAGCTCACCGCGCTGGCACTTTCCCTGGGCCTGCTCGTCGGCGGTTCAACGCTCGTCGAAACCTACTTCGTGTACCCCGGAATCGGCTGGCTCCTATATTCGGCCATTACGAACAACGACTACACCCTCATGGGCGGTATCGTGTTCATCCTGATCCTGACCACGGCCACGGCCGTGCTCATCATCGACCTGATCTATCCGCTGATCGACCCGCGCATTTCGCACGCGCGCCGGTAGTCCGCGTTCCATGAAGCTATGGCAACTGTCGCTGCAGAATCCAAACCCAAGGCGGTCTCGCGGGTCAATCGCTTCGACTCGCCCTGGTTCAATCCCAAGCTGGTCATCGGCATCGTTATGCTGGTGCTCGTCGGTTTTTCCGGCATCATCGGCGATCAACTCTGGGATCCCACACTCGCCCGCGTCGCATCTTCGCCGCTGGACCTGCCGCCTCCGTGGTGTCCGTCCACGATCGCAGGAGTCCCCATTTGTACGAGTGAAAACGTCGGCACGTGGGATCACCCGCTCGGCACGGAAAGCAATGGCCGTGACATGCTCGCTGTGCTGCTGACCGGCAGCCCGCGCTCGCTGCGCGTCGGCCTCATCGCCGCCACCGTCGGCATGGTCATCGGCGTCATCCTCGGATGTATCGCCGGCTTTATGGGCGGAACGGTCGATCGTGTCATTACGACCATCTCCGATTCGTGGATCACGATCCCTTCGCTCGCAGTGCTGATCGTCATCTCCGCATTCGTGAGACAGATCAGCGCCGAAACAATGGCGATTCTGATCTCACTTTTCGCATGGCCTGGACCGACGCGCCTGATCCGCGCGCAGGTGCTCACACTGCGCGAACGCGGCTACATCCGCATGGCGCGCCTCTCAGGTGCCAGCACGCTCGACGTAATTTTCGGTGAAATGATGCCGAATATGCTGCCGTACATCGCGGCAAGCTTCACCGGCAACGTGTCGGGCGCCATCCTCGCCTCCACCGGCCTCGAAGCGCTCGGCCTCGGCCCAACGCGCATCCCGACGCTCGGAATGACGATCTTCTACGCCAACCAGAAGGCGGCCGTGATCCGCGGTATGACGTGGTGGTACGTACTCCCGATTCTGGTTCTGGCCCTGATCTTCACCAACCTGTTCAATATCGCGACCGGCCTCGATGAAGTCGCCAACCCGCGCCTGCGCGGCCTGAACACCAAGGAATAGGACACGTCATGTCTACATCAACTTCCACACCTCAGGCCAAGACGGCCTACGGCGCGGGCAGAGAAGTCGTCCTGGACGTGGACGAACTGCGCGTCCATTACAGGACGCCCACCGGCGACGTCAAGGCCGTGAACGGCGTAAGCTTTCAGGTCTTCGCCGGCGAAACAGTCGGACTGGTCGGCGAATCAGGCTGCGGCAAGACGACAACGGCAATGGCCGTTCTACGTATGGTGCAGCCGCCCGGCCGTATCGTAAGCGGACACGCCACAGTCGCAGGAACGGATGTCGTCGGGCTGAACGAAAAAGAACTGCGCGAAATGCGCTGGGTCAAGCTGGCGCTCATCCCGCAGGGCGCGATGAACTCGCTCAACCCAGTCATGCGCATCCGCACGCAGATCGCTGATGCGATCGAGACGCACCTCGGCAAACAGCCCAAGGAAAAGCTGAAGGCGCGCATCCTGGAACTATTGAACCAGGTTGGCCTGCCCGCCCGCGTCTACGACATGTATCCGCATGAGCTGTCGGGCGGCATGAAGCAGCGCGTGTGCGTGGCCATGGCGATCGCGCTGAACCCGCCGCTGATCATTGCCGACGAACCCACCAGCGCACTCGACGTCGTCGTCCAGCGCGTGGTCGCGCAGACGTTGATGGACGTCAAGAAGCGCCTCGGCGTATCGATGATCCTGATTGGCCACGACATGGGCCTGCAGGCACAGATGGTCGACCGCATCATCGTGATGTATGCCGGCAATATCGTCGAGATTGCCCCGATCACGCGCGCGTTCAAGATTCCGCTGCACCCGTATACGCAGCTGCTGATCGCGTCGATTCCGTCGATCAAAGAGCGCAAGCCGCTCAAAGTGACGGAAGGCATTACGCACGACTTGCGCAATCCGCCGCCCGGCTGCGTGTTCCAGTACCGCTGCCCGTTCGTGCAGGAAATCTGCCGAACGAAAAAGCCGACACTGCGCGAATACACCTCCGGCCATCAAGCGGCCTGCCATCTCTATGAAAGCCCCGACGACATGGGCAGCCATGCCCAGGCCGCGGCGGCGATGAAGGAGCTCGATCGATGACCGCACCTCTTCTCGAAATCCGCAATGCAACCAAGGTGTACGGCGGCAGCGGCATCGGCGGCGGCAAGAAGGTCGTCGCGCTGCAGGACTTCAACCTGTCCATTGCCGAATCACCCGCCACGATCACCACAATCGCTGGCGAAAGCGGCAGTGGCAAAACGACGCTGGCCAGTCTGGTGCTGGGCTTTCTACACCTGACAAGCGGCGACGTGATCTACCGCGGCGTGAACATCCAGTCCATGAACGCCGAGCAGCGCGTGCATTACCGCCGCGAAGTGCAGGCGGTTTTCCAAGACCCGTACGAGGTATACAACCCGTTCTATCGCGTCAAACACATCTTCGAACTGGCCATCCGCAAGTTCAAACTGGCAAACGATAAGGCACAGGCGCGTCAGATGATGGAAGACGCACTCAAGGTTGTCGGCCTGCGCGGAGGTGAAGTGCTGGAGAAATACCCACACCAACTCTCCGGCGGCCAGCGCCAGCGCATGATGATCGCGCGCGCCTACATGCTCAAGCCGCGTATCATCGTCGCCGACGAACCGGTTTCGATGATCGACGCATCGCTGCGCGCCATGATCCTCGACATCATGCTGCATCTGCGCGACGATTTCGGCATCTCGTTCCTTTACATCACGCATGACCTGAGCACGGCCTATCAGATCGGCAATGACATCCACATCATGTATCAGGGCCGCGTCGCTGAAAACGGCGACACAGGGCACGTGATCGAAAACCCAAAGCATCCCTACGTGCAGCTGCTGTTAAATTCGATCCCCGTCCCTGATCCCGACGTGAAGTGGGATACGAATCTCAACCTGCCGTCCGAAGAGGAAATGCGCAACAGCCCCAAGAGTGGCTGCCGCTTCTATCCGCGCTGCGGCAGTCGCATGGATCGCTGCCTGCAGGGAATCCCGCCGCTGTTCCCCATCGAGAATCAGCATCAGGCTTCCTGCTTCCTCTACGAAACGCCCGAGTCATCACCGGCGTCCAAATAGCCAGCCCAACCTCATCGGGTGGTGCAATTTTTCATCGAAAAAGTGCGCCACCTGGTCAGATCCTGCGTACGCCGGAAAATTTCCGGTATTCAGCCGCCATCACAGCTGAGCAGCACTGAACCACTTATGATCATCGCCAGCTGAACTTTGACTCGGTGAACTTTGCCATCAGGAGAATCCCATGTCCAGAATTAATCACTTCGCATCCGCTGCTATTGTGCTCGGCCTACTTCTCACTGCCTGCAGAAGTGAAGGAGAAGGCGGCGGCGTATCTTCGAGGCGCGCCACGAACACGCCAATAGCAACAACGATCTCCCCCGAAGAACTCGCCAAACGCAGCGCTGAAAGCGCCGGCTACTCAATGAAGGCGCTCGCTATCAAAGACCCTGCCACCCCCGCCGCCGGTTTCGAAGTCCCCAAAGAATCGCGCCTCGTCGCCGTTCAGGTCGAACTCAGCGTCGTCTCCACTGAAGAAAAAATGGCTGTCGAAACTACGTACGCCAACATCGCAGATAGCAATGATGTCACCTATGACGGTCAGACAGCCGCCATCGCAGATGAACTGAAGACGAGCGAAATCGGCAAGGGCGAAAAAGCAACCGGCTGGATCGCCTTCCTCGTACCCAGCGACGCAAAACTCAAGTCGATCACATATCGCATCGGCCTGATCAGCACCATCGCGCTCACCGCCGAACTACCGAAGTAAGTACAACCAACTCCATCAGCTCGGACCAGTGTCCGGGCTGGGGAACCACGTCGTACCGGCAGCTCGACCACATGCACCAAAGCGCTCCTTCGAAACGAAGGAAACAGTAACTACTCAGGCCAGCTATTTTTCCAACGCGAAACACACTATTCCCTCCCCCTTCGGGGGAGGGAATAGTGTGTTTCGCGGGAAATACTGATTTGGGCCTGAGTAGTTACAGGAAACATACGCGGCTTCTAAGAAGCCGGGTTTCATAGAGTCCCGTGTACACTCTTCCCTCGTGCTCGAACATGCTCGCAGGAACCGCACAGCCAATCCCTGGCTGGACCTGATCTATGGACTGGCGATCGTTCTCGTGTTGGGAAGCGTACTCTGGGCGCTGTTCGACCACTTCAGCATCATCAGCCGTGCCCTTGCTTTCCCCTACCCACTCGCCTACTCCGAAAGCCTGTCGGTCGATCGAGCATTGCAACTGCCCGACCTCACACACCTCTATCCGACAACGTTCAGCACGCCGCCACTGCGCATCTCACCTCAGCCACCGCTCTTTCCCGCACTGCTCGCACCCGTTCTGCGCGCTTCCGCACCCGTAGACGCATTCGCCGCCGCGCGCAGCATCTCACTCATCGCCTATGCCATCACTGGCCTCGCAGCCGCAGGTGTAGTTTTCGGCCTGACGCGCAGCTTCGGCGGCGCCATGGTCGCGTGTGCACTGCTCTGGCTCTTCCCACAGATCCAGGTCGCCTCCCTGCTCGTCGCACCTGATGCAGCGGCCCTTGCACTCGGCACACTCGGCCTCTGCATCGCCGTGCTTTTTGGGCCGCGCAACAGCGCACGCAGTAACGCCGCAGTCGTACTCAGCGGACTTTGTTTCGTGCTGTGTATCGGCATGCAGCCCGAATTCGCCTTGGTTCCACTCATCGGCGCATGCACCTGGCTGCTGCGAAATGGCCGCCGCAACGCCACATTCGCACTACTGGCCAGCATCGTCGTGTGCAGCATCGCCGGCACAGCCTGCCTCCAAACCATCACCCATGGCGGCTTTCTGCAACACCTGCTTAACTTCGGCATCCGCGATTTTTCGAAGGACGTCGCAACCGGACTAATCGTCAATCAATTACTGCGCACCGGACTCATCCTCGTGCCGAGCATCCTCTTCTTCATCACAGAGCCGCTTGGCACGCGACATGTTGCCGCACGCCCCCTGCTCGTCATGATGATGACGGCTTTCATTCTCACAATTTTCAGCAGCCGCGCCGGCTCCTCGTGGTCGATCACACTGCCATTCAGCACCGCAACATGCATCGGCTTCGGCGTCGTCATCGGCTGGCTCAGCCGCACACGCTGGCTCGCCGCATTCACACTCGTCTTCGCACTATTACAGATCGATGCGCTGCGAGACTGGCGCTCGGTTGATTTTCTGCCGGACTTGAAAGGACGATTCGCAACCGCACGCGAAATGCGTGATCTCGATATACGCCTGCGCAATGCAAAAGGCCCGGTGCTCACGGACGAGTACATCGGCATGCTCTCCCTCGCAGGCAAAGCCCCCGTCATCTACCCGCTCGAATTCAATACGCTGCAGCAACGCGGCGATTGGTCCAGCACCGAACTCATCGCCGCCATCGAACGGCGCGAATTCGCACTCGTCGCCTGGTACGAACCGCGCGACCGCAATGAGCACTACATCATCACGCGCTGGCCCGAAGATGTCCGCAAGGCGGTCTATAAGAATTACACGGAAGCGGGCTATATGGCGGACACGGTGCTTTACCGGCCGGCTCAACGATAATTTCAGCTCGATGAAAAGTCTCACTGTGGTGTGTGTACAAGGCCTCGCCAACCGACTGCAAGTGCTCACTTCCGGCCTGGCATTGGCCGAACATACGGGCCGTCGCTTCGCAATGCTTTGGCCGCGAACTCCACATTGCCCTGCAGACTTTGCCGACCTATTTTCAAACGACTGGCCGGTGCAGTCCATAAAAATGGAGGATATTCCAGCCAGAAGCAGTGTTTACAGTCGCTGCAGGCTCCGCAGCGACGAAACCAACCTCGTCGTGCAGGATGCAACCTGGCTGTTTTCCCCACGAGAAACAGAGCAAAATATCGCTATTTTCGAGCGAACCAAGGATTTCATACGGCAATTGCAGCCCACATCCGAAATCCAGCACGAGATAGATGCCTTCCGCAGCGCACATTTCCACAAACGCATGATCGGCGTTCACCTGCGCCGCGGCGACTTTCTCCATGTGCATCCACACAGCAGCAGGAACACGCCGGACGCAATAGAGGCTGTCGATTTAATGCTGGAAACTGAGCCCGAGGCGGGCATTCTCCTCTGTTCGGACGAACCTCCGCAGACTCACACCGAAACTCAGTCCGTGCAGTTTGCAGGAGTGCGTGACTTATTTCGGCAACGCTATGGCTCACGCGTCGTTTGGCATGCGGCCGTCAGCCTGGATCGCACGAATCCGCTCGCCATTCGCGACGCAGTCACCGATCTCTGGCTCCTGCGAAATACCGACTGCTTCGTCGGAACTACGCATAGTTCATTTTCAGAATTGGTCATCGTCGATCGAGATGTGCCAAGCTTGATCGTGGACGGTCATTCACAGCGCTACTATCGAATCGTCTCCCTCTTGCGCTCCACAGGGCTGTTGTCGGTGCTTCACACACTGAGTCGACGCCGCCATGGCCGCAGAATGACCACCGCTGAGGTCATAAAGCAACTCAAATCCAGCCTGCGCAGCTAACGGGACGACGCAGATCCACCCTCGATGCCGTACTCGCTCAGCGCTTCCTCGATCACTTCAATCAGGCTTTCGTGCAGCGCAATCAGCTCAGCGTCGATCGTCAGCGTCCTGTTGCGGCAGCGCGTCCCGATGGGCACGCCGCGCAGCCCCATCACGCGCTTGGCGGATGCGACGTATTGCTCGCACACGGCCGGCTCGAGCACGCGCAGCAGTCGCTGCAGTCGTTGTGCTTTTTCGGGATGCGCGTGGTAATTCGCGCACAGCCATGTGAACAACTCAGGATAGCAGTTGGCCGCGATCGGCGACAGGCCCGCCGCACCGTCGTTGAGCGACTCGAGCGCGCCGCCCGTCCACGCGTTGTACAAACGCAGCGACGTGCCCTGCGCTGCTGCGAGCTTGGCGCGAATGACCGCCGGCTCACACGTCGTGTCCTTGAGATAGGTAAATCGTCCGGTGTGCGCCGCCCAGCCGATGATCTCGGCGGAAATGATGCGCTTGTACGGCGCAGGAATTTCATACAAGCCGAGCACGGCGTCGCCGGTCTCGTTCAGCAACCGTTCGAGGCGGTCGCGCAGCGCACCGTCGGGTTCATCCTCGCGCACGAGCTGATTCGGAAGAATCACCGCAGCGGCGACGCCAAGGTCATACACGCGCCGCAGACTGCGCGCCTGCGCAGGAATTTCGCCGCCGAAGTTGCCGGTTGCCACTACCGGGATACGGCCATCGACGCGGCGCAGTACGCGCTGCACGAGCGCAATGCGCTCCGCTTCATCGAGGTGATACATCTCGCTCGACAAACAGCAGGCAAACAGCCCAGCCGCCCCACTGGCGATATACCAGTCGGTCACGGCATCGACGCCCTGCCAGTCGATCGCGCCATCATCGAGAAATGGGGTGATCATCACCGGCCACAGACCGGCGGGAAGTTGTGCGGATCGGTCGTGCGCAGCTGCGCCAATGGAATCAGAGGACATGCCCGAAGCATGCCTCTGCGCACGGATCCTTGCAAGCGAAACCAAACTACGCGCGTACGCAGCCGATCAACGCTCGTCGGACTGACGGCGAACCAGCGTCCTCAGCGGCCGAATTGCGGCGATGATGGCGTCCAGCAGGCTGACTTCCTCTGTGACAAACTGGCCATCGGCCAGGTGGAGCGGCACGCCTTCGAATACGGCGGCGTCACGGGTTTCAGGCATGCTCAGGGTGCTGACTTCAAGGTCGAATTGCATGGGTTGGTTATATTCGCCAACTTCAATTCCATGCCAGCCAAACTTGACCGAATACACAAATGTCAAGTGAATGTCAAGTTTGGCAACTACTCAGGTCGGTCAGTTTTCCAACGCAATTCGCAGAAAATATCGGTCTGAGCCCGAATGGTTGCCAAGTTTGTCAACTGTGCTGGCCCAATTTTTCACCAATTCATGTGAAATTCGGACGATCAACAGGAAATAGCGTGGCGTGCTGCTATATAAAGCAGCAAGTCACACTATTGCTATCAATCTGCGTCCTTCGCTGCCGAGTTTGACAAGTTCTACCGCACAGGCTCGACAATATGACCGAAATCCAGCCACACCAGGCGATCCGCTGCATCGAAATTGCACAATTTGGGATCAAACGGTATCAGCGCACCCCAACTGCAAAAATCGAATGCGAAATCAGGCGGGGTGTGCGCACGCCAATGGCGAGGCCAGTGACACGATATACGAACCCAATCAAACGTTCGGCCATGTGCTGCAAAATCCGATACGGTCGATCCTGCGGAAGCTCTGCCGCGCGCGCATTCGCATTCGTAAAGCCGGCCGCTGAAAATACGAACTCGAGGCTCTCCGCAGTAAAGCCGACTTCATGCGTAAAGTCTACGTAGCGTGAGTACAAGCCGATAAACGGATTTCCCATATTGGGAACTTCCACAATCAAACGGCCGCCCGGCACTAGTGCAGCTCGGACAGCGCGCAGAAGCGGAATCACATCCTGCTTCCGCACATGCTCGAGCACATGCAGCATAAACACGACGTCATACTCCGCAGTATGACGTTCGAGATACGCGGCTGTGTCATTCACAAGTTCGGTGCTGCCAGGCAAAATTTCGTTGCAGTAACGCACAACCTCTTCAGACAAATCCACCGCATGAACTTCGATCGAACGCTCGGTCAGCCATTGCAGCAGCTCGCCTTTGCCCGGCCCAATCTCCAGGCAGCGAGCTCCGTTAATCTTCGGCAAATGCGAAGCATAGTTGTGCTGCAGCCACGCAAGCTTGCGCTGATGCGTGCGCGCCGCCTGCGGATCCTTCGCGTAATAGCTCGACATGTACGTGCGGTACGCATCGCTACGCTGCACTGCATCTTCGCGTTCACTCACGCCGCGGCCCTCACAAAAATCATCGCGGCGGCGAAGACGGTACACAGAAAAATTCCGATCGGTACCGAGCAGCCATTGCGTGTGTTAAAGCTGCCAAACCGCGTGCGCTTCGTGTAGCTTACCCCGCGCTTGCCCACATTCACATAGCTGTCGCTGTCACCAATTCGCATCGATGGCGGCGTAACGCTTACCCCACGCGAATTGATGCGCAGACGCGCCTTCCGAACTTTGAAAAACGATTTAACTCTGCTCATGAATCACTAGTATCCACCCAAAAAAGTTCCGGGTTCCCAGTCCGAATGGGGTGCATCTGCCGTTAGGGCGAAATGTACGGCATGGCATATGTGTGGCCGAGCACCCAGACCGATGGTCTGGGCTAAGTTCCTGTCCATAAGTTTTGTCCGGCAGATTCGCCTCCCCCGCTTTGCGGGGGGGGCGAATCTGCCGCCAGAACTTTTGGCGACTCACTTAGTAGTGCGTCCAGGCAAAACTTGCGGGTCCCCACTAAACATCCTGATATCGGCGCCACGCCGTTGCCAGGGCCGCGCCTTCCGCACAAACCC
>CANJQH010000011.1 GCA_947476335.1 Anaerolineae bacterium | reverse complement strand
GCCACGCCGTTGCCAGGGCCGCGCCTTCAGCACAAACCCTGGCTGAATCGAAGTACGCCCTTTCAAGGCTGAAAAAGCGCCAAAGGCGCGACGCAGTCCTAGCCCAGACCATCGGTCTGGGATGCACAACTGCACCCGTGGGAAATTGCTGCGTCGCAATGTGGGCGCAATATGCGCGCAATGTGGGCGCAATGTGGGCGCAATGTGGGCGCAATGTGGGTTGTAGGCAAGGTTCGCACAGGGCAGACGCTCACAAGTTTTGCTTGGACGAACTACTAAGTGAGTCGCCAAAAGTTCTGGCGGCAGATTCGCCTCCCCCGCAAAGCGGGGGAGGCGAATCTGCCGGACAAAACTTATGGACATGAACTTAGTGCGGCGTCGCCCTGCAGGCGATTTTTCCGCGGGATGTGAGCACTGCATGCGCGGGGTCCGTCGCCGTGAATGTGCTACGAGCCCTGAAGGGGCGGTCTTTTTTCAGCCAGGGGCGCACAGCGGCTGTTGGTGCAATTTACGCGGCCAGGCCGTGGCGGCTGGTGCGGCGCAGCGCCAGGCGATAGGCCCACCAGAGCGGCAGTGAGAGCGGGCGTACCCATGCGCCGATGCTGCGTTCGAGCACGCCGCCGAAGCCGCGTTTGAAGCGATAGACGCCCCACAGACCGTCGTGGCGCGATTCGAAACCGGCTTCGAGCACAGCTTCGTCTTCGTCGGGGATGCCCCACAGGTCATAGCGCGTGCAGCCACGTTCGCGTGCCCAGCGCATCGCTTCCCACTGCAGCAGGTAGGTTGGCATGAGTTCACGGCCGGCATCGGCGCTGGCGCCGTAGAGATAGACCGCCTCGTGGCCGACTGCGGTGGCGATCAGCGCTGCGAGCGCATGGCCGTCAGCTTCGGCGATGAACAGCGCGCCGCAGCCAGCAGCAGGGGTGAACAGGCGCAGGAAGTCGCGGTAATACGTGGCGGGGTGAATCGAAAAACCGTCGCGCGCGGCGGTGGCGCGCATGAGTTCGTAATAAAGATCTGCATCGCGTTCGTCGCCGCGCCGCACCGTCACGCCTTTCTTCTGCGCCAGGCGCACGTTGTAGCGCGTCTTCTGCTTCATGCGCGCCAGAATATCCCCTTCGTCGCCGGCAAGTGAGACGACGATGCTGCGGCGTGGCTGCACGTCACATTCGAACGGGACGAAGCCGGCCTTCTGCAGCGCAGCATGTGCGCGCGGTTCGTCGGCTGTGTTCGGCTCGACTACCAGGGCGAAGGCGCCGGCTGTGCGAGCGGCGGCTGACGCGGCATCGAGTGCGGCGACGATTGCTGCGTCGGTGTGCCAGTCGACGACTGGGCCGCGCGGGGCGTAGGCAATGCGGCCAAAAAATTTAAGGTTGCGATGCAGAATCTGCGCGCCACCGAGCCAATTTCCATGTGCGTCGTCGGCGATTGTGCGTAGAACATGCCAGCCGTGCGCAGATTTCAGCGCGGCCCATGCGCTCATCTGCAGAACGTGGCTGTGCGAATGTGCAGAAACAAAGGCGTCCCAAGCTTCGGACGGTGGGGCGGAAGTGGCGCTTCGGCTCATGGCAACAAAAAAGGGCAAGCTTTTGGCCTGCCCTTCAGTCGGGGAACAGGGATTTGAACCCAGGACCTCTGCGACCCGAACGCAGCGCGCTACCAGTCTGCGCCATTCCCCGAACGACCGAGAGTATACACGATTTCAGATTTCAGATTTCAGATTTCAGATTTCAGATTTCAGATTTCAGATTGAGTCCTGCGTCGCATCGGTCTCCAATCTGAAATCTGGTAACTACTCAGGTTCAAATCAGTATTTCCCGCGAAACACACCATTCTCTCCCCCTTCAGGGGAGAGAATGGTGTGTTTCGCGTTGGAAAAATGGCTAAGTTCCTGTCCATACGTTTTGTCCGGCAGATTCGCCTCCCCCGCAAAGCGGGGGAGGCGAATCTGCCGCCAGAACTTTTGGCGACTCACTTAGCCTGGGTAGTTACGAAATCTGAAATCTGAAATCTACAATGCACCTGTGTTCGACTACGACTACATCATTGCCGGGGCTGGGGCAGCGGGGCTGAATCTGGCGCATGCGCTTGGGCGAGGCGGGTTCGACAGTGCGCGCGTGCTGCTAATTGACCGTGACGACAAGACCAGCAACGATCGCACGTGGTGTTTCTGGGAAGCTGAAGAAAACGTGCTGGAATCGATCATGCATCGCAGCTGGGTGAATCTGGCGTTTCACGGTGTGGGATTTTCGCAGGTGCTGCGGCCGCAGCCGTATCGCTACAAGATGCTGCGTGGCATTGATTTTTACGAACACATGCGCGGCTGGCTGCGTGCACAGTCGAATATGCAGATGCTGCGCGGCGAAGTGGCGCACATCGAAGAGATGGCAGATGGTCAGGGTGCAGTGGTGTGGGTGCGTGAGCGCTGTTTTCGCGCGCGGTATGTTTTTAATAGTCTGACGCCGCCGCTGCCGACCGATGTACGTCATCACAATTTTCTGCAGCATTTTCTTGGCTGGGTGATTTGTGCGCCGCGTGCGTGTTTTGATCCGGATGTGGCGACGTTGATGGATTTTCGCATCGAGCAGGGTGGTGACACGCGCTTCGTTTATGTGCTGCCGCTGGATGAGCGGCGGGCGCTGGTGGAATACACGATATTTTCCGAAGTGCTGTTGCCGCGTGACGCGTATGTGGCGCCGCTGCGGCGCTATGTTGAACAGCAGTTCGGCCTTGAGCGATACGAAATCGAGCACGAGGAATTTGGTGTGATTCCCATGAGCGATGCACCGCGTGTGCGGCGGCCGAGTGCACATGTGATGAACATCGGCGTTGCTGGTGGGGCGAGCAAACCATCGACTGGTTACACGTTTGTGCGCACGCAGCGCCAGGCGGTGCGCATTGTCGATGCGCTGCACCGCAGTGGTGTGCCGTTTTACACAGACTCGCTGTCGTCGCGGCGCTTCGGCGTTTTCGATAGCACACTGTTGAACGTGCTCACGAATCGACGCATCTCTGGAGCGCAGGTTTTCACGGAGCTGTTTCGAAAAAATCCTGCTGCGCGAATCTTTCGGTTTCTGGATGAAGACACGCGCATCGATGAAGACCTGCGCATTATGAGCAGCGTGCACATTCCTGAATTCACGCGCGCACTCGGAGTGGTTCTGAAAAAAAAATTCCAGCGTGATTCAGGTGATGCTTCATAAAGCTTTAGTCGACGTTGGAAGCACCTGAAAAATTTTTTCATGATGCGACGGTGATAATCAGTGCATGCCCGAGTTTAAGGTGCACTCCCCGTTTGAACCGTCCGGCGACCAGCCGAGCGCCATCAACGATCTCGTGCTGAGCATCGATACTGGACGACGTTACAGCACATTGCTTGGCGCCACGGGCACGGGCAAAACTTTTACCGTTTCGAAGGTGATCGAGGCGACGCAGAGACCGGCGCTGATCATTGCGCATAACAAGACGCTGGCGGCGCAGCTGTATTCGGAGTTCAAAGAATTTTTTCCGGACAACGCGGTCGAGTATTTCGTCAGTTATTACGATTACTACCAGCCGGAAGCGTATGTGCCGAAGAGCGATCTCTATATCGAGAAAGACTCAGCGATCAACGATGAGATCGACCGGCTGCGGCTGGCGGCGACGAGTTCGCTGATGAGCCGGCGCGACGTGATCATTGTGGCATCAGTGTCATGCATTTATGGCGTTGGCAATCCCGAAGATTACGGCCGCTATGTGGTGAAGCTGCATCGCGGCGAAATGCGGCGGCGCGAGCTTGTGCTGCGTATGCTCGTCGCGATTCAATATGAACGCAACGACATCGCGCTCACGCGCGGAAAATTTCGTGTGCGCGGCGACACCCTTGAAGTCCAGCCGGCGTATACCGAGACTGCATATCGCATCGAATTTTTCGGCGACGAGGTTGAGCGTTTGACCGAGATCGACACGCTGACTGGTGAAATCCTGAACGAGGTTGATTCGATTGAGGTGTATCCGGCCAAGCATTTCATCACTGCGCAGGAAAAGCTGCAGGTGGCGGTGAAGACGATTGAAGCTGAGCTCGAGGAGCGCGTCACACAATTTAAGGAAGAGGGAAAACTGATCGAGGCGCAGCGCATTGAACAGCGCACGCGCTACGACTTGGAAATGCTGCGCGAGATCGGCTTTACGAACGGTGTTGAAAACTATTCGCGCCATCTTGATGGGCGTGCTGCCGGTACGCCGCCGTTCACACTGCTTGATTATTTCCCGGACGATTTTCTGCTCGTTATCGATGAGAGCCACATGACGCTGCCGCAGATCAACGGCATGTACAACGGCGACCACATGCGTAAGCAGACGCTCGTCGATTACGGCTTCCGCCTGCCGAGTGCGATGGACAATCGGCCGCTGAAGTTTGAAGAATTTGAGCAGCGCTGGCGGCAGGTGATTTACGTGAGTGCCACACCTGGCCCGTATGAGATGAAGCACAGCCAGCTCATTGCTGAGCAGGTGATTCGGCCGACTGGCATTGTTGATCCGGAGATTGAAGTAAAGCCGGTGCGTGGCCAGGTTGACGACTTGGTTGCGCAGGTGCACGAGCGTGTAGCGCACGGTGAGCGTGTGCTTGTCACGACGCTGACGAAGCGCATGGCTGAGGATTTGACCCAGTACATGGCTGAGCTCGATATCAAAGTGCAGTACTTGCACAGCGAAGTGCAGACGGTTGAGCGTGTGGAAATTCTGCGTGACCTGCGACTTGGTGTGTACGACGTTATTGTCGGCATCAACCTGCTGCGTGAAGGCCTCGACCTGCCAGAGGTGTCATTGGTGGCGATTCTGGATGCGGACAAGGAAGGCTTTCTGCGCAGTGGCACGGCGCTGATCCAGACCATCGGTCGTGCGGCGCGGCACGTGTCGGGCAAGGTAATCATGTATGCCGACAAGATGACCGATTCGATGAAGCGTGCGATTGACGAGACGACGCGTCGGCGTGAGAAGCAGGTTGCGCACAACATTGCGCACAACATTGAGCCGCAGACGATTTACAAGGCTGTGCGTGATCTGACCGATCGCGTGCGTGTTTCTGAGGATGGCGAGCGCTACGGCAGTGGCAAGGCTGTGAGCGGCCCGCGTCTGGCTGATATGCCGAAGGCCGAAGTGCGGCGAATGCTTGTCGAACTCGAAGAGCAGATGCATGTAGCGGCGAAGGCGCTGGAGTTTGAGCTTGCGGCGATGTTGCGCGATCAGATTCTTGAACTGCGGCAGCAGCTGAACGACATCGATGACAAGACGCCGGAGTGGGAGAAGATTCGTCGGATGGGTGAGGAGATCGTCGCGGATGAACGTGCAGCGGAGGCGCGTTCGCAGCCGTCGCAACGTTCGCCGGCGAAGGCGCGGCCGGGGCGTGCGCGAGAGCGCAGCGTGAAGACGTCGAAGAGATGACTTCAGATTTCGTAATGACTCAGGCTGCTCTATTTTCCATCGCGAAAAGCACGATTCCTCCTCCCTTTGGGAGGAGGAATCGTGCTTTTCGCGGGACATATCAACGTAGGCTTGAGCAGTTACCAGATTTCAGATTTTGGCAATCAGTTCCGCGCCTTCATTGCGTACGGAATTGACGCGTGAAGAGACGGGGTAGGCGTACATGGCTTCGGCTGGATAGGGAATCAGCAGCGATTTCAGGTAGGCAGGATTTTCGTTGGCCATATTGAGCCAGCTGATTTCGGCATTGTGCGAAAGAATGGCGGGCATGCGATCGTGGATGGGGATGGCAAGTTCGTTCGGCGATGTGGTGATGACGGTGCAGGTGCGCAGCACTTCGCCGTGTGGTGTTTTCCAAATATCCCAGAGGCCGGCCATGGCAAAGGGTGCGCCGTCGCGCATCAGGATACGCATGGGAGTTTTCGAGCCATCGGCGTTGATGCGCCATTCGTAGAAGCTGTCGGTGAGCACGAGGCAGCGTCGGCGGCGCAGCAAAGTGCGGAAGCTCGGCTTTTCGTCGAGCGTTTCTGCGCGCGCATTGATCATGCGGCTGCCGATGGCGATGTCCTTCGCCCAGGATGGCACCAGACCCCAACGTGCGCTGGAGAGTGTGTGTGGTGACTCATCGAACACGACGGCCACCGTCTGCGTCGGTGCGATATTGAAGCGCGGCTGCGCGACGAACTCAGCGTTGCTGAGTGAAAAGCGCGCCATCAGCTGTGCTGGATCGAGGGTGAGTGTAAAACGGCCACACATGAGATAGGGAATTTTAGATTTCAGATTTCAAACTTCGGTGGCTCAATCTGAAATCTGAAATCTGAAATCTGAAATCTGGTAACTACTCAGGCCAGCTATTTTTCCAACGCGAAACACTGATTTGGGCCTGAGTAGTTACGAAATCTGAAATTATTTGCTCGCTGCCCTGAGCGCTGTCAAAATTTTCCGCTCACTTCCGTCTTCGTTGAGAAGTGAAAACCATTTCATCTGTTCGCATGGATCAGGGTATTGCTGCGAGCGTGAGAAATCATAGTTCCAGAGAAACATCGGGCCCATCCATGGCCAGTTGCGGGCGGCGTAATCGATGGCCTGCACAGTCCAGCGGGCTTGTTTTTCTGCAGAGACTTTTTGCCAATTGAGGCTGCCAAGGTCACACGAGAGGCCGGCTTCGGCGGGATCGAGGAGCCAGCCGAATTCGGTGGCCCACATTGGCGTCTCGGCGCCACCGTATTTGACGAGCAGGTCGTGATGTGCTTCAGCGCGGCGGAAGAGCAGGCCGTGGGTTTGTGCGTCAGACGGATCGTGATCGGGTGCGTAGGCGAAGCCGTATGGGTGGAAGCCATAGCCGTCCACGAAATTCAGTGCACCAGCTTCGAGCATTGCGCGTGCGTAGGCGAGATCGTCGACGGCGCCGGGGCTGTCGCCGCCGGTGGGTGCGATGCCGGCTGAGATCACGAGTGCGTTTGGGTCGGCGGTTTTGATGCGTGCGTATGCGATAGCGAGCAGCTGTGTATAGAGCAGTGGATCCGGCGCGTTGCCGCCCCATTCGCGCGCGAGGTTGACCTCATTGCCGATCGAGTATGCGGAGATGATGCCGGCGTGTTCGCGCGCCAGGCTCTCGATTTCGAGCGCCCATGCGTCGATATCTGCGGGCCGGCCGCTGATGGCGGCGCCGAGCGGCACGCGATAGAGAATTTTGAAATTTTTGATCGGGTAATCCGGCGGATTGAAAACCTGAATCCAGCCGAAGTTCAATTGCTGCAGCGGCGTGAGTTTTTCGTCGGCGTAATCGGCGACATCGATGCCGTTGCGTGATAAATCGATCTTTGTTTGTGCAGGCTGTACTGCATCGGCGGTCGGTGGCCGATGGTTGAGGGTTGGCGCTGGTGTTGGTATTTGTGCCGGCGCTGTAGTCGGCGCTGGTGTTCGTGTCGGCACTGGTGCTGCGATCGTCGGGTGTTGTGTTAGCGTCATGGCTGCTTGCTGCTGTGTGCATGCGGCGAGCAGTGTCACGACGGAGCAGAGGAGGAGATTAGAGCACCACTGCACCGTCGTCCTCCCCGGTTCGGGCAGCGCGATTTTTTCGCATCTGCATGAAGGTGAGGACAGCGAAGGCTTCATGGATGTCTTCGAGGCTGACGAGGCCGAGGTAATTGCCGTCATCGTAGACGGCGGCGATGCGCACGTCGGCTGATTCCATGGCGGTGCGTGCGTCGTCGAGTGAGAGATTGCGCTGCATGTGCAGCACTTCACGCTGCATGATTTCGGTGACGAACGCGTCTTCTGTGCGCAGCGCCAGTGCGCGCAGCACTTCCTCGCGCGTGACGACGCCGAGCAGCCGCGTGCCCTGCAGGACGGCGAAGTCAGGCTGGTAGCTGGTGAGAATGTAATCGGTGACATGGCTGACGCGGTCGCCGATTTGTAGAGTGAGCGCGTACTTGTTGTAGGTGTCGCCGATTTTCTGCGTGATGAGGACGGTTTTTGATCGTGCGGCGGTGTTCTCTTGGCTGGCGCCGAAGAAAATGAAGACGGCAGTGAGCACGAGCAGATATTGGCTGTTGATGATGCCATAGACGCCGATGGCGACGGCGATGATTTGGCCGATACCGGTGGCGATGCGTGTGGCGCGTGGGAAGCCGAGCAACATGGCGAGCAGCGCGCGCAGCATACGGCCGCCATCGAGCGGGAAGGCGGGTATCAGGTTGAAGACTACGAGGCTGATGTTGGCAGCCAGCAGCCAGAAGAGCAGTGTGCTGAAAGACGTCGAAGTCGCGTCAGGGATGAGGCCCTGTGCGTCGAGCAGGCTGGTGCGCACGTCTGCGCCGAGCACGGCGATGAGCACGCCGGCGATGACGACGTTGACGAGCGGACCGGCTGCGGCGATGAGAAGTTCGTGCAGCGGTTTGTCCGGGTTTTTCGCCATGATGGCGACGCCGCCGAGCGGCAGCAGCGTGATTTCGCGCACCTGAATGCCAAAGGCGCGGGCGACGAGGCTGTGGCCAAGTTCATGCAGCGTGACGCAGACGAATAGCAGCAGCATCAGCCCGACGCCGAAGAATGCACCCGCCGTGCTGTGCGTGATGTTGCTCCACTGAAAAGCACCAAGGATCAAAATCAAAAAAAACGTAACGTGAATTTTGATGTCGATCTCTGCGATGCGTGCGATGCGGAAAGAGCCTCCCATGGATGATTCTCCTTTTTGGATGACGGACGACGGACGGACGAGACGGACGACGGATGGCCGTCGGCCGTCGGCCGACTGCCAGTTCTGCGATGGTGCAATCTACCTGCCAACGGTGAGTTTCGGCTGAGCCTGTCGTCAGTCGTCTGCCGTCCGTCCGCGGTCGTCCGTTGTCGGCTTGGCCCGATACGGCGCAAAAGTATCGACGAGGCGGCCGGGGATGCGGCCGGTAATCAGCATACTGCGCTCTTCAGGGACCTCACTGTCGACGGCGCCTTCGCGGCGGATGAGAGCCATGAGGTCGCCTGCCTTGTAGGGAAGGCGAATCTTGACGGAGAGCATGCGTTCGAACATAACGTCTTCGATGACGGAGAGCAGATCATCAAGGCCTTGTTTTTTCTGAGCGGAGATGAAGACACCCTCGCTGAGCAGTCCTTGGGCGACGGCGTCACGCGCGTCGCTGTCGAGTTTGTCGGCCTTGTTGAGGGCGAAGATCATCTGCTTGTCACCGGCGCCGAGTTCGGCGAGTGTGTCGATCACGGTGCGCGCCTGTTCAGCTGCGTTGGGATGCGTGGCATCGACGACGTGCAGAAGTGCGTCGGCCTCGGTGATTTCCTCGAGCGTGGCGCGAAACGCAGCGACGAGCTGCGTGGGCAGTTTTTGAATAAAGCCGACGGTGTCGGTGAAAAGCACGGCATGGCCGTGTGGCAGCCGCACGCGGCGCGTGGTTGGATCGAGTGTGGCGAAGAGCTTGTCTTCGGTGAGCACTTCGGCGCGGGCGAGCGAATTCAGCAGTGTGCTTTTGCCGGCGTTGGTGTAGCCGACGATGGCGACGACGGGGGCTTCATATTTTTTACGCTGCTTGCGCTGCATGGCGCGCTGAGCGCGCACCGCGTCGAGGTCGTGCTTGAGTTTGGTGATGCGCTGGTCGATGGCGCGGCGGTCAATTTCGAGCTGCGTTTCGCCGGGGCCGCGCAGACCGACGCCGCCGTTGCCGCTGCGGCCGGAGCCGCCGCCTGCCTGGCGTGCGAGATGCGTCCACATGCGAGTGAGGCGCGGCTTGCGATATTCGTATTGCGCGAGCTCGACCTGCAGTGCGCCTTCGCGCGTGCTGGCGTGCTGCGCGAAGATGTCGAGGATGAGCGCGGTGCGGTCGATCAGCGTGACCTTGGGCCCGAGCTGTTCTTCGAGTTCGCGCTGATGTCGTGGGGAAAGTTCGTCGTCGAAAACGACGACGTCAAATTCGAGCGCATCGCGCCAGGTGATGAGTTCGTCGACTTTGCCTGGACCGATAAACGTGTTGGCGTTTGGCACGTCGAGCACCTGTGTCATCTGTCCGATGACTTCGAGACCGGCTGTTTTGCACAGCAGTTTGAGTTCTTCCATTGAAGACTCAAGCGGGAGCCGCAGGCTGTCATTTTTATAGGCGAAACGCCGCAGGTCGGCGCCGACCAGAAAAGCCTTCTGTGTCTGAGGTTTGGTTGAGAGGGGAATTCGAGCGCGTGGCATGTAGGTGAAGAGAATTGTAGGCCCGAAGAAGTGCGGAGTGCCGAGTTCTGAGCAAGTTGACTCGGCACTCGGCACTTTCTCTCATGCCTCCATCGTGCTGGTGCGGATGCGGCTGATGCCGCCGCCGTGTTCGATACTGCGGCCGCCGGCGAAGCCGCGGAAGTAGGGCTCGCCGAGCAATTCGGCGCGATGGGCGGCAAAGAGCATGGCGGGGATGGCGGAGATGAGGGGTGCGAAAACTTCGGAGCAGGGCGCCTGGGGCAGCTCAACGATGCGGCGGCCGATGGCGTGCATGGCGGTGCGGATTTCCTCAGCGCGGGAGGCGTCGCGTTCGCCGGCGGAAATCAGGAAGGTGGGAGTGGCTTCGAAGCGGGCGAAATATTGCAGATGTGCCCACTCTTCGATGTCCTGGCCGATGGCGGCGTCGCCGGTGGCTTCGAGCATTTTGGCGGCGCAGAAGAGAGCGGTGCCGAAATTCGGGCCGGCGCCACAGAAGACAAAATCTCCGGTGTGGGTGCGCGTATCTTGTGCAAGTGCGCGTGCGGCGGCGTCGGCGAGATCGATGGTGCGTGTGGCGGCGTCGGCGGTGGCAGCGAGCGTCGTGCGCCAGCGCTGTGCGTCGGCGGAGGAAAGCGTGCCGCGCATTTCGCCGATGCGGATTGCGGACACGTAGAGCATCATGAGTGAGGCGAAATACGAGCGTGCGCCAGGGACTTGAACGCCAGCGTCGTTCGGCACATCGGGTGCTCTGGTGGTGAGCACGTGCTGCACCGCTTTGGCGATGGGCGTGGTTTCGGCACTGGTGATGGCGTAGGTGTGCGCGCCGCGTTTGCCTGCGCGGGTGACGCCTTCGATGGTGCGGGTTACGCCGCCAGAGACGCTGACGCCGATGACGTGTGAGCCGACGGCGGGCAGATAGTCGCTGGCGTAGCGTGAGAAGGTCATCGCGTTCTGCGCCTCGGTTGGCACGCCGCCGAGCATTTCGAAAGCGAGCTCGCTGCCGAGGGCGGCGAAGTAGCTGTCGCCACAGCCGAGCGTATAGAGGCGCACGATGCTGCGGCTGACGTTGGCATCGAAGATGCGCGCTGCTTCAGCTGCGAAGGGTTCGGCGACGTCGGCGATAAGCTGTGGGAGCGTCAGAATCTGCTCACGGAAATAATTGGTCATGACGTGGGAATTGTAAGGGGAGGTCAGAGCCAGAGTCAGAGTAGGGAGTGACTAAACTCAAGGATATGCCGTGATTCGCGGGTTCAGGTAGTCAAGTTTAGCCACTCCCTCAGAGTAAGGGTCAGACTCTGACTCTCCACTTTGCTTTTCCATGCGCGTATACTTTTGCCTGCGCAGCAGGCGCTGCGTGTGGAAATTTGCTTGAGTGTATTGAATGCGAGGATGTCTGGAAATGGCGAACGACAACAGGAACGGAAATGGATCGGGTGAACAGGGTCAGCTCTCGAGATCTGAGCGGACTGTAGGTTCGTGGGAACTGAAGAAGGGGCTTGCGCAGATGCTGAAAGGTGGCGTGATCATGGACGTGGTCACCCCGGAGCAAGCTGCGATCGCCGAGGAAGCCGGAGCCGTTTCGGTGATGGCGCTCGAGCGCGTGCCTGCAGACATCCGTAAGCAGGGTGGTGTAGCTCGCATGAGCGATCCGGCAATGATCACCGGCATCATTGGATGCACAACGATCCCGGTGATGGCGAAGGCGCGCATCGGCCATTTTGTTGAAGCAAAAATTCTTGAGGCGTTGGGCGTCGATTACATCGACGAGAGCGAAGTGTTGACGCCGGCTGATGAAGAGCATCACATCGACAAGCACGACTTCACAGTGCCGTTTGTGTGTGGTGCGCGCAACCTGGGTGAGGCGCTGCGGCGCATCAACGAGGGTGCGGCGATGATCCGCAGCAAGGGTGAAGCAGGCACGGGCGACGTCGTCGAGGCGGTGCGCCATGCGCGTGCGATCCTTGGTGACATTCGCAAGTTGAAGTCGATGCGTCGCGACGAGATGTATACGTATGCCAAGGAAATTCAGGCGCCGTATGTGCTGGTCGAAGAGACGGCTGACCTTGGTCGCCTGCCCGTAGTGTTGTTTGCGGCGGGCGGCATTGCCACGCCGGCCGATGCTGCGCTGATGATGCATCTGGGCGTCGACGGCGTGTTCGTCGGATCGGGCATTTTCAAGAGTGGCGATCCGAAGGCGCGCGGCATTGCGATCGTGCAGGCGACGACGCATTACAACGACTACAAGATTCTGGCCGAGGTGAGCAGGAACCTGGGCGATCCGATGGTCGGCATCAACGTGGGTTCGCTCTCTGCGCAGGAGAAGCTGGCGGGGCGCGGCTGGTGATCGCCGGCGTGCTCGCCCTGCAGGGGGATTTTGCTGAACACATCGCCGTGCTCGATCGCATCGGTGTAGCTTCGGTCGAGGTGCGGCTGCCGCGCGATCTGGAGCGAGTTGATGCGTTGATCATGCCCGGCGGGGAGAGCACGACGTTCGGCAAGCTGGCGGTGCGGTGGGGCATGATCGAGCCCATCTGTGCATTCATTCAAGCGGGGAAGCCGGTGTGGGGAACCTGCGCCGGCCTCATTTTTCTGGCTCGTGATGTTGGGCGTGATCAGCCGACGCTGGGCATGATGGACATCAAAGTGCGGCGGAATGCATTTGGACGCCAGGCTGATTCGTTCACGATGGGGCTGCACATTGTTGGTGTGCCTGGGGGACCGTATCCGGGCGTGTTTATCCGTGCGCCGCTGATCGAATCGGTTGGCTCCGATGTAGAGGTGTTGTGCACGTTGCCGGATGGCACGATTGTCGCGGCGCGGCAGGGAAACATGTTGGCTACGTCGTTTCATCCGGAGCTGACGCGTGATGCGCGTGTGCACGAGTTTTTCCTGAGCACCGAATTTACTCGAGTGCAGACGCGCTGAGCGGTCGTGCAAAAATATAAGAGCATATGCTGCGTAGAGCGCAGACTTCTGTGGAGATCGTAGATTTCTGTGCGTGGATTCTGCGGAGAAGCGGGGATCGTGTACACGCAGATCATGTGTGCGTTCGCTCAGATGCAGAGGCGCTGTGATGATCCGGCCATTCGATATTCGCGATGTAGGTGTTTTGCAGCGATTGCATGCGCATGCTCGGCCGCTGGCCACGCAGATGATCGTGGTTGGCGGCATTCATCCGTTGCGTGAGGCGATGCGTTCGTATGTTGCCGGCGGCCGCGATCCGGTGCTTTGCCTGGTGGAGCGCGAGGGAATCGAGGCATTCGGCATGTTGCGCATGTTGCCGGATGAATCAAGTGCTGAAGTAGCGCGCCCGCGAGGTGCGGCGTTGTTGCTGGCCGCACCGTCGCCGCGCGATGAAGATGGTGCGCATCTGTGGATGCTGCTGGTGCAGGAACTTACGGCCGGTGCAGCGGAGCGGGGTGCGCATCACATCGTTGCCGATGTGCATGAGGGCGGCATTGAAGCGCAAATCCTGCCTGTATGCGGATTTGTGCCGATGTTTCAGCAGGAGCTGATGAAGCACGTTGGCCGCCGCGACTTTGTGCTGAATGACGAACCGGTTGCCGGTCTGCGTCCGGTGGAGCGCAATGATGCGCCGTTGATTCGGGCGTTGCATATACGTTGTGCGCCACGGTTGACGTGGGCGGCCGAATCCTCGCTCGATGCGCTGCTGGGCGTGATGAATGTGCAGCGCGGGTTCGTTTTGGTGCGGAGCAACGAAGTCGTCGGCCACATCGGTTTTTGGCATGGTCGACGTGGGCGGGCCATGCAGTGTTTGTTTCGCCCGGAGTATGAGGAAATCGCGGGTGCGGTGCTGCGGCGGGTGCTGGGCACGGTGCACTATCGGCGTTCGACTTACTGCTGCGTGCGCAGTTATCAGAGCTGGCTGGCGCCGGTGCTGACGGAGCTCGGCTTCGTGCATGTGAGCAGCAACCAGGTAATGATGCGGCACAGCGCGCCGCGCGTGCAGGCGCCGGTCTGGTCGGTGGCGCTGCGGGGGCGCAGGCTATTGGCGACAGACGATTGATTATCCCGAATCGCATTATTTCTTTCCGTGTTTCTCTTGGCTTCCCTGTTGGGAGGAGAGGGTTCATGTAGTCGAGTTTAGCCACTCCCGGTCGACCTTCGCCAATACAAACGGGGCGATAATTCCCCCTACGAAATCCATGCCTGAAACCAGAATTACTGATGACCTTGAAGTGCTGTTGAACGTGCTGCCGGCGTCGATTGTGGAGCCGCTGCAGGCGATTGGCCGTTTCCAGGAATTGATCGAGATCGTGATGGATCTTGGTCGGCCGCCGGAGGCGCGTTACGTAACTGCGGACCTGAGTGCGGCCGGCGCATTCGGTGGGATGCGTGAAGAGACGCTGTATTTGCGCGAGGAGGAAGTCACGCGTGAAGACATTGCGTGGGTGGTAACGCGCATCGGCGATTTTGATGAAGACAATCGCTCGGGGATTACGCGCACGCTGCATCGCATTTCCGGCATTAAAAATCGGCGGAAAGAAGTGGTGGGATTGACGTGTCGCGTTGGCCGTGCGGTATTTGGCACGCTTGGCATCGTCGAAGATTTGATTCACTCCGGTAAATCAATTTTGCTGTTGGGGCGGCCGGGAGTGGGGAAGACGACGATGCTGCGCGAGGCGGCGCGTATTTTGGCGGAAGCGCGGCGTGTGGTGATTGTGGACACGTCGAACGAAATTGGCGGTGACGGCGACATTCCGCATCCGGCTGTGGGCCGTGCGCGGCGCATGCAGGTGAGCACGCCATCACAGCAACATGAAGTGATGATCGAGGCTGTTGAGAATCACAATCCGCAGGTGATCGTGATTGACGAAATCGGGCGACAGCAGGAGGCGGAAGCGGCGCGCACGATTGCTGAGCGCGGCGTGCAGCTGATTGGCACGGCGCACGGACAGACGCTCGAGAACCTGATGATGAACCCGACGCTGAGCGATTTGATCGGCGGCATCGAGAGTGTGACGTTGTCGGATGAAGAGGCGCGTCGGCGCGGCACGCAGAAGACGGTGTTGGAGCGGCGTGCGCCGCCGACATTTGATGTGTTGATTGAGCTGCGTGATCGGCATCGTGTGCTGGTTCATCACAGCGTATCCGAAGCAGTTGATGCGCTGCTGCGCGACAAGATGCCGACGGCGGATTTGCGCTACGTGGATGAGCACGGCGTGGTGCATGTTGAGAAGGTGCGCATTTCGCGCAGCGAGCGCGTGCAGGATGCGGACGAAGAGCAGTACATGTCGCGGCGCGACGTGCGCAAGGCGCGCTACGAACAACGGCGGGGTGACGAACCACGTCGTGGGCGTGAGGGTGAAGACATGCGTGTGCTGCCGCTCGACGATGTTGAGCCGGCGCAGTCGGCGTCTGGCGAAAGAATGGGCGATGGGGTGATGCGTGAGGATGATGCGTCGCCCGTCGCAGCACAGAACGGGCGCAAAATGCTGAATATCTTCGTATTCGGCGTTTCGAAGAATCGTATGCAGCAGGCGATTCAGTCGTTGGGTGTGAATGCGCAGCTGGTTGATACGCTGGAAGGGGCGAACGTGTTGATCACGGCGAAGGCGTATTACCGGCAGCGTCCGCGCATGATCAACGATGCGGAGCAGGCGAATCTGCCGATTTACGTCCTGCGTTCAAATTCGCCGACGCAGATGGAGAACTGTCTGGTGGATTTGTTCGGGTTGACGGATCGTGAGCGCATTCCGGAAGAGGCGGCGATGCGCGAGATTGAAGTGGCGATTCAGCGCGTGATGGGGGGCGAACGCAGCGTCGATTTGTCGCCGCAGAATTCGTGGATACGACGTCGGCAGCATGAGCGTGCGAAGGAATTGAATTTGATTTCGCACTCATACGGCAAGGAGCCGATGCGGCACTTGCGCATTTACCGAGACTAGCCATGTTCATCACTCTCGAAGGGCCGGACGGCAGCGGCAAGACGACGCAGTTCCGGCGGCTGGCGGTGTGGCTGGGAGCGCAGGGACTTGAAGTGCTGATGGTGCGTGAGCCGGGTGGCACGGTGCTGGGTGAGTCTGTGCGCGAGCTGCTGCTGCAGGGGCGCGGCGGCGCGATGGATGCGCGTGCGGAGCTGTTGTTGTTCTGCGCCTCACGGGCGCAACTGGTTTCCGAGCGGATTCTGCCGCATTTGGAAGCGGGGGGTGTTGTGTTGTGCGATCGCTTTGCGGATAGCACGCTGGCGTATCAGGGCTATGGGCGCGGCCTCGATTTGGATTTGCTGCGCGTGATGTTGAATTTCGCCACGTGTGACCGCTGGCCCGATTTGACCTTGTATTTTGACCTTGAGGCCGAGGTGGCGTTGGCGCGGCGGACGGCGGGCGGCGAAGTCAATCGGCTCGACGCCGAGTCACTCGATTTTCATCGACGTGTGCGGATCGGCTATCTCGAGCTTGTGGCGCGCGACCCGCGGCGCTGGGTCGTGATCGATGCGCGGCCGCCGGCTGACGAGGTTGAGCGAAAGGTGCGTGGGGTTGTGGCGGCGCATTTTGAGCAGCAGCGCGTATTTGATAAGTGATTTTTCGTAACTACTCAGGCCCAAATCAATATTTCCCCGCGAAACACGCTATTCCTTCCCCTTCAGGGGAAGGAATAGCGTGTTTCGCGTTGGAAAAATGGCTAGCCTGAGTAGTTGTGATTTTTCTGCGGGTGTATGCGGTGCTGGGGCGGATCAGCAGGGTGCGTCGCGCCGCCGTCACCCAGACCGATGGTCTGGGCTGGGGCTGTGTCGCGCCTTCGGCGCTTTTTCGACGGAATATCAGCACTACGCCAACGGCGCGGTCCACCGCGGCAGACCAGCGGCCAGCCCTGGGTGACGGCGGAACGGCGGATGCGTCCCATCCGGGTGCGGGTAGCATTGACGCCTTATGTGGAGTGTGATAACACTACTTTCGTGGCGACTCACTCGGCCGCTGGCCGTGGTTGTGAGCATTTGCATTGCTGCGGCATTCAGCCCGGCGCCGTTTGTAGCGGCGCAGGCGGCTGTCCCCACGCACATTGTGATTGTGAAGATCGGTGTTGATGCGACGATCGAGCCGGTTGGCCCGAGCAACAAACTGGTGGGCCGGGGAGTTGTGGAATGGGCGGCGCCGAAGAATTCCAACGTTGGCTGGCACGATTATTCTGGGCGGATGGGTGAAGGCGTCAATATCGTGCTGAACGGACACAATAATATTTACGGTGGCGTTTTTCGTAAACTGTATACACTTCAAGCCGGTGACAAAATTCAATTGCGCGGTGATCAGGCGGAATACGTTTATGTCGTCACGGAAGTGCGGCGAGTGCTCGAACGCGGGCAGCCGCTCGCTGTGCGCATTAAAAACGCTGAGG
The DNA here is from genome assembly GCA_947476335.1 of Anaerolineae bacterium. Lineage (GTDB taxonomy): Bacteria > Chloroflexota > Anaerolineae > J036 > Brachytrichaceae > CANJQH01. The sequence continues at coordinate 43,935 of CANJQH010000011.1, read as the reverse complement.
CGATTAAGCCAATGAAGGACGATCGATTGACATTGATCTCCTGCTGGCCGGAGACTGGAAATAGTCACCGTGTGATCGTGATTGCGCGTCCGGAACTGCGTTGATCAATCTGCACCCATGCTTCTGTGAATCAATCTGAGATGCGACCCATAACTCGAGAACATTTCCTGTGGGCGACGATCGCTGCAACCGCGTTGTTGGTGCGTGCGACGGCACTGAACTTTCCGCTCGCCGATGCTGAGGCGCAGGCTTCGCTGGCGGCGCTGCATGTGGCGCGCGGTGGCGCCGTCGTTTTGCATGATCCATTGTTCGGCTTTTTGCAGAGCCTGATCATGTTTATTTTTGGCGATTCGAATGTGGTGGTGCGTATGGTGTCTGTGGCGGGCGGCGTGGCGTTGTGCCTGTGGCCGCTGATGCTGCGCGAATCGCTGGGCCGTGCGCGTGCGTTGACGATGGCGGTGCTGCTGAGTATTTCACCCACTGCGATGTTTGTATCGCGTGAGGCACTTGGCGGTGGGGTGGCGTGGATGCTGGCTGCGCTGGCGACGACACGCATCGGTGGGCCGCGCATGCGCGCCGTGCTGCTGGGCCTGCTCGTGGCCTGTGGCGTTGACGGCGTCGCTCCGCTGCTTGTGGTGCTTTTGGTGCTGGTGATGAGCGGCCGGCTGAATGAGCTGCGTGCGGTATTTGCAGGACGTGGTGCAGCCATTGTTGGGGCGGCATTTTTGGCAGGGGCGACTGGCATGTTTTTTCGGCCGCGTGGTTTGGTCGATGTTTTCGATGGCTGGGCCGCCTGGCTTGTTGCGGGCCTCGAGGCAAACCGTTTGCTGCTCGGGTTGTTGTTTGGTGAGCCGCTGTTGTTACTTTTCGCTGCGGCTGCAGCCGTGACTGCGCTGGTTGCGCGCGTGCGTGAGACGCCGCTGCGCGTTGCGATTGATATGGCGTCGCTGCGTTTTGGAATTGCGTGGATGAGCGCTGGGCTTGTTGCGGTGCTCCTGTTGCCGAGCCGCAGTGCGGCGAATGTGACGGCGATTGTGATCGGGGCGGCGGCACTTGCATCGGAGCCGCTTGCGCGGCTGGCGACGGGTCTGCTGCAGCGTCGCGGCTGGGCGACGTGGGCGGTGGCTGGGCTGAGCTTTGCGCTGCTGCAGTTCGTTGGCATTGGCCTGCGGCAGTATGTATCGCAAGAACAGGCGGCGTATTTGTTGCCGGTGCTGATTGCTGTGGTGATGGCAGCGGGTGTGCTTGCGGCTGCGGCATTGAACGAGCAGCTTGATCAGGCCTGGCTCGGGCTGGGGGGAGCGCTTGCGGTGACGCTGGTGTTGTACTCGCTCGGCGTCGGGGTGCGGCTGACGCAGTATGGATGGGACCAGGTGACGGAGCCGTATGTGGCACGTGCGCCGCAGCAGGGCGCTGCGACATTGAGCGAGGTAGTGCAGGCGGCGGCGGTGCAGGCAAGCGGCGATGTTGACGGCGTGGCGGTTCATGTTGACGAGAGTGCGCCGGCTGTGCTGCGTTGGGCACTGCGCGATTCGACGAAGGTGACGTATGGCGCCACCATAGGTTCGCAGGACATTGTGCTGTTGCCGGCAGCAAAGAAGCCTTCCGAGGATCGCGCCTTTGTGGGCAGCCGTTTCCGTATCGAGCGCGGCGCTGTGCTGCAGCCGATCAGCAACGGCATGGTGGAGATGCTGCGCTGGGCACTGTTTCGCAAGGGTGGGACGACCGGGCAGACGGATGTGTATTGGACGTTGTGGGTGACGAATTCGATGGCCGCACGCATGAGTGGCAGGTAGAAATGATGAGCCAAACAAAGACGATCGAAACGAAAAATGAAAGCTGGCTGGATCGGCCGCTGATCGCTATGCTGACATGGGAACGCGTTGTGCTGCTGGTGATCTTCGCCGCAGCGCTGATTTCGCGCTTTTACGACCTTGGCGTGCGTGTGATGAGCCATGACGAGAGCCTGCATACGATGTATTCGTATTACTTCGTCGACGGGCGTGGATACACGCATACGCCGCTGATGCATGGCCCGTTTCTTTTTCACATTACGGCGCTGAGCTATTTTCTCTTCGGTGATTCGGATTTCACTGCTCGACTGCCGTTCGCAGTTTTCGGCGTGATTCTGGTGCTGCTGCCGCAGGCATTTCGCCGTCAGCTTGGTCGAGAGGGTGCGCTGATCGCATCTGTATTGATTCTGATTTCTCCTTCACTGCTGTATCACGCGCGCTACATTCGCCAGGAAGCGACTGTGCTGGTGTGGACGCTGTTGACTGTGTTGTGCATCTGGCGTTATCTCGAGACGCGTGGTGCGGGCTGGCTGTTCGCCATGGCTGCGGTGCTGGCGCTGCATGGATCGGACAAATCGACGTCTTTTTTGAATGTGGCGATGTTTGTTGCATTCCTTGCCCCGCTGGCGTTGTGGCAGCTGTATCGTGCGCGGGGGGATCGACGTGACGTGGTGCAGGCGCTGCTGTTTGCCGTCGTCTGCGGCGCGGCGCTGCTTGTAGCATCGATCGGGCTTGAGGTTTTGAGCGGCCGTATTTCCGGCCTGCTGGGTGTGCAGTCGATCGTGTCTGCAGACGCGACGCTGGCTGTGAATGCGCAGACACTGTTGTTCATCGGCCTCATTTTGCTGATGACGGTTGGCCTTGGATTTCTTTTGTACACCATGCTGCGCCGCATGTTTGGCGATTGGCTGAATCTGGCGGAGGAACATGCACCGGCATGGAGCTTGATCGTGGTGCTGGTGAGCACGACGACGTTCATGGGTTCGCCGGCGCTGCTGCTGCTGCTGAATCCACTGTGGAAGGCGCTCAGCGGATCGCCGTTGATCGACGTCGCACTACTTGGTGAAGACATCAACATCAAGACCAACCCGCAGGTGATCTCGACCATGCTGGCGCTTGTTCTGGCGGTGGCGATGGTTGGGACGGTGATTGGTCTGGTCTGGAATCGGCGGCGCACGATTGCAGTGCTGGCAATTTTCGTTGGCATCACACTGCCGCTGTTTACGGCGATGTTCACGAACACCGGTGGGATCGGCACGGGCTACGTGGGGCAGCTCGGGTATTGGATGGCACAGCAGAGCGTGATGCGCGGCAACCAGCCGGGTTATTACTATTTTTTGCTGGTGCCGCTGTATGAGTACATCAACGTGATTGGGCTGCTTGGCGCGTTGGTAGTGCTGTCGATCGAAATCGTGCTGCGCGGTGCGTTTGGCTCGGTCGGCCTGCTGGCGAAGGTGAAGGAGCATTTCTTTCCGATTCTGCTGTTGTGGTGGTCGCTGGCGACGTGGGTAATTTATTCTCTTGCCGGAGAGAAGATGCCGTGGCTGACGGTGCACTTTGCGCTGCCGCAGATTCTGTTGACGGCGTGGCTGTTGCAGTGGATGCTGCGCAGCGTGCAGGTGCCGGATGTGTCCGTGCGTGGACGCGGCTGGGCGGCGGCTGGCGTGGCGCTGCTTGCGGTGGTGTTTTTCGTACGCATGTTGTCTGTTGTAGGTGGTTTTGACCCGCAGGCGGATCGCGCAGCATTTGCCGCTGCCGGCGCGAATTTTGTCGTCGCTGTGGTGCTGGCGGCCATTTGCGTGATTGTGCTGCGGCGCCTGCTGACGCGTGGCGCTGGCGCGATGGTGGTGCTGGCGGCGTTCGGCGTATTGAGCGTGCTGACGGTGCGCACTGCGGTGATGGCGAGTTTCATCAACTACGACTACACGCGTGAGTTTCTTTTTTATGCGCATGGTGCGCCTGGTGTGAAGATCATCACGGCACAGCTCGACGACATTGCGCGACGCCTTGGCGCTGAAGATTCGCTGACCGTCGGTTATACGCAGGAGACGAGTTGGCCGCTGACCTGGTATATGCGCGGTTATCCGGGCGGCAGATTTCTTGGCAGTGAATTGCCGGCCGATGCTGAATCACTGCAGGCGATCATCGCCAGCGAACAGGATGCGAAGTTCAACGAATGGGCGGATCGGCTGTCCACTACTCACATGCGGTTCAACTACACGATGGTGTGGTGGCCGATGGAGGATTATCGAGATCTGAAGTGGGAGCGTATTCGGTATTCACTGGTAGATGCAAAAGCGCGTGCGGCGCTGTGGTCGATCATCTTCGATCGCGATTACAAGAAATACTCTGAGGTCTTCGACAAGACGTCGCTGACCCCCGAGACATGGTCGCCGAGTCATCGCGTTTCGTTGTTTGTGCGCAACGATATTGCGGAACAGATTTGGCAGTACCGCACGGTGGCGGTGGCGAACGGCAGCAAGGTTGTTGCGGCGCCGAAGATGCAAGAGCCGGCCAATGTCGCGTTTGCGCCGGACGGCACGCGCTGGGTGATCGATCACAAGGCGAATCGGCTTTTCCAGCTCGATGTGAACGGCGGTGTGCTGCAGACGCTGGGCGGCGCCGGTGCGGCCGTGGGTAAGTTCAACGATCCATGGGGCGTGGCCGTGGATGACAACGGCGACGTATTCGTTGCCGACACGTTCAATCACCGTATTCAGAAGTTTGCGGCGGATGGCACGCTGCAGTTCGTGTGGGGTTCACCTGGTGCGTCGACCGCGCCCGGCTCCGGCCGCGAGACGCAGTTCTTCGGTCCGCGCGATATCGTGATTAATGCGGCTGGGCAGCTGCTGGTGACCGACACAGGCAACAAGCGCGTGCAGGTATTCGACCGCGATGGCAACTTCGTGGCGCAATTCGGCGCGGCCGGCAAGGGCGACGGCCAGTTTGACGAGCCGGTCGGCCTGGCGCTCGATGCGGCCGGCAACATCTACGTGGCCGACGCGTGGAACAAGCGCATCCAGGTGTGGTCGAAGGACTTCGTCTGGCAGCGCAGTTTTCCGGTTGCGGCGTGGGAGAGCATGCCGCCGGAGGAGCTGCAGTCGGTCGATCACAAGCCGTATCTGGCGGTGAGCGGCGAGACGTTGTACGTGAGCAGCCCGCGCAGCGGCGCGGTGCTCGGCTTCACGCTGAGCGGCCAGCCGAAAGATCTGCCGGCGATCACGCTGGAGCGTGGCAGCATGCCGACGGGCGTCGAAGTACATGACGGCAAGCTGTATGTGACGAACGTGCGCAGCGGTGCGATTCTGGAATTCGCGCTGGAAGTGAAGGTCCAGTAGGGGCGACATATGCGTCACCCGATGGCGTGATCGACGGCCGGTGCGTGTTGATGGCGCCCGTGGCGTGTTCGCGGGCGACGCACGCGTCACCCCTACGGTGCCCGTCGCCACGTTGAACCGGCGGCGCCGTCTTCGATGATCACGCCGCGTTCGGCGAGGGCGTTGCGCACGGAATCGGAGAGCGCCCAGGCCTTGGCGGTGCGGGCCTGGCTGCGCAGCGCGACGATCAGATCGATCCATGGGCCGTCGTCGGAGGGGGGTGCGGCGGGTTGCAGCTGCTGTGCTTCAAGCCAGACGGCGAGTTTGGCCGTCATCTCGCGGATGAGCAGCAGCGTGTGTTTCTGCGCGGCGGCGTCGTGGGGAAAGCGCGCCAGGTGATCCATCAGGTTGTGCAGGTAGCTCAGTGCGGCGGCGGCGTCACTGGTGGTGAGGGCGGTGCGAAACAGGTCGATGACCTCATCGTGAGCAGCGCTATCGTGCGCGCGTGGGGCCGACGGATGCGCGAGCAGCTGCGTGGAGAAGGATTCGCCGGAAGCGAACGTGAACGCGGCGCCGTTGCTGTGCAGGATTGTGACGGAGCCGGCGCCGGAAACGGTGCAGCGTTCGTCGGTGAACTCGATGGTGCAGGCGGTGTATTCGTCGATGCCGAGCACGACGGTGCTGGCGGGCAGCGCAGCGCGCAGCGCATCGAAGCGCTCGGTGCCGATATAGGCGCGCGACGTGTCGTGGTTGCCGCCGCTATTGTTGTTCCAGTGCGGGACGACGGCGAGGTCGAAGCCGAAGCGGCCGAGCAGATCGAGCCCTTCGATCCAATGCGGCTCCTCACCGACTTTGTAGATTTCATAGACCGGCAGCGTGAAGCGGCCGGTGGCGAGGGCGGCGGCGCTGGCGAAGGTGACCGCGGCGCCGGCATGGAGCATGGCTGCGATGGTTTCGAAGACTGGCGTATCGCGCCAGTGGCGCACGGCGTAGGTTGGGCTGCCGGGGCCGGAGAAGATGTAGGTGGCGCGGCGCAGCGCGCGCATGGCAGCGGCGGTTTGTTCGTGTGAGCTGCGGCCAGCGTTTGGGAATGATGCGACTTCCAGTGGCAGGTCGAACTGTTCTTTGAAATAGTCGACGGCTTTGGCAGAAATCGCGGCGTGATTGAGCTCGAAGCCGGCAGGGGTGTCGACGAACGCTGGGCGGGCCGGTTGCGGCCCGCGTGCGAGAAGTGTGCGATGCACGCGCGCCATGCCTGGCGTCATTTCACCGGATCCCATAAGTGTCAGGGCAGGGGTAGTTTGCATAAGTGAGCACACTCTAACGCGAAACACACGATGCTCTCCCCCGAAGGGGGAGAGCATCGTGTGTTTCGCGGGAAATACTGATTTGGGCCTGAGTAGTTACGATTTATGCAGTCCGTGACCTACGCTCCCTGGCTGCGCAGACAGGCGTGGTTAAGGGTGGATTTCAGAAATCGAAAATCTGAAATCCGTCCGCGCCTCTGCGAAAAACATCTGCGTTCGGCCGCTATCTCTGCGCTCTCCTCGTCGTCCACCCCACGCTATGCGCGGAGCAGGCTGTCTTCTTCAGCACCGCGCCAGCCGGCGCTGCAGCGTGCGGTAGAAATAATCAGGGCCCTGCACGCGTGCAAACTTGGCAACGTGCTCGCTGGCGCGCACGAGGACGCGGTCGCCGTCGCGCAGCGGTACTTCGGTCTGGCCGTCGGCGGACATGCCGGCGGAGTGGTCTGTGTGGACGACGATTTCGATGGTGGAGCCCTGCGAAAGGATCACCGGTTTCTCGAGGCTGAGGTGTGGCGCGATGGGGACGACGACGAAGTTCTTGAGGTGCGGTGGCAGGATCGGGCCGCCGGCGGCGAGTGCATAGGCGGTGCTGCCGGTGGGTGTGGAGACGATGAGGCCATCGCACGAGTATGTGGTGAGCGGTGCGCCGTCGATGAACGTTTCAGCGCGGACGACGCGCGCGAGCGAGCCACGGCCGACGACTGCGTCGTTGAGCGCGTCGTGGCGGCTGAGGCGCTCGCTGCCGCGCCAGCATTCGACGCACAGCATCAGCCGCTCTTCGATCCAGTAGTCACCCTGTACGAAATAGGGAAGTTGTTCGCGCCAGTTTTCAGGCGTCATCTCGGAGAGGAAACCGAGGCGGCCGAAGTTAATTGCCACGACTGGTTTGTTCATCGGCGCTGCGGCGCGCGCGGCGCGCAGTGTGCTCCCGTCGCCGCCGAGCACGATGATCAGGTCGGCCTTCGGCACCAGATCCACGAGTGTGGTGACATCCCACGAGCGCGCACGGTATGACTGTACGCCGAGGCGCTGCACTTCTGCGTCGATTTGCGCGGCGACGGCGTGTGTCTCCGGCTTCTTCGGATGGTCGAGGATGGCGATGGAATGGAGCATGGTGGTTTTTTGACGACCGATATTCTGACTCTTTACGTAACTACTCAGGCCCAAATCAGTATTTCCCGCGAAACACACGATTCTCTCCCCCTTCGGGGGAGAGAATCGGCTGGCCTGAGTAGTTATCTCTTTACTCTATTCAGCGGCCGTCGGCGGTCTGCGATCGGAAGTCAGCGGTCGGAAGTCGTCAGATTGACAATCTCATCCAGCGACCCGGTGCTTTCTTCGCCGGTGCGCATGTTTTTGAGTTTGAGGCGGCCGGCGGCGAATTCGTCTTCGCCGGCGATGATGGCGAAATGGATGCGCTTGCGGTCGGCATACTTGAGCTGGTCGCCAACGCGGCCTTTTTCGAAATAGACCTCGCATGCGACGCCGGCGGTGCGCAGGCTGGAGGCGATGCGCAGGTAGTCGCTCATGTGCGATGGATCGAGCACGGTGACGAGTACGCGTGAAGGCGTCTGTGCGTCAGTTTTCAGCACACCCGCTTCGATCAGCGCGATGGCGATGCGGCTGAGGCCGATCGAGATGCCGACGCCGGGCAGTTTTTCGTTGGTGAAGTAGCTGGCGAGGTCGTCGTAGCGGCCGCCAGAGCAGATGCTGCCGAGTTCGGGATGCGCAAGCAACTTCGTTTCGTAGACGGTGCCGGTGTAATAGCCGAGGCCGCGTGCGATGCGCAGGTCGATGGTGAAATCGGAATCGGGGACGCCGAGGCTGCGCACGCCGGCGGCGACGGTGCGCAGTTCGTCGACGCCCTGGGCGAAGAGTGCGTCGGACATGGCTGGCAGCGACGCGAGATGGGTGAGCAGCGCGTCGACAGGGCGATCATCGGCGACGAAGTCGAGGATCTGGCCGGCGATGGCTTCGTCGAGCTGCACCCGGGCGACGAGTTCGGCGACGACTTTGTCACGGCCGATTTTTTCGAGCTTGTCGACGGTGCGCAGCGTGTCGGCGATGTGGTCGGCGGAGACGCCGAGCCAGTGATAGAAACCCTGCAGCAGGCGGCGGTTGTTGATACGGATAACGAAGTCGCCGATGCCCATCTCGGTGAAGATGCGGTGGATCACCGCCGGCATTTCGGCGTCGTTGAGCAGGCCGAGCGAGCCGCGCCCGATGGCGTCGATGTCGCACTGATAGAGCTCGCGATAGCGGCCCTTTTGCGGGCGTTCACCGCGCCAGACTTTCTGGATCTGATAGCGGCGGAAGGGGAAGACCAGCTTCTCCTTGTGCAGCGCCACGTAGCGGGCGAGTGGCACGGTCAGGTCGAAATGCAGCGCGAACTCGGTGTCGGGTGATTCACCTTCGCCGGCGAACAGGCGGGCGAGTGCGTAGATTTCCTTCTCGTCGGCGCCTTTCGAGGTGAGCACTTCCTTGCGCTCCACCGACGGCGTTTCGATGGGGGTGAAGCCGGACAGTTCGAAGTTGCGGCGGATGATGTCGATGCAGCGGTTGAAGACGCGCTGCTGCTCGGGAAGCAATTCGGGGAAGCCGCTCATCGGCTTCGGCGTAATGATGGCCATGATGATTACTGATGACTACTCAGGCGCTCGAGGGCGTGATTTGGGGCGCGAAGCGGGCTATGCATTTTCCGCGATCGCGCGGACCAGTTCTCGATTGAATGCCGGGATGTCGGCGACGACGCGTCCCCAGACGAGGTTGCCGTCACGGAAGGCAGGGGCATCGATCCAGGTGGCGCCGGCGTTTTCCATGTCGTCTTTGATGGCGACGCTGCCCGTGGCATTGTGTCCGCGCACGATACGCGCGCTGGCGCCGACCCAGCCGGCATGGCAGATCATGCCGACGATTTTGCCTTGTGCGTAGACGTCGGCGACGAGTTTTTTGACCGCGTCGTAGCGGCGCAGTTTGTCGGGCGCCCAGCCGCCGGGGACGACGAGTGCGTCGAAGTCGGCGGCGTGCAGATCGGCAACGGCGGCGGCGGCGGTCGCCGTGAGCCCGCCGCTTTTGCTATGGAATACGGTGCCGGTCCTGGGTGCTGCGATTGTGATGTGCGCGCCCTCTTCTTCGAGGCGCATGTGCACTGCCCAAAATTCGAGGTCTTCAAATCCGTCTTCGACGAGGAAACAAATGCGTTTGCCGGAGAGTTTCATGATGGTTACTGCTTGAGCAGAATCAATCCTGTATGCGGTGACAGCGTGACGGCGGCGTCGGCTGGGTTGCCGGCGAGTGTGCGATAGCCTTCGTCTATGCTGGATTTGCGATCGTCACTGCCTGGGTTGACGAGCACGATGCCGCGTTCGAAGCGGCGCATGTAGAGGCCGCCGTCGAGTTTGGTGTATTCCTCAGTGGGAGCACCGAGCGGTGCGGAAAGAATCGGGTCTGCGCTCCATGCGGACGAACCAGTGTCGAACTGAAAGTAGGTGTGCGCGCCGTTTTTGCCGAGCAGATACGATGCAGTGGAATAGGCGAGCCACTGTCGCACGAGCTCGGGTTCGGTTCCAGAATCGATGCGTGTGGTGAGCAGCATGATGCGGTTGTCCTTCGATAGTTCGGACAGCATTTCTATGTCGCGCTTCCAGGTGGCTTCGGGTTTGAACTCGTCGGTGTCGCTGATTGGCGTGCGGACGAATTCGTCGATGAGCACGCCGTCGGCCAGCGCGCTGATGGCGACGGCGTCGTCGTATTCGTCTTTGAATGCGCTGCCGTCGTGCCAGCCGTAGCCGCCGATGATGAGCACTTTGTCGGGCACGCGTGCGCGCACGGTGCGCAGCAGCGTTTCGGCGGCGTCGCGTTGTTGTGAGGAGGTGAAGCCCTTCGTGCCTGTGTAAATTGGCGCGTTGCTGTCGCGCACGAGCCCGTCACCGAGATCGGGCAGAATCACACCGTCGGCAGCGGCGGCGGTTTGTGCGACGCTGTCGGCCACGATGGTTTGTACGGCCGTGGTGCGGATATCCAGCAGCGGATCGCCGGATGCGCTGCGGGCGACGCGCTTTTTCTTGTCAAAGAGCACGTACTCCGGGTTGCTCCCGGCCACGTCTGTAATTGTGGCGGCGAAGCCGATAGCGACGTTCTGCTGGGCGAGGACAAGCAGGCGGCTGTTGTTCTGGTCGCGGTATTCCGCTGCGCCGGGGCCGGCGGCGACGTCGAGGTAGCCGGTGAATGCGGCGGACGACTGTACGGATGCGTTCCACAGGCCGATGGCGGCGCTGGAGTCCTGCGCTTCCTTCTTGGGAATCGCCGTTGCCGGGGGCGACGTGACGGTGGGCAGCGGCGCGAGCGACGGCGTCGGCTGCGCCTGCGGCAGCGGTGCGGCGGTCACCCAGGCGACTGGCGAGGGCAGGGCGCCCTGCTGCCGTTGCAGTTGTGCAGACGGCAGCGAGCTGCAGGCGGTGGTGAAGAGCAGCGCGGCGGCCAGCGCAGCGGATCTAGACGCCGAACGCGTCCTTGAGTTTGTCAAAGAAGCCCTTCTCCTGTTGTGGCACTACTTCCTTGCCGAGCGTTTTAGACAGCTCCGTGAAGATGCGGCGCTGTTCGATGCTGAGCGATCGGGGCACGTCGACGGTGACGAGCACGAGTTCGTCGCCGCGCGTGTTGCGCCGCAGATGTGGCACGCCCTTGCCCTTGATGCGGAAAACCTGACCACTTTGGGTGCCGGGCGGAATCTGCAGTGCTTCGTCGCCGTCGACGGTGGGCACACGAATTTCGTCGCCCAGCGCGGCTTGCGCAACGTTGATGGGCAGCTCGATGATGACGTCTTCGTCCTTGCGGCGGAAGAATTTATGCGGGGCGACGTTGATGACCACGTATAGATTGCCGGCCGGGCCGCCGTTCATGCCTGGTTCACCTTCGCTATTGAGGCGAATCTGCGTGCCGGTGTCCACCCCCGGTGGGATGGCGACGACGCGGTGCAGCGTCTTGCGCACCTGTTTGTAACCGTTGCATTCCTTGCATGGTGACGTGATCACTTCGCCAGCGCCATTGCACGTCGGGCAGGTCGAAACATTGACGAACTGGCCGAGGATGCTCTGCTGCACACGGCGCACTTCGCCGGTGCCATTGCAGGTTTTGCAGCGGATGGGCGAAGTGCCGGGTTCGGACCCGGCGCCATTGCAGCGTGTGCAGCCCTCGTTGCGCACGATCTCGATTTCCTTTTCGCCGCCGAAGACGGCTTCGAGAAATTCGATGCGCAGGTCATAGCGCAGGTCGGCGCCACGGCGGGGGCCGCGGCGTTGCTGCGAGCCGGAGCGCGTAAATCCGCCGAAGAATTCGTTAAAGATGTCGTTGATGTCGCCAAAGCCCTCGGCGCCGGCGCCACCGGGGCCGCCGCCGAAGCCGGATGGGCCGGCATGGCCGTAGCGATCATAGGCTGCGCGTTTCTGGTCGTCACTCAGCACTTCGTAGGCCTCGTTGACTTCCTTGAAACGAGTTTCGGCGTCTTTTTCCTTGTTGACGTCCGGATGGAATTTGCGCGCCATCGAGCGGAAGGCTTTTTTCAGCTCTTCCTGAGAGGCGTTTTTTTCGACGCCGAGAACTTCATAGTAGTCACGTTTGGCCATGGCTGTTTTCTGGCAGCTAATGCAGCTAATGCAGGCTCTTTGTCAATGAATTTGCCGAATCGCGATCGCGAGCCTTTTTTGAAGGCGTGCGACAGCGATTCGGGGCGATTTTCGAGGCTGCGCTTAGGGTGTTTTACTTATCTTCGCGTACTTCGCCGTCGATCACGTCATCGTCCGGTGGTTTGGGTGCGCCGTTGCCCTGGGCGGCTCCATCCGTTGGCTGCTCGTACATTGCAGCGCCGGCGTTGGCGAGCGTGTTGCGCAGCGCTTCGGTGGCGCTGCGCATGGCCGCCACATCCTCGCCGGCGATGACTTGGCGCACTGCGGCGATCTTTTCTTCAATTTCGGTCTTGGCTGCCGCTGGAATCTTGTCGCCGTTCTCACGCAGCATTTTTTCCGCCTGATAGGCGGCGTTGTCGCCCTCGTTGTGCGCCTCAATTTTCTCGCGGCGGTTGCTGTCGGTGGCGGCGTTGGCCTGCGCTTCCTTCACCATGCGGTCGATTTCTTCTTTGGCGAGGCCGGAAGAGGGCTGGATGGTGATGTGGCCGGTCTTGCTGGTGGCCTTGTCGGTGGCGCTGACGTTCAGGATGCCGTTGGCGTCGATGTCGAACTTCACTTCGATCTGCGGAATGCCGCGCGGCGCCGGCGGAAGGCCGTCGAGGATGAACTTGCCGAGTGACTTGTTGTCGTTCGCCATCGGGCGTTCGCCCTGCACCACGTGGATTTCCACGCTCGTCTGGCTGTCGCTGGCTGTGCTGAACACCTGGCTCTTGCCGGTTGGAATCGTCGTGTTACGTTCGATCAGCGGGGTGGCGACGCCGCCGAGTGTTTCGATGCTGAGCGTGAGCGGCGTCACGTCGAGCAGCAGCACGTCCTTGACGTCGCCGCCGAGGACGCCGGCCTGCACTGCTGCGCCAACGGCCACCACTTCATCAGGGTTGACGCTCTTGTTCGGTTCCTTGCCGAACAAGCGCTTGACGGCCTCATAGATCGCCGGCATGCGCGTCATGCCGCCGACCATGACGACCTCATGAATATCGCTCTTGTTGAGCCCGGCATCGCGCAGGGCGAGCGTGCATGGCGTGAGCGAGCGCGCGATCAGGTCCTCGGTGATTTGTTCGAGGCGCGAGCGCGTCATGCGCATGACAAGGTGCTTGGGGCCGGTGGCATCCGCCGTGAGATACGGCAGGTTGATTTCGGTCTCCATCGTCGACGACAGCTCGATCTTGGCTTTTTCGGCCGCTTCCTTGAGGCGCTGCAATGCCTGGCGATCGGCCTTGACGTCGATGCCCGTCTCCTTCTTGAAGAATTCGATCAGGTGCTCCATGATGCGGTTGTCGAAGTCGTCGCCGCCGAGGAAGGTGTCGCCATTGGTGGCCTTCACTTCGAAGACGCCGTCGCCGACGTCGAGTACGGACACATCGAAGGTGCCGCCGCCCATGTCATAGACGATGATGGTTTCATCCTTTTTGCGGTCGAGGCCGTAGGAGAGTGCCGAGGCCGTTGGCTCGTTGATGATGCGCAGTACTTCGAGGCCGGCGATGCGGCCGGCGTCTTTGGTGGCCTGGCGCTGGGCATCATTGAAGTAGGCGGGCACGGTGATGACGGCCTGGCTGATCGTTTCGCCCAGATATGCTTCGGCGTCGGCCTTGATCTTCTGCAGCACCATGGCGCTGATTTCCTGCGGCGAATGCTCCTTGCCGCCCATGACGATGCGGCAGTCGCCGTTGGGCGCTGCGACGACCTTATAAGGAACCACCTTCAGTGCTTTCTGTACTTCGGCATCGCTGAACTTGCGGCCCATGAAGCGCTTGACCGAGAAAATTGTGTTTTCAGGGTTGGTGACGGCCTGGCGTTTTGCTACCTGGCCGACGATGCGCTCGTTGTTTTTCGGGTTGACGGCGACGACGGACGGGATCAGGCGCGAGCCTTCGGCGCTGGTGATCACGGTTGGCTCGCCGCCTTCCATTACGGCGACCACGCTGTTGGTGGTACCCAGGTCGATTCCGATGATTTTTGCCATAACACTCCAGATAAAGGTGAAAAGTGAAAAAAGTGATTACTGCGCGACGCGCACAAGTGCCGGCCGCAGCACACGTTCGCCGATGCGATAACCGGTGCGCAGGACTTCGATGATGTGCCCGCTGGGCACGCTGGGGTCAGCGTCGTGTGTGACGGCCTCATGCAGCGCCGGGTCGAAGGCGATGCCGGCGGCGGCGTCGATCGGCTTGATATTTTCGCCCTCGAGCAAGGCTGCTAGTTTGCGAGAAATGTGCAGCACGCCGACGACCCATGTCTCGTTGCGCAGCGTTTCGGGCAGGTTGCGCACTGCCAGGTCGAAATCGTCCTGGACTGGCAACATGCGGGCGACGAGGCTGCTGACGGCGAGGCTGCGCAGCTCGGCGTTTTGCGCCTCGATGCGTTTCTTATAGTTGGCGAATTCGGCGCGCGAGCGCTGCCAGCCGTCAAGGTTGGTAGCGGCTTCGGCCCGCGCCTTTTCCAGCTCGGCGCTGGGTGCGGTGGCCTGCGTTGCGTCGGCCTGTGCCGCGCCCGCATCCGTGATGGGTTCTGTATTCTGCTCCATAACGTTTTCCCGTTCCTGTTTTGCCCGTTGCCCCGCAGGGGCATGGGCAATTCATTCGCTGTATAAATCACTGACCATGTCACTCATCAGGTCAGCAACATAGCGCACTGTGCTGATTGCGCGGCCGTACGGCATGCGCGTCGGCCCGAGCACACCGAGGGCGCCGGTAGCGAAGCCTGCGACGCCGTATTTGGCCAGCACCAGGCTGCAGGTGCTCAACTCCTGCCAGCGCCCTTCTCCGCCGATGACGACCTGCACCGTGCCGATGGGCGCTTCGAGCACTTCGGCGAGGAAGCTGGGTTGTTCGAGTGCGTTGACGAGGGCGTTGGCCTCGCTGCTGCGCTCGAATTCCGGCTCTTGCAGCACTTCCGACAGGCCGTCGCGGAAGACTTGCTGCGGGTTCACGTCCGTGTCGCGCAACAGCAGTTGCAGCAGATGCTGCACCACTTCCCGTTCGAAATCGGTGAAATCAGTCAGTTTGCGCCGAATTCCGTCGCCGTCGAGGTTTTCGAAGGCGGCGTTCAACTTGTTGGCGAGCTGGATGAGCAGCTCGGGCGAAGTCGGCTCGCTGAACGTCAGGCTGCGATTCAGCACGTTGCCGCCCTGGAAGACGACGACCATCAGCGCGCGCTGTGCCTGGGTGGACAGCAGGCTGAGCTGACGCAGCCGCGGCTTGTCCATTTTCGGGGCGGTGATCAGCGCTGCGCCGCGCAGCGAACGCGCCAACACGGCCGCCGCCAGCTGCATCCATTGCGCCATTTCCAAGCGCGCCTGATGAAACTGATGCCGGATCGTGTTGCGTTCAGTGGCAGACAGCTCGATGTCGCCCAGCAGCCGTTCGACGAAATAGCGGTAGCCTTTGTCCGTCGGTATGCGCCCCGCAGAGGTGTGCGGATGCGTTAGATAGCCCATCTCTTCCAGCACCGCCATTTCGTTGCGAATTGTGGCGCTGGAGACCTGCAGATCGAGGTAATTTTCGAGCAACGTCCTCGATCCGACCGGCTGTGCCGTCGCAATGTAATGCTTGACGACCAGTCCGAGAATGGTTTGTTGACGTGAGGACAACTCAGCCATAGTTCGTACGCGTCACCTGGCACTCTTTGGCAGTCGTGCCATGTGAGTGCTAATCGAATGGCCAAAATGATAGCACGAAAGCGGACGGCTGACGATGGTGTGTATCACGGATGCAGACCGGGGAACCCGAGGCCGGCGCGTTCGTCGAAGCCGCGCATGAGATTGAGGCATTGCACGGCACTGCCGGCGGCGCCCTTGACGAGGTTGTCGATGGCGCTCAGCAGCGTGACCTTGCGCCCGTCGTCCGCCAGATAGAAGCCCACATCGGCCCAGTTCGAGCCGGCCAGGATTTTCGGTTCAGGTGCGCGGAAGATGCCGGTGTTCGTCTTGACGATGCGTACGAATGGCTCGTCCTTATAACAGGAGCGAAAGGCTTTCCAGAGGTCTTTTTCCTGCACTTTGTCCTTTAAAAAGCAGTGCACGGCTGCGGCGGCGCCGCGAACCATCTCGATCGACGTAATCGTCATGTAGACGCTTGGCGGCACCCCGCCGAGCGTGCGGAAGGTCTGTTCGACTTCGGCACAGTGGCGATGCTGGACGGGCGCATACGGGCGCACGGCGCCGCTGCGTTCGGGGTGATGCGAGCCATCATTGCCGACCGCACCGCCCTCGGACGAGCCAACCTTGATGTCGGCGATGATGGGCATGGCCGGGTCGAGCAGCCCGGCGCGCACGAGTGGCAGCAGTGCCAAATTCGTGGCGGTGGCGTTGCAACCGACGCCGCTGGCGTAGCGCGCACCGCGCAGTTCGGCGCGGGTGAGCTCGGGCAGGCCGTAGATGAAGCGTTCGGCCCAGGCTGGGGCGGGGTGATCTTCGCCGTACCAGCGTTTGTAGGCTTGCATGTCGCGCAGTCGAAAATCTGCGCTCAGATCGATGATGGTTTCGGCAAGTGCGGCCCATTTGTCGATTTGTGTGCTGGCTTCGCCGTGTGGGAGGCACAGAAAAATCACGTCACAGGGCTGCACATCGTCGGGTCGGATGAACTGCAGCTGCCCATGCGCAGTGCCACGCAGATTGGGATGAACCGTGTGTGCGAATTCGCCCATGCGGCTGCGCGAGGTGATCTGGGTGACATGGGCGTTCGGATGCGCTTCGAGCAGACGCAGCAGTTCGCCGCCTGTGTAGCCGGTGCCGCCGATGACGGCGCAGGAGAGTTTCGACATGCAGTCAAAATTATATGGATATCGGATTTCAGATTTCAGATTTGGCTTCTTCAATCTGAAATCTTCAATCTGAAATCTGAAATCTTCAATCTGAAATCTGAAATCTGAAATCTGAAATCTTCAATCTGAAATCTGAAATCTGAAATCTGGTAACTACTCAGGCCAGCCATTTTTCCAACGCGAAACACACTATTCTCTCCCCCGAAGGGGGAGAGAATAGTGTGTTTCGCGGGAAATACTGATTTGGGCCTGAGTAGTTACGAAATCTGAAATCTCACAGGTCCTGATTCTGCGGCAGCATGACCAGATCGCGAATCGTCACGTGCGGCGGTTGCGACAGCATGAAAATTACTGCGGCCGCCACATCTTCGGAGCGCAGACTGGCGTGCTGTGCGATTTGTCGGTCGATGTCCGCCGCATCGTGGAAGCCCCACAGTTCATTGGCGACCATGCCGGGCGCAATCGAGCCGACGCGGATGTTGTGTGTGGCGACTTGGCGGCGCAGCGTGTGGACGAACCCCTGGACGGCGTGCTTGGACGCGCTGTAGATCGGCTCCCAATGGATGTCGATGAAGCCGGAGATTGAGCTGGTGACGAGGATGTCGCCGGAGTGCTGCGCGATCATGTGTGGCAGCACCGCGTGGGCACAGCGCAGCACGCCATCGACGTTGACGTTCATCAGATTGGCCCACGCTTCCGGGTCTCCGTCGGCGGCCTGGCCGGGAATATAGACGCCGGCGTTGGCGAAGAGCACGTCGATGCGGCCGAAGTGGGCGAGCGTGCGCTCGATCAGCGCGCGCACGTCATCGCCGCGGGTGACGTCCGTGGGGATGGCGAGCGCCTGCGGACCGATCTCGCGCGCGAGTGCGTCGAGCTTCTCGACCGAACGCGAGGCGAGGGCGAGGTTGCAGCCGAGTGCGGCGAGTGCACGCGCTGTGGCGGCGCCGATGCCGGAGCTGGCGCCGGTGATGATGATGGTTTTTCCGGTGAGTGGGTGAGGCATGGGCGGGATGGTAGCACTTCCTCCGTCGAACGGTAGAATACGCCGGCAAGCCCGTCATGAGCAACGAATCCCGCGAAAAACCCCTGTCCTCCGACCTCTACGACGAAACCTATTTTCTAACGGCGTGTGAGGGGTACGAGGAATTCAATTCGTCCGAAGGTGAGCATCTCTCTCGGCGGCTGCGGCAGGCGTTTGAATTCGCCTCCGTCGAACCCGGCATGCGCGTGCTCGACCTGGGCTGCGGCCGCGGCGAGATCGTGCGCCATGTGGCGCGCCTCGGCGCCGTCAGTATTGGCGTCGATTATGCGCGCGTCGCCGTCGCCATGACGCATCGCGTGATGCAGGACGAATCCGGCTCTTACGGCCTCGGCCGTGCGGATGCGAAATCTCTGCCCTTCGCCAGCGAATCCTTCGATCGCGTGTTGATGTTCGACGTCGTCGAACACCTGCATCCGTGGGAGCTCGATGCTTGTCTGCACGAAGTGCAGCGCGTGCTGAAGCCCGGTGGTCGCATCATCGTGCATACTGCGCCGAATCGCTGGTACGACGCATACGCGTATCCGGTTGTGCGCGCTGTCCGTTCTGTGATGGGCCATGGCGCGAAATATCCCGCCAATCCGCGCGCGCTCAACGTCGAAATCAACACCGAAGTGCACGTCAATGAGCAGGACATTCTGCGCATGCGCCGTGTGCTGCTCAAGGCCGGCTTTCGCGCTGTGCGCGTCTGGCTGGATACGCCGCCGCAGAATCGTGGCGAAGGCGCCGTGCTGAGTGCGTTGCGCCATATCGCGTTCAACTGGATTCCTTTCGCGTGGTTCTTCCAGCGCGAGGTGTTCGCTGTCGGTACAAAATAGCCGCGGTTCGGTTTATCACCGAACTGCGATCAAATGATTACCATGTCTAAGAAATCCCGCCGCCTTCGCACGCCCAACCTGCCTCCCGAGGCTTATTTCGTTGCATCTGGTGCTGCTGCTCCAGATGTGGCCACTGCTGTCGCATCTGTCACCGGCGATACCGCCATTCCGCTCGACATGCGCTTCGAATACAAGGAAGTGATTGGCGATCTGCGCCGCACTTTTATCATCTTCATCAGCATGGTGGTGGTGATGCTCGCGCTTTCGTTCGTAATTTAGCGCAACTACTCAGGTTGCACGATTTTTCGTTGCAAAACATGTTGTCTAACGCAAAACACGTGATTCTTTCCCCATAGGGGACAGAATCACGTGTTTTGTGGGAAATACTGATTTAGGCTTAGGCCTGAATCGTTACTTCTTTAGAGCCTTTTTTTAGAGCCTTTTTTTAGAGCTTTTTTTTAGAGCCTTTCTATAGAGTCTTTCTATAAGAGTCTTTCTATAGGGCCTTTCTATAGGACAGGGTTTATAGGACAGGGTTTATAGAAAAGGGTTTATAGAAAAGAGATGGACAGAGATAAAGGCACGGCATGTTTTGTGGGAATTTTGTGCGGAATATTGACCTGATGCTGAGTAGTTGTGATTGAGTTCGCAAGGATTGTTACGATTTCAGACCAAACGAAGACCCTCACCCTCAAGAGCGGCCGCGATAAAAGCGTCCGCGCCCATCATCCGCGCCTGTTCAGCGGCGCCGTTAAGTCGATTGACGGCGGGCCGTCCGATGGCGATGTAGTTGATGTGCAAGACAACAAGGGCGAATGGCTCGCTCGCGGCGTGCTGAATCGCCTGTCGCCGATCGTCGTACGGCTGCTGACCTGGCGGCGCGACGAGGTGGTCGATGAGGCTTTTTGGCGTGCGCGCGTCGCCGCTGCCATCGCGCGCCGGAATGTCGATCCACTGCTGGCCGAGACTGATGCACGCCGCCTTGTCTTCGGAGAAAGCGATGGATTGCCGGGCGTCATTGCCGATGAATATGCCGGCCAGATCGTCGTCGAGTTTTCGGCGCTGTGCGCGCTGCGCGTGCGCGACATCATCGTTTCGGCGCTGCAGGAAAGCACCGGCGCCGCGCGCGTCCTCGAACGCATCGACGAGGAGCGGTTGCGCTCTGAGCTGGGCAACAACATGCGCCTGGTGCGTGCGCAACAGCGCGAATCTGCGTCTGGCCCGGCATCGGTACAAATTCGTGAGGGTGGGCTGCGTTTCCTCGTCGATCTGAGCAGCGGCCAGAAGACCGGCTTCTATCTTGATCAGCGCGACAATCGGCGGCGTGTGGCGGCCTATTGCCGTGGCGCGCGCGTGCTGAACTCATTCAGCTTCAGTGGCGCCTTCTCGGTGTACGCCCTTGCCGCCGGCGCGCAGCATGTCACGAACGTGGACTCGTCGCAGGACGCGCTCGCCCTTGCGCGCACCAACGCCGAACTCAACGGCGTCAGTGAAGTAACCCATGTGGTCGCCGATGCGCTTGAAGACCTGCGCCATCGGCGCACCGCCGGGGAGCTCTTCGACGTTGTGGTGCTCGATCCGCCCAAGTATGCGCATACGCCGTCACAGCTCGAACGGGCCACGCGCGCTTATAAAGATTTGAATCGCGCCGCACTCGCGCTCGTGCGGCCCGGCGGTGTGCTGGCCACGTTTTCGTGTAGTGGCGTCGTCGATGCAGCGCTTTTTCAGCAGAGCATCGCCGTCGCGGCGCTGGAAGCGCACCGCAATGTGCGCATCGTCGAGCGTCTCTCGCAGGCGAGCGATCATCCGGTGCTGCTGAGCTATCCGGAATCGGAATACCTGAAAGGGGTGGTGGCGAGGGTTGAGTAGAAAGTTTCCAGATTTTAGATTTTAGATTTTAGATTTTAGATTGAAGAACATACTCCCTAATCTGAAATCTGAAATTCCAATGTCTTCCCGTTCCCCTTCTTTCCTGCGCTCCCTGCGTCATGCCGCGAACGGGGTGCGCCTGGCGCTGAATACACAGCGCAACATGCGCACCCATGCCGCGGTCACGCTCGGTGTGATCGTGGCCGGCTTCGTGTTGCGCGCGTCGAGGGGTGAATGGGTCGCGCTCGTAATCACGATCGGGCTGGTCTGGCAGGCGGAGCTGATCAACACCGCGCTCGAGGCCATCGTCGACAAAACTTCGCCCGAGATTCATCCGCTTGCGCGCGCTGCAAAGGACTGCGCCGCCGCCGCCGTACTGGTTACTGCCGTAACCGCCGTCGTCGTCGGCGCGCTGATTTTCGTGCCGAAGCTGATCGCGTGGTTCTGAGGGGCGCATCCGCGGCTTGGGGCAGATTCAGATGGCCGGCCTCGCGTGAGGAAATGCAACTCGCTCTCAACAGCAGATACACTCGTTTTGAGAAGACGATGGACGGCAGATGGACGGCAGATGGACGCTTACCGTACCGCAATCTGCAATCCGAAACTCTTCCCCAGCTTCTTCATCTTCTTCATTTCGCATGAATGATGCGTGAATGACGAACGTTTCGATGCTTATTTTCTTTTCATGAACGTGTAATTCGCGTAAAGTGATCTTTGCATGAGTGACGATCTTCGTAGCCAACTTGACGAGACAGACTGGATCATCCTTAGTGAATTACAGAAGGATGCGCGGCTGTCGTACGCCGAGCTGGGCCGCACCATTCATTTATCGCGCCCTGCCGCTGCGGAGCGTATTCACCGTCTGGAAAGCATGGGCGTTATCGCCGGCTATCGGGCCGAAATTAATTTGAGCAGCCTGGGGTATGGCATCACTGCTTTTCTTCGTATCTCTGTACACGGGCCGGTGACCGAATTGCTCGGCGTGGTTCGGTCGGTGCCGGAAGTCCTCGAATGCCATCGTGGCACCGGTGCGGATTCGTACATTCTGAAAGTTGCCGTGCCATCACTGTGGCAGCTCGAAAACGTGGTCGATCACTTCGTGCGCTTTGGCCAGGTCACAGCCTCAGTCATGCTGTCATCTGTGCTGAATAAGCGCGTGGTGACCGAAGGCATCAAAGTGAAATCAGGCTTTGAGGACGGCGGCGGAATTTAGTGCGTCACGCAGCTGCACGACTTCGCCCACCACGATGGTGGCCGGCGGGCGCACGTCGGCGCACGCGGCGACGATGTTCTGCAGCGTGCCGACGATGACGCGTTGCTCCGGCGTGGCGCCGCGCTCGATCACGGCGACGGCTGTGTCTGCGCTGCGGCCGTGTTCGATCATGCGCGCGGCGATGACGGGCAGTGCTTCGACGCCCATCAGAAAAATTGTGGTCGGCATGCGTGCGGCGATGGACCAGTCGATATGCGCGCCGTCGGGCGCAGGTGCGGCGTCGTCGGCGGCTGCGTGCGCTGAGAACACGCCGAATGCGGCGGCCACGCCGCGATGCGTCACCGGAATGAATGCCATTTCAGGTACGGCGATTGCTGAGGTGACGCCGGGGATGATTTCCACAGCGATGCCCGCCGCGCGCGCGGCCAGAATTTCCTCGCCGCCGCGGCCGAAGACGAATGGGTCGCCACCCTTCAGCCGCACCACGATTCGCCCGGCACGCGCATGTTCGACGAGCAGCGCGTTGATGTGCTGTTGCTTCGGTGTGCCGCCCTTGCCAGGTGCTTTGCCGACGTCGATGCGTTCGGCGTGCGATGGCGCATATGCAAGCAGATCGGGATGAGCCAGCCGGTCGTAGAGCACAACATCGGCTTGCTGCAGCGCACGCATGCCGCGGATTGTGATCAGATCCGGATCGCCGGGCCCGGCGCCGACGAGGATGAGGCGGCCGTTGTTCATGTCAAACCCCTTTGCATGCGCGGCACCGCGCGGTGTGCTCGGGATGTGCGGCGCAGCGCGCGTGTGCATCGTGCTGCTGCGTCGAGCGCGCGAGGCAGATGCGCATCACGTCGGCGGCGCATTCGGATTCGCCAGCGGCCAGCAGCGCCGGCGCACATGATTCGAGCACACCTTCCCAGAATGCCTGCCGCCGCTGATAGGTTGGAATTGTGTCCTTCACGGCCGGGCGCCAGCTGCGCAGAAAATCCGCTAGTGTTGCGGCATCCTCGGTGAGCAATTCCAGCTCGATGCGATCGCGGATTTGCTTGGCCAGCGCCGGGCTTGCGCCGCCGGTGGACACGGCCACTTGCAGCTCGCCGCGTCGCGCAATGGCGGGCGCGATGAAGTTGCAGTTGTCGAGATCGTCGACGGCGTTGGCTACGCGCTGCTGCGCGCTGGCGAGCTGATACACGCGCGCGTTGAGCGCTTTGTCATCCGTTGCACCGATGACGATAAACATGTCTTCGATGTCAGCGTCATTGAAGGTGCGGGCAAACCAATGCAGTTCGCCCGCTTCGCTGCGGCTTTGAATTGCCGCACTCACTTCTGGAGCGACTACCGTCACCTGCGCGCCAGCCTCAAGAAAGCCGTGCACCTTGCCGGTGGCGATCGGTCCGCCACCGACGACGAGCACGCTGCGCCCGCGCAGGTCGAGATAGATCGGATAGAAGTTCATTTACTTTGCGACGCTCGTGAAGCTCTTGAGATATTCGAACCCGACGCGGTCGCAGTAATCGCCGAATGCTTCGGCCGGCTTGCGTTCGGCACGGAAGTGTTCGAACACTGGCTTGAGCGTGGCGCCGATTTTGTCGATCGGCACGACGTCGAGGAACGGGCGCGCCAGGCGTGTGCCAGCCACATTGCCACCCAGGTAGATTACGTACTTGTTCAGGCTGCGGCCAACAAGCGCAAGCTCGGCGACGTATGGCCGCGCACAGCCGTTCGGGCAGCCGGTCATGCGCAGGACGATCGGCTCCTGGATCAGGCCTGTCTCTTCGAGTATGCCTTCGATGTCGTCGATGACGTGTGGGAGTACGCGCTCGGCTTCGGTGATGGCAAGGCTGCAGGTCGGCAGCGCCGGGCAGGCGAGGCTGTTGCGGCGCAGGCCGGTGATGTGATCGACGGTGACGATGCCGTATTCGTCGAGCTGCGCTTCGATGGCGGCGCGGTCCTCGGCGCGGATGTCGGCGAGCAGGATGTTCTGCTGCGCGGTCAGCCGCACGGACGGGCGGAATTGTTCGACGATGTGGCGCAGGCCGCTGCGCAGGCGACTGACGCCGCGGTCTGCAATGCGGCCGCTGTCGATGGGCAGGCCAACACACCACGTGCCGTCACCAACGTCATTCCAGCCGAGGTGATCGTCGACGGCGAAGTCGGGCATCGGCTGCGGATCGTGGATGGGGAAAGATACGCGGCTTTGCAGTTCGGTGCGGAATTTCTCCAGCCCCCACTCCTGCAGCACGTATTTCAGGCGCGCGTGCTTGCGATTCGTGCGGTCACCGAAGTCGCGGTGCACAGTGACGATGGCTTTGATGACTTCGAGCGCGTGCTCCGGTGCGACGAAGCCGACGATGTCGGCGAGACGCGCGAAGGTCTCGTCATTGTTGTGCGTCAGGCCCATGCCGCCGCCCGCGACGACGTTAAAGCCGATCAGCGTATTCGCTTCGTCAAAGAGCGCGATCAACCCGGCGTCGTTGGTGAAAACGTCGACGCAGTTGTCGCCGGCGTAGGCGATGCCGACCTTAAATTTTCGTGGCAGGTACGTTTGTCCGTAGAGTTTGTCCTCCTCGTCCTGCACGATCGATTCGCCCTCGAGCCAGATCTGGTGATACGCGCGCGTGCGTGGCAGCGTGGCGGCGCTCAGTTCGTCGGCGAGGCGCTGCACGATCAGGCGTTGTGGATCGCGCGTCGGCGCCGGGCAGCACATCACGTTGCGCACCACATCGCCGCATGCGCCGAAGGTGGTGACGAGCTTGTGGTTCAGCGCACGGATGGTGTTGCGCAGATCACTTTTGATGACGCCGTGAAATTGAATGCCTTGGCGCGTGGTGATGCGCAGCGTTTCGTTGCCGTACTCCGACGCGATGTCGTCGTGTGTGATGTACTGTTCGGCCGTAAGTTTGCCGCCGGGCAGCTTCGAGCGAATCATGAACGAATATTCTTTTTCCACAGCGCCGCGCTGATCGCGGTTGGTTTGTTCGTACGAACCGTGAAATTTGATCAGCACCTTGCCGGCTTCGCTGAGGAAGGCATCGCTATTTTCGATGTCGACATCCAGTGGTCCACGTAGTCCGCGACTTTCGAGTTTGACTTGCTCGACGTTTACATTTGACATGGTTGTGATTTTTTTAATTGCTCGGGCCTATGTCAGTATTTCCCGTGAGAGGCATTATTTCTCATTTCGGAGAAAAGCCCCGGAGAAAAGCAACATATTTCGCGTTGGAAAAATGGCTGGCCTGAGTAGGTACCTTTTTTCTGATTTACAGCACGAATCCCACACCGGCGGTGGTGTTGCTCCATTCATCGATGAGGATGAATGCGCCGTTGGTGGGGACGTCGGCGTAGACGTCGGCGTAGACGGGTTGTGCGAGGCGCAGCGAGGCGATGCCGATTTCGTTGAGTTTGAGCGCTGCGGGATTTGCACTTTCGGTTTGAGCGACGACGTCGAGGATGGACTCGAGATGTGCGAGTTTGGCGCGCATGCGCTGTATGCCGTGCTGAAGTACGTAAGTCTTGCCATTCTCGAGCGGAGTGCGGTCAAGCCAGCAGATGCGGGCGCGCAATTCGCGGCGTGCGTCGGGTGCGGCATCGGATGTGCAGAAGGTGGAGCCGCGGCTGATGTCGATGTCGTCGGCGAGCAGAATCGTGACGGAGTCGCCGGCTTTAGCGCGTTCGATGTCGGCGCCAAAGCGCTGGATGCGGGTGATGCGGGTGCGGCGCTCGTTGGGCAGCACGAGAATTTCATCGCCGACGGCGAATGTGCCGGAGGAGATGCGGCCGGCATAGCCGCGGAAATCATGCAGCGCGTCTGTGCGCGGGCGAATGACGGTCTGCACCTGCATGCGAGCGGCGAAGTGGCGAGGCTGATGCGACTCGGCAACTTCGAGCATTTCCAGCAGTGTGGGACCTGTGTACCACGGCATGTGTGGTGAACTGCGGGTGACATTTTCGCCGTGCAGCGAAGAAGCGGGCAGAAAATCGAGCCGCTGTGCAGCCGGCTTGAGGGCAGTGAACTGCGTACGAAACTGCGCGACGATGTTGTCGAAGCGTGCGTGGTCGTAACTGAGCAGGTCCATCTTGTTGACGCAGACGATGACGTGCGGGATGCGCAGCATGCATGCGATGGCATAGTGCCGCGCGGTCTGTTCGACGATGCCGTTGCGCGCGTCGATGAGGATCACTGAAACTTCGGCGGTAGATGCGCCGGTGACCATATTGCGAGTGTATTCGAAATGGCCGGGTGTGTCGGCGATGATGTATTTGCGCGTCGGCGTGCTGAAGTAGACGTGTGCGACGTCGATGGTGATGCCCTGTTCTCGTTCGGCGATGAGGCCGTCGGTGAGGAGTGAGAGGTCGAGAAAATCCACTCCGCGGCGCTTGCTGGCGGCGTCGATGGCATCGAGCTTGTCTTTCGGCACAGAGCGGGTGTCATAGAGCAGGCGGCCGATAAGCGTGCTTTTGCCGTCGTCGACGGAGCCTGCGGTGGCGATTCTCAGAATATCCATTGCGTGATTCAGTGCGAAGCTTAAATTACCTTAAAAATAGCCGTCGCGCTTACGTTTCTCCATGGCAGCTTCGGAGCGTTTGTCGTCGATGCGGGCGCCGCGTTCAGAAATTTCGGCGGAGCGAATCTCTGTGATGACATCGTCGAGCGCAGTGGCGTCGGAGCGGACGGCGGCGGTGCAGGTCATGTCTCCGACGGTGCGGAAGCGGACGACGGTGCGGTAGGGCTGTTCGTCAGGTGTCTTGTTGATGAAAGGTGAGTCGGCCCAGATTAGTCCGTCGCGATCAAAGACGTCACGCTCGTGCGCGAAATAAATCGAGGGCAGGGCGATGTGCTGTTCGCGGATGAAATTCCAGACGTCGAGCTCGGTCCAGTTCGAAATAGGAAACACGCGGACATTTTCGCCTGGGGCGATACGGCCGTTGTACATGTCGAAGAGTTCGGGGCGCTGGCGCTGGGCGTCCCACTGGCCAAACTCGTTGCGGACGGAGAAGACGCGCTCCTTGGCGCGGGCTTTTTCTTCGTCGCGGCGGGCACCACCGATGCATGCATCGTATTTGAGTTCTTCGATGGCATCGAGGAGGGTGACGGTCTGCAATGCGTTGCGGCTGGCGTATTTGCCGGATTCCTCGCGAACGCGGCCGCGGTTGATTGAATCCTGCACGGTGCGCACGATGAGGTCGAAGCCGAGCTCTGCGACGAGGCGATCGCGAAACGTGAGGGTCTCGGGGAAGTTGTGGCCGGTATCGATGTGTAAGAGTGGGAAGGGTGGGCGGGCGGGCGCAAAGGCGCGCATGGCGAGATGGGCGATGACGATGGAGTCTTTGCCGCCGGAGAACAGAATCGCTGGACGTTCGAACTGCGCAGCAGTTTCGCGCAGGATGTATATGGCCTCATCGGCGAGTTCGTACGGAAAGGCAGCGGCCTGCGCTTGTCCGTCGGCAAATATTGGTGATGCAGCAATGCTGTTTTTCATCATGATGATCTGTGCAGTCCGCATTCTTTTTTTGATGTTTCCCACCACCAGCGCCCGGCGCGCGGATCTTCGCCCGGCTCGATCGCACGCGTGCACGGTGCGCAGCCGATGCTGACAAACCCGCGGCGATGCAATGGATTATCGGGCACATCATGAGCGCGGATGTATTCCAGCACATCTGCGTACGACCACGCGATCAGCGGATTGAATTTGATCAGGCCGTAGCCGGCGTCCCATTCGACGATGCGCATCGCCTGGCGATTGGCAGACTGCTCGGCGCGCAAGCCAGTCACCCATACCTGTGCGCCGTGCAGCGCGCGCGTGAGCGGTTCAACTTTGCGCACGTGGCAGCACTCTTTCCTGTTTTCCACCGACTCGTAAAAGCTGTGGAAGCCTTTTTCGGTCGTGAGCTTCTGCAGCAGCGCCGCATCGGGTGTGAACACGTCGATGCGGGCGTCGTAGCGCTGACGTGTGGCATCGATCAACTCGTACGTTTCGGCGAACAGCCTGCCGGTGTCGAGCGTGAATATGCGCACATCGAGCTTGTTGCGGAAGATCGCATCCGTGATGACCTGATCCTCCTGGCCGAGCGACGTCGAAAACGCCAGCCCGCCGGGAAAGTGTTCGGCCATCCAGTGCAGCGCGCCGGACAAATCCTGTGCGCCGACGGCGGCGGCGATGGCGGAGAGATCGTGGGTTGGTTCCTGTGTCGTCATGATTCGTTAGTTCGATGCGGCGGCATATCCCCATCGTTCGCCGATGCGCCGCTCGATCGGCGCGAAGATCAGCTGGTTGACCGTCACGCCCACCGCGATGATCAGCATCATCACGGCCATGACGCCGGCGGCGTCGTTGAAGTCGCGTCCGGTCTGCAGCAGGTTGCCGAGGCTGAGCGAAAAGAACAACAGCTCGGCCGCCATCAGCGAGCGCCATGCAAAGGCCCAGCCCTGTTTCAGGCCGGCGACGATCGATGGCAATGCGGCCGGGATGATCACTTGCACATACAGCGTAAATCCTGTGGCGCCCAGATTGCGCGCGGCCTTCACGAAAATCGGCGGCGTGTTGCGGATCCCGTCGCGCACGCCGAGGATGATCGAGAACAGTGCACCCATGACGATGACGAACTGGATCGCGCGTTCGCTCAGCCCGAGCCATAGAATCGCGAGCGGCAGCCAGCAGACGCTCGGCAGCGCCTGCAGGCCCACCACCAGCGAACCGATGGTGTCTTCCAGAATCGAATTGCGCGCAATCAGCGCGCCGATGCTCATGCCGAGGACGAGCGAGATGCCGTAGCCGATGACGATGCGCTGCAGGCTGATCAACGCTGCGTGGAGATATTCACCTTCGACGATGCCGTCGATCAGCGTGCGCCCGACGACGAGAGGACCGGGAAAAAGATACGACTCCCAGATTCCACTGCGTGCGACCAATTCCCATACGATCAAAATCGCGGCGAAGAAAATCACACGGCGCGTGAGTGTGGTGTGGGTTGCGCGCGTGGTGAGTGCGGGCGTCTTTTGTATTGACATTTCAGCAGATCTTATTTTCCGGCTAAATGAACGCGCCTTCGAGTTCGCCCGGCGCCGCCTCCAGCGCACCGCGCAGCACATCCATGACCTCTGCTGTCTTTTTGATGACGGCCATGTCTTCGAGCGAGCGCGGCCGCGGCAGGTCGATGCGAAATTCGCCGAGGATGCGGCCAGGGCGCGGCGAAAACACCAGCACACGATCGCCCAGCGCTACTGCCTCGCGCACGTTGTGTGTGACGAAGAGGATTGTCTTACGCGTGGCTGACCAGAGTTTTTCCAGCTCATGGTGCAGCCTGTCGCGCGTGAGCGCATCGAGCGCGCCGAATGGTTCATCCATGAGCAGCATTGCCGGATTGATCGCCAGCGAGCGCGCCAGCGCGACGCGCTGGCGCATGCCGCCCGACAACTGATGCACCGCGCTGCGTTCGAATCCAGCCAGATGCACACGCTCGATCCATTCGCGTGCGGTGGCGGCGCGAACGGCTTTACTGTGGCCGGCTTGGCGCAGCGGAAATTCCACGTTCTCCTGCACCGTCAGCCAAGGAAACAATGCCGCGTCCTGGAACATCATCACGCGATCTATGCCTGGTCCGACGACCGGTGCGTCGCCTGCAGTGACTACGCCGGTCGTTGGTGCTTCAAGCCCGGCGATTAGGCTCAACAGCGTCGATTTTCCGCAGCCGCTGGCGCCGAGCAGACAGACGAATTCGCCCGCCTTGACGGTGAGGTCGATCGGCGTCAGCGCCTGCACTGAGCGATCGCGCATGACGAAAGTCTTGCTCACCTGTGAAATTTGAAGGGCGGTGGGGTCGTTCATCATGTCGTTTTGCGGGAAAGGAAACACAATTCTAGAGATCAAAAGCGACGTGTCAATTGATCTGCAAAAACTCCAACGGATGGACCGTGTGAATTGCGCGTCGCTGCCATTGCGTAGGTTTGTTGTGCCGAACGCCTGCGAAATGAAAGCATGAGTAACTACTCATGCCCAAATCAGTATTTCCCGCGAAACACACTATCCTCTCCCCCGAAGGGGGAGAGGATAGTGTGTTTCGCGTTGGAAAAATAGCTGGCCTGAGTAGTTACAAGCATGAATGTTTTGTGCGAAACCGTCTTGTGGTTTTTGCCTTCAATTCCGGATACATGGATCCATCTTGAGTCGGGTGCATTCGCCAAAAGGGGCGATTGGGTCATCCGTCATCGCGTGCGGCCCATCGTTGGTCAATCCCGCGAAACGTGCTATCTCCCTCCCACTTTGGGGGAGGGAGATAGCACGTTTCGCGGATTCCAATCAGTGCCGATCGCCGGCGGTCGAAAGTTTGCCCCTTTTGGCGAATGGACCCCTTGAGTCGTTGCGTCCGTGTTACAACTACGTCCATGTCCAGTATGTCCAGCATCGACGAAACTGTGCGTGCGCTCAACGAGCGCATCGAAGCCAGCCGCCCGGCTATTGTGCGCTTCATGCGCGAGTTGTGCGCCATTCCCAGCATGGATTCGCAGATCGGCCCCGTCGGCGAACGCTGCGCGCAGGAGATGCGCGCGCTCGGCTTCGATGAGGTCCGCTTCGACGTGATGGGGAACATCCTCGGCCGCATCGGCTCCGGCTCGCGCTGCATCGTGTTCGATTCGCACATCGATACCGTCGGCATCGGCGACCGCAGCCAGTGGGCGTGTGACCCATTCGAAGGCAAGGTCGAAAACGGCGTGCTCTATGCGCGCGGCGCATGCGATGAAAAGAACAGCACGCCCGGCATGATCTACGGTTTGGCTTTTGCGCGCGACCTCGGGCTGCTCGACGGCTGGACGGCGTACTACTTCGGCAACATGGAGGAATGGTGCGACGGCATCGCGCCGAATTCATTCGCGGTGCATGATCCGAAGGTGCGCCCGGACTTTGTCGTCATTGGCGAACCGACGCGCATGCAGGTGTATCGCGGGCATAAGGGCCGTGTGGAAATGAAGATCACAGCGCGCGGCCGCAGCGCGCACGCCGCGAGCAACTGGCTCGGCGACAACGCAATTTACAAACTGCTCGACGTTATTGCCGGCGTTCGCGACCTCGACGCGCATTTGCGTTCGCACGAATTTCTTGGCAAGGGAACCATCACCGTCAGCGACATGAAAGTGTCCACGGCCAGCCTGAACGCGGTTCCAGATGAGGCGACGATCTATATCGATCGGCGCGTCACGTTCGGTGACACGCTCGAAAGTGCACTGGCTGAAGTGCAGGCGATCATCGATCGGCACCCTGCGCGCGCCGACATCGCGCTCGAAATGCTGCGCTACGACGAGCCGAGCTACACGGGTTTTCGCATGGAACTCGATAAATATTTTCCGGCCTGGGCGCTCGATGAATCACACGCACTGGTGCAGGCGGCGCTGGCGACGACCGAGCGCGCCTTCGGCGTGCGGGCGGCGACGGGCAAGTGGGACTTCAGCACCAACGGCACATACTGGGCCGGCAAGGCTGGCATTCCGTCGATCGGCTTCGGTCCGGGCGACGAACGTCACGCGCACACGGCCATCGAACAGGTGCCGCTCGACGATGTTGTACGTGCGACCGCGTTTTATGCGCTGTTGCCGTCTGAACTTTGAAATCTGGTAACTGCTCAGGCTTACGTCGATATGTCCCGCGAAACGCACGATTCCTCCTTCCTTTGGGAAGACAGGAAGACAGGAAGACAGGAGGACAGGAGGACAGGAGGACAGGAGGAGGAATCGTGCGTTTCGCGTTGGAAAATAGAGCAGCCTGAGTCGTTACGAAATCTGAAATTCAAATTTGAAATGAAGTAACTACTCAGGCCCAAATCAGTATTTCCCGCGAAACGCACTATTCTCTCCCCCTTCGGGGGAGAGAATAGTGCGTTTCGCGTTGGAAAAATGGCTGGCCTGAGTAGTTACGAAATGAACACATCTGATCTCGTCTCCCATCTCGATTCCTTTCTGGAAATCGACCGTTATCACGACCGCAGCAACAATGGTTTGCAGGTGCAGGGGAGCGAACGCGTCGAGCGCATTGCCTTTGCCGTCGATGCGTGTCAGGCCTCGATCGAGGCTGCGACGCGCGCTGGTGCGCAGATGCTCATTACGCATCACGGCCTGTTCTGGTCTGAGCATCTGCAGGTGACGGGCGCACATCACCGGCGTCTGCGCGCGTTATTCGATGCCGGCCTGAATTTATATGCAGCGCACATTCCACTCGATGCGCACGCCGAAGTTGGCAACAATATTCAGCTGGCGCGCATCGCCGGCCTTGTCGATATCGAACCGTGGGGCAGCCACAAGAGCGACACGATTGGGTTCATTGGGAATCTGCCGAAGCCGACCGATGTGCAGGTGCTGCGCCGCCGCGTCGAACGCGGCATTGGCAAAGCCAATCTTGTGCAGGGTGTGGGCGAATCACTTCGCGTCGCTGTGTGCAGCGGCTTTGGTGTGACGCTGATGTACGAGGCGCTTGCTGCTGGTGCGGACACGCTGCTCACCGGTGAGACCAGCCATCAGTGGTTCCAGGCCGTTGCTGAGCATCCGCTCAAGGTGATTTATGGCGGTCACTACAACACCGAGACCATCGGCGTCCAAGTGCTGGCGCAGCATTTGTCGCAGATGTTCGGCGTCGAGACGTTGTTCGTCGATCTGCCGACGGGATTGTGACCGATGGTAACGACTTGGGCCATCCGATTTTCCAATGCGAAACACGCACATGTTGTGCGGGAAATACTGATTTAGGCCTGAATAGTTACGACCGACGATAAATAACCGATGACGAACGTTAAGTTTTCTTTTCTCACCAAGATCATGGTGGCAGAATACGACGAAGTAAATCGCAAATGGCAAATACTTCCCCTGCTTCTCCCTCTGCTGCTTCTTCTCCTCTCAAGAGCGTGGCGCTCATCATGCTCGGCCTTTTCGTCGGCGGTATGTTATTTGTGCTGGGGCTTTCCAGCGGTGTGATGTTGACGCAGCCGGGCGCGCCATTGGAACATGTGGCCGCCTCGTTCGTGAACAGCGGCAATTCTGAGGCGTCGACGGCGAGCGATGCTGCGGCTTCCACCGGCCGCATTGACCAGGTGCTGGTGAACGACGTATTGCGCCGTTTGCGCACGCAGTGGTATGGCGACATGCCGTCGAGCTCGGCGCTGACGGATGGCGCGATTCGTGGCATGGTGAATTCGCTCGGCGATCCGTTCACGCAGTATGTCGAACCGAAGCTGGCGAAGATCATGGAGCAGGACATCAACGGCACCTTCGAGGGCATTGGTGCGTCGCTGCGCAGCACGAAGACCGGCGCTGTGCAGATTGTGCGCGTGTTCAAAAATTCGCCGGCTGAGAAGGCGGGCGTGTTGGCGAACGACATCATCGAATCCGTCGATGGGCGCAACGTCACTGGCATGGGCACGAGCGAAGTTGCTGCGCTGGTGCGCGGGCCGAAGGGCACCGCAGTGAAACTTATGCTGCGCCGCGCCGACAAGCCGCGCGCGTTCGAAATCGTTGTCACGCGCGGCGAGATCATCATTCCGCTGGTGACGAGCAAGATGGTGGGGAAGAACCAGGACGTGGGGTACGTCAGCCTGTTCGATTTCAGTGCGCAGGCCGGCCGGCAGTTGAAAGAAGAAGTTCAGGTGTTGCTCGACAAGAAGCCGAAGGCGCTGATTTTCGATTTGCGCGACAACCCGGGTGGGTTGCTCAGCCAGGCGGCCGAAGTGGGCGACTTGTTTCTGAAGAAGGGCATCTTCGTGATTGAGCGCGATTACAAGGGCGTGATGAAAACCACTGAAACGACCGACGCTGGCGCGGCGCAGGACATTCCGCTCGTGGTGCTGGTGAACGGTGGCAGTGCGAGTGCGGCTGAAATCGTTGCTGGCGCGATCCAGGATACCGGCCGTGGCAAGCTCTTCGGTGAGCTCACCTTTGGCAAAGGCTCGGTGCAGTCACCGCAGACGTTGTCGAATGGCGGCCAGCTGCGCGTGACGATTGAGCACTGGTTTACGCCGAATGATCACGGCATCCACGGCGTCGGAATTCAGCCGGACTACACCGTTGTTGCCGATGCGGTTGTGGCTGCCGATGCAGCGCCGGCGGACGTGCAGCTTGATGCTGCGGTGCAATATCTGGAGACCGGCGCGCCGCCGGCCAATGCGACGCCGGCGCCGGCGAAGAAGTAACGACGCGGCTGAGGTGCGCTCTTTTTTCGGCATGATATTCTTTGCGTGTCCGTGGCAAATTTGTATTCTGATCATTCGTAACCATTCAGGCCAGCCTGTCTCTCAACGCGAAACATGTTCCCTGCTTTGAAAGGGGAGGGATTGCGTGTTTTGCGGGAGTTGCCGAGGTGGGCCTGAGTGGTTGCAATCATTGTTGCAAGGAGCATTTCTCCAAGGAGCATTTCACATGGCAGACGTAATTTTTGATAAACAAGATCAGCTCGACAAAATCACATCGGCGCTGCTGCCTGGCGAGAAAATCGAGGCAGTATTCGATTTGAAGGGCACCGGGACGGGATTTCTCGGCATCACGAATCTGCGCATCATTGTGTATGACCAGGCATTTCTGCAGAAGATGAAAGCCGTTGTGTCTGTGCCGTACTTGCGTGTGCTGGCCGTCGCTGCCGAAGACAGCAACAGCATTCTTGCCGGCCGCGGTTTCTTTTCGAGCAGCAAGATTCATATCATCACCACGCACAGCGAGTACGCGTTCGAATTTCGTGGTGCAGACAAGGCGCACATCGCGCATGACCTTGTGCTTGGGCATATTGTGGGCAAGTAGGCGCAGCGTAAGCGACCATCATGAATTCGTGGTCTTCGCTCCCATGCGAACTTCGTGCGAGATCAATTGTGGTCTGCTTCAAATTCTGAATGCACAATCCTTTGTGAGCCTAAAAACAGGGGCCTATAATCTTCAGGCTAGCAGAGAATGCATAAGAACGCCGCCGCTAAGTTCCTGTCCATAAGTTTTGTCCGGCAGATTCGCCTCCCCCGCAAAGCGGGGGAGGCGAATCTGCCGCCAGAACTTTTGGCGACTCACTTAGCGGCGAATCCAAGAATGCAAGCACTTGAAAGGTAAGGAGAAGTAAAAACATGGGACCCATTGGAGCAACCGAGATCATCATCATTCTGGTCGTGGTCGTTCTGTTGTTCGGCGTCGGCCGCATCGGCAAAATCGGCGGCGAACTCGGCAAGAGCATCCGCGAATTCCGCCGTGGAATTCAGGGTGATGAAGCCGACAAGAATGCCAACACGACAGCCAGCACGACCACACCTGAGCAGAAGTAGGCATCGATTCTGCTTGTCAATTCACAGGATGGATGGTTGATGTTATTGACATTCGTCCTGTGCTTTTTCTAGATATAACAAGTGGCGTCGAAATCGCCGCTGGAACCCCTGAACGCATTCGGCGGCTTTGGCCACATCCTCGACGTATTGCGCGAAGTGGATGTGCGCGCCATTCGCAACGTTGCCGAAACGCAGTTCATCTTCGCCGTCACCAGCCGAGACACCGTGCTGGCTGATCATCTCGTCTCGCTGCTGTATCGCGGGGAGCGCGACCATGACATTCCGCCGTCGAGTGCGGCGATCAGCCTGCCGTTGAACGAAAAAAACGCGCTGGCACTGGCCGACATCGTTGTGCTGCTGGTACCTGCCGAGGGCGATGCGTTGCGGGAGCTGGATTTGTTGCGGGAGCTGGAAGCGCAGCACATTCCTGCACTCGTCTGTGCGCTGGGTGGAGAAGTTTCTGAATCCACGCTGCATGCGAAATGGAAGCTGGCGAGCGTCGTTGTGTTGCCGACGATTGATGGCACGCTCGACGACGAAGCGGCGACACACGCCATTGTGCGCGGGGTGCGTGCGCTCAAGGCGCTCGACGACGTAGGACTGGCGCGGCATCTGCCGGCGTTCCGCCACACCGTTTCTTCGGCATTGATCGAAGATGTGGCGTTTACGAACGCGGCGTACAGCCTTGGCGCCGGCGTGCTGGCGATCAACCCGCTCACTGGTCTGCCGCTCAACGTGGCCGACATCGTGATTCTGACGAAAAACCAGGCGATTCTGGCGTACAAGATTGCGTTGAGCATGGGGCTGACCTCCGATTTCCGTACGATCATGCCGCAGCTGGCGGCTGTGGTTGGCGGTGGGTTTTTGTTCCGCCAGATAGCGCGTGGATTGATTGGCCTGTTGCCCGGTCTGGGAATTTTGCCGAAGGTGGCTGTGTCGTTTGCCGGCACGTATGCCACGGGTGAGGCAGTGCGTCGCTGGTGCGCTTATGGTGAGCGACTGAACCGCGCCGCGTTGCGCGAAGTATATGAGCAGGCGTTGTCGCGGGGCAAAGCCATCGCGCGTACGCTTGCTGCGCGGGCGTCGGAGAAGCTGCCGTTACGACGCAGCGCGCGATCCGGTTCTGAACAGGGGTCTACAAGTTCATCATGATGAAAATCGGCGATACCGCCCCCGAATTTGCGCTCGAGTCCAGCGTTGGCCCCGTTCGTTCGGCGGATTTGCACGGACAGCGATATGTACTTTTCTTTTATCCGAAGGACGACACCTCCGGCTGTACGGCCGAAGCGTGTGGTTTTCGCGACAACCTTGCCGCCTTTGACGCTGCGGGCGTGCGTGTTTTTGGTGTGAGCATTCTCGATGCGAAATCCAAACTGCGCTTCGCAAATAAATACGGATTTAATTTCCCGCTGCTTGCTGATGTCGACCATACGCTGGCGGAACGCTACGGCGTGTGGATTGAGAAGAGCATGTACGGCAAAAAATACATGGGCATTCAGCGCAGTACTTTTGTGGTCGGTGCGGATGGTTGTGTTGAGCAGGCCTGGGAAAAAGTCAAACCTGAAGGTCACGCAGAGGAAGTGCTGGTGTGGATTCGGAAGTAGCGAATTGTGCGACGTTGTGTGCACGCTTCTGACTCTTTAACCAGATTGGTTATCTTGCTTTGTTTTGTCGATTTGAGGTCGTGAACGGATGAAAGACAGCGGTCGGCAAATCTGGTTTCTTGCTCGCTGCCCGTTGCTCTTCCCGTCGTGTTACCATCGGTCGTGATTCATTGCATGTCATCAGCGCTTGGACGCGCTGCGAATTTAAGTTATCTCATGTCCAATCACAAGACAGACAAGCTTCGCGAACTACGAGCCGAATCCCAGTTGGGTGGTGGCGAAAGCAAACTGAAGGCGCATCGCGCCAAGGGGCGGCTCACTGCGCGTGAGCGGCTCGACCTGCTTCTCGACCCTGGGTCGTTTCATGAGGTTGACGCCTTCGTCACCAACAGTCGCGCCGGCATTGGCATGTCTGGACAGCATTTGCTGACGGACGGTGTGGTGACTGGGTGGGGCACCATCGACGGGCGGCTGGTGTATGTATATTCACAGGACTTCACGATCATGGGCGGCAGCCTTGGATCGGCGCATGCGGCCAAGATCACGAAGATTCAGGACATGGCGCTGAAGAATGGTGCGCCGCTGATCGGGTTGAACGATAGCGGTGGTGCGCGCATTCAGGAAGGGCTGATGTCGCTGGTCGGGTATTCGGAAATTTTCCTGCGCAACACAATGTCGAGCGGTGTGGTGCCGCAGATCAGCGCGATCATGGGCCCCTGCGCGGGTGGTGCCGTGTATTCGCCGGCGCTGACGGACTTCATTTTTATGGTGAAGAACACCAGTCACATGTTTGTCACCGGGCCGGATGTAGTCAAAGCCGTGACGCACGAAGACGTCAGCTTCGAGACGCTTGGTGGTGCGATGGTGCACAACAGCACGAGCGGCGTGGCGCATTTTGCGACGGACAGCGAAGGCGATTGTCTGTACATGATTCGCATGCTGCTGAGCTATCTGCCCTCCAATAACATGGAAGAGGCGCCGCGAGTGCAGACGAAGGACGATCCGCTGCGCACAGATGAAAAGCTTGACAGCATCGTGCCGGACAATCCGAACAAGCCGTACGACATGAAAGAGATCATCACCAGCGTGGTCGATGATGGGCGCTTCTTTGAGGTGCACGAGCATTACGCACAGAATCTGATTGTGGGCTTTGCGCGGCTGGGGGGCCAGTCGGTGGGCATACTGGCGAATCAGCCGGCGGTGCTGGCGGGCGTGTTGGACATCAACGCCAGTGCGAAGGGCGCGCGTTTCGTGCGTTTCTGCGACTGCTTCAACATCCCGATCGTGACCTTCGAGGATGTGCCGGGCTTTTTGCCTGGTGTGGGCCAGGAGCATGGCGGCATCATTCGCCACGGTGCCAAGCTGCTTTATGCGTACTGTGAGGCAACGGTGCCGAAGATCAACATTGTGACGCGCAAGGCGTATGGCGGCGCGTTCTGCGTGCTGAGTCCGCGCGCCACGCGCGGCGACCTGGCGCTGGCCTGGCCATCGGCTGAGCTGGCGGTGATGGGCGCCGACGGCGCGGTGAATATTCTGTATCGGCGCGAGCTGGCGAACGCCGAAGACCCCGTCGCACGCAAGGCCGAACTTGTGCAGGAATACACTGATGAGTGGGCCAATCCGTACGTCGCTGCGTCGCGCGGTTTCATCGACGGCGTCATCGAGCCGCACGATACGCGCCCACGGCTCATCAACGCCCTGCAAATGCTTAAAAACAAGCGCGACAGCAACCCGCCGCGCAAACACGGGAATATTCCCCTCTAAAAAGTTTCGATTACCGCGTTCCGATTACCGAGAAAAGTTCCGGGTTCCGAGTGCCGAGAATTGCCGCAGGCGCTCGTCGTTCGTTATTCATATCGAACTGGAAATAACACTCGGATCCCGGAACGCGGAAATTTTTTCGAAGCTCGGAACTCGGTACTAATCAATGGCTCAAACTGTTAAATGGATTCCGCTCGGCGGCCTCGGTGAGGTCGGTAAGAATATGATGGCGTTCGAATACGGGAAGAACATCCTGATCGTCGACGCCGGCGTGATGTTCCCCGAATCAGATATGCACGGCATCGATGCCGTCATTCCGGATTTTGGTTATCTGAAAGACAAAAAAGACTGGGTGCGCGCCATCGTGATCACCCATGGTCATGAAGACCACATCGGGGCGATTCAACACGTGGTGCGTGAATTTCCTGATGCGCCCATCTACGCGACTCCACTTACGCGCGGCCTTATTGAGGTTAAGCTGAAGGAAGCGCGCCTGCTCGACAGGACGAAGCTGTTCACGGTGCCGGTAGACGGTGCGTTTGAAGTGGCGCCGTTCAAGGTCGAGACGTTTCGCATGTGCCACAGCATTCCGGATAACGTAGGTCTGGCGATTGAGACGCCGGCTGGTCTGGTGGTACATAGTGGTGACTTCAAGTTCGACCATACGCCGGTGGATGGCAAGCCGAGCAATTTTGGCAAGCTGGCCGAATTTGCCAACCGTGGTGTGTTGGCGCTGTTCTCGGACAGCACAAATGCCGAGGTGCCTGGCCACACGTCGAGCGAACGCGAAATTGAGCCGGAGTTCGAGCACATTTTTCGCGATGCCGAGGGCCGCATCATCGTGGCGACATTTGCATCGCTGATCTCGCGCGTACAGCAGGTGGTGAATGTGTGCCATTTGTATGAGCGCAAGCTGGCGTTGGCCGGCACGAGCATGCAGGAAAACGTCAAGATGGCACAGAAGATGGGCTATCTCGACATTCCAGACGGCATGCTGGTGAAGCTGGAGGAAGCGGTGCGCATGCCGGCGTACAAGGTGGCGATCATGGCCACAGGCACGCAGGGCGAGCCGAGCGCGGTGCTCGGGCGCATGGCGGTTGGTCGGCATCAGATCATCAACGTCGAACCCGGCGACACGATCGTGCTTTCGGCGCATCCGATCCCGGGCAACGAAGAGTACATTCATCGCATCATCAACCGTCTTTTCCAGAAGGGGGCGATTGTTAAATACGACCCGATTGCGCGCGTGCACGTGTCTGGGCATGCCTGTCAGGAAGAGCAGAAGCTGTTGTTGAGCCTGGTGCGGCCGAAGTATTTCGTGCCGATCCATGGCGAGCTGCGCATGCTGAAGGCGCACGCGCAGCTGGCGCAGGATATTGGCATGCAGGCGGATCGCGTGTTTGTGGTGGAGAACGGCACACCGATCGAGTTTGGTGCCGACGGGGCGAGGCAACTGGACCGTTTGCCCGGCGGCTACGTGTTCGTGGACGGCAGCGGTGTGGGCGACATTGGCCCGGCTGTGCTGCGCGACCGCGAGGTGCTTGCGCGGGATGGCTTTGTCGTTGCTGTGGCGCGGCGCGGTGCGGATGGCAAACTGAGCGGCCCGCCGGAGATCATCACGCGTGGCTTTGTGTACCTGAGGGAATCAGAGTCGCTGATTCAGCAGCTCGCTTCTGAGATTGTGGCAGCGCTATCAGAAATCGGGCCGGCGACGAGCGAAGACACCGTGCGTCAGCGCATGGCCGATGCGCTCAGCCGGACGATCTACGCGGAGACCAAGCGCAAGCCGGTGCTGATCCCGGTGGTGGCGTAGGTCGGAGTAAAGAGTCTGAACAGAGAGGCAGAGCGCCCTCGAAGCAGGCTCTAACGCCCCTCTCCCTTCGAAAGAGGGGCGTTTTTTTACACAAGGCTGTGGATTCGCCGATGCGAGCTCAACAAGGGTGTTCCGTTGTTGCGGGCGCACAAGATTGGCGAAATCCGTAGCCTTGTCAAGGGGTGTTTCATGCCCCGTAAGAGCGCTTTCAGCCCTTGTAAGCGGCGTAATTCGTTCAGCTGACGGGGCATGAAAAGCCTGAGAGTATCGTGCCGTGTGCGATCGCCCTTGATGCGCTTTCAGCGCTGAGTTTATTCCGGCTGCAGGACGATGCCTGTGGGGAAGAAGACGACGCCGATGCCGGAGCGGATCACAAGATAGCGCGGCATGGATGGATTCGGCTCAATCTTGCGGCGCACACGATAAATGAGTTCGTGCAGGCTGTCTTTGTCGCGCATGCCGCCCCAGACTGCATTGATGACGTCGTCATATTCGCAGACGTCGCCGACGTGATGCGAAAGATATTTCAGCAGACGGTATTCGGTACGCGAAAGGCTGATCGGCAGGCGTTCGCCATCGCGCCAGATGACGGCGCTTGGGCTGATCCAAATACCAGATTGCCGCGGCGGTTGCGGTTCGGCTGCTGGCGCCACCGGCACCATTGGCGGGATTGCGGCGATGCCGTTTACACTGCGCGAACCGCCGTCGAGTGTGTTGCCCGACGCCGATGTTTCGACGATTAATTTGAGTGTGTAGTCGAAGCTGGAGCCGATCTGGATGCGGTCATTGCCATGCAGAGCCAATTTGGTGCGGTTGACGACTTTGCCGCTGACGACAGTGCCATTGCGGCTCTCGTCTTCCAGATACCACTGGCCGGTTTCGAGCGTCAGGGTAGCGTGCTCACGTGATGATTGGACATCGTCGGCTCGAATCAGGATGTCATACGGCGCCGACACCGAGCGGCCTATTTTCACCACCGTCGTCCGCAGAATAATTCGTTCGTTGGGCGTGACGTTGGATTGCAGAAATGCTGCTTGTAATGAGGGGACCGACTCCGGAGCCATAGAGCATATTCTAATCGATATCTAAGTCTGACGAATCCGACGAAAGTTGCACTGTTTCCCTTGTGCTATAACTTCGACATGAGCGCCACTGCCAACGGCGACGCCCGTGAGAGCGTCGACCTGATCCTCGCTGACGGCTTCGTTCTTTGCATGGACGACGCCTATACCCATTACAGCCGTGGTTCCGTCGCGATTCGTGACGATGTGATCGTCGCAGCTGGAAGCGCCGAAGCGATCGCTGCGCGCTATCGAGCTGAGCAGATTGTGGATTGTCGCGGTTGCGCGATCATGCCGGGTCTGATCAACACGCACACGCATCTGCCGATGACGCTGTTGCGTGGCCTGGCTGATGATTTGCGGCTGGATGTGTGGCTGTACGGCTACATGCTGCCAGTCGAGCGCAAGTTTGTTTCGCCAGAGTTTGTGCGGCTGGGGACGCGGCTGGCGGCGGCCGAACTCATTCGCAGCGGCGTCACCTGTGCGAACGACA
Source organism: Anaerolineae bacterium (assembly GCA_947476335.1). GTDB lineage: Bacteria > Chloroflexota > Anaerolineae > J036 > Brachytrichaceae > CANJQH01. The sequence continues at coordinate 2,130 of CANJQH010000011.1, read as the reverse complement.
TGTATTACTTCGAGGATGCCGTTGCGCAGACGCTGGCCGACATTGGTCTGCGTGCGCTGTGCAGCCAGTCCATCATGCAGTTTCCGACGCCGGATGCTGCTTCGTCGGACGAGAGCCTGGGCTTTGTGGAGAAGTTCATTGAGAAGTGGAAGTTGCATCCGTTGATCGTGCCGGTAATTGCGCCGCACGCGCCGTACACCTGCAGCGGTGAGCTGTTGCAAGCCTGTGCCGAGATTGCCAAGCGCCACGATGTGCCGCTGCACATTCACATTGATGAAACCGAAGCCGAAGCTGACGACTGCAAACGTCTGCACGGCATGAGCTCGGTGAACTGGATCAAGAAGAACGGGGTACTTGAAGCCCGCACGATCTGCGCACACTGTGTGTGGATCGATCGCAACGATATGCGTGTGCTGAAAAACGCTGGCGCCAGCATCAGCCACAATCCGCAGGCGAACCTCAAGCTGGCCAGCGGCATTGCTGATGCTGTGGGCATGTTGGAAGTGGGCGTGATGACCGGCATCGGCACGGACGGCCCGGCCAGCAACAACGATCTCGATCATTTCGAGGAGATGCGCACGGTATCTTTGCTGGCGAAGGGCAGCACGCGCAACCCGCTGGCGATTCCGTCGCGCACGGCGCTGCATATGGCGACGCTGGGTGGTGCGCGCGCGCTGCATATCGGCGGCATCACTGGTTCGCTCGAAAGTGGCAAGCGCGCTGACGTGATCGTGCTTGATCTGACGAAGCTGCACAGCACGCCGCAATTCTCTGCACTCGACACCGCAGGTGGCGCCATTTACACGCAGATCGTGTATAGCTCGAAGGCGGCCGACGTGCGCGACGTCTTCGTCAACGGCCGCTGCCTGATGCGCGAGCACACGCTGCTGACGCTCGATGAAGCTGCGGTGCGCGCCGAGGCAGACGCCGTCGCCGCACAGATTCATGCTTTCCTGGCCGAGCGTGAGGGCGATGTACTGCGCAAGCTGGCTGCCATTGGCGGTGTGCAGCAGCAGGAAGCCTTCGAAGTGCAGGTCAAGGCGCGCGGCGTTGATGCTGCGGCGATCAAGGCCGCCATCGAAGGTGATCCGAATTTCCAGATTGTGCGGCACGTGCATTATCGGCAGTACGACACGTACTTCTACTTCGAGAACGAGGAATCACGCCTGCGGTATCGGGAGGACGTGACCATCGACGCACAGGGCAAAGTGACGGGTTCGCGCTACCGACTTACGCTCGTCAGTGGGCAGACTGAGCGCGAATTTGCGCATTCGATTCTGCTTTCGCGCGTGCGCTACTTTTCGGCGGCAGACCGCAGCCTGCGGTTTTACCGAGAGTATTTCCGGCCGGAGCGTGAGACGACGATCGAGAAGGATCGCCTGCGCTGGGAAGTGATGTATGAGGACGAGCCGATGTTCATCAACATCGATCGCATGATCGAGCCTGCGCAGGATGGCAGCTTCCTGGAAATCAAAAGCCGCACGTGGAGCCTGCGCGATGCTGAGCGCAAGGCGGCGTCGATCGCGAAGATGCTGGCGCGCTTCGGCGTACCGGACGAAGCGGTGCTGCGGCAGGAGTATGTGGAGATTGCGGAGAAAAGTTCGTAGATGCGAGTCTCTTCCGCATGCCGGACCTTAGCGTGTGATCAACTTCACGGCGCCGAGGATAAGGGACAAGCCGATCAGCATTGCTGCGTTGAGGGGTTCGCAAAAAAACGACGCCCCATAGAACGCTGAAACCGGGCACGAGAAAAGTCACCAGGCTGGTGCGGCCCGGGCCGGCGCTGCGCACCAGCCGAAAGAAGATCAGGTAGGCCAAACTCGTACACAACAGCGACAAGGCTACGAGAGCGAGCACTGCCGGCGGTGACCGCCGCCGCCGTTTGTCGTTTGGGGTGAATTTCGACCGCGCATCGCTGCGCCGCCGTCACCACCCGGGGCTTGCGCACCTGCGGTGCTCCGCCCCGGGCTGGGGCAGCGTCGCCCCTCCGGGGCTGGCTGCTGGTCTGCCGCGGTGGACCGCGCCTCCGGCGCTCATGTTCCGCGGAAAAGACGCTGCCCCTGTGCGGACCCTCGGTCCGGGCGCCCCGTAAATCCCAGAGGGCGCGCATCCGCGACCGCGCATCGCTGC
>CANJQH010000010.1 GCA_947476335.1 Anaerolineae bacterium | reverse complement strand
TCGAAGAGGCACGCCTCGCGATCTTCGAATGGATCGAAGGGTTCTACAATCGCAACCGACCGCACTCAGCTCTGAACTACGCAACACCAGAGCAGTTCGAGCAACGAATGAACCGATTTTGATTGTCCGGGGAAGCGGGTACGTACCAACGAGACGCGTTTCGAAAACCTCATCGCAGACCCACACCGCATCTTTGTCGAAGCCTTCCGCTTCATGGGACTGAAGGTTCCTCGATTTGGCCTGCCGACGCTGGCGTCCCGCTTCCTCGAGCATCGGATATTGAGCCGTGGCAAAAAGCCGATATCGCGCCGTCTGTGTCTTCCTCAGATGGCGCTCGCCCGCATCCTGAAACGCCACTCATTTATTCGCAATACGAATGGGCGCAAACAGGGGCAAGAAAACGTCACACACCACTACCGCAAAGGCGTCGCAGGCGACTGGCGCAATTACTTCACGCCGCGCGTCACGAAAGAGTTCAAGCAGCGCTACGGCGACCTGTTGATCGAGCTGGGATATGAGTCATCCCATGATTGGTAGCGCGCACTACAATTCCCTCCAATGTCCACCCTGCCCATCGACGCAACGCCCACCACCGCTCAGCTCGACGAAATGCGCGAGCGCATCGCCTATTTCGGCCGCATGCTTTTCGATCGCCAGCTCACCGACGCCGCCGGCGGCAACATCAGCGCCCGCATCGGCAACCGCATCTGCATCACACCGCGCTACGCAGGCCAGCAGCGCCAATGGCGCATCGATCCGGGCGATGTGCTCGTCGCCGATCTGCAGCGCAACGTGCTGCGCGGCTCCGGCGCGCTCTCACGCGAGACGCATGTGCATTTCACGTTACTGAACGAATTCGCCGCACACGGCGCCGCCGTCGTCCACGCACACCCGCGCAATCTGCTCGTGTTCGCCGCACTTGGCCGCCCGCTACCGCCGATCCTCGAAGCCAACCGCAAGTTCGGCATCACGCCGGTCACGCCCTTCGCCCCAGCGCACAGCGAAGACCTGGCACGTCATATCGCCGCCACGATGGTCGGCCGCGAAAAAATGATCGCCAAGCACGCTGCCGCCGCCATCGCCCCCTGGCACGGCGTCTTCTGCATCGGCAAAACGCTCGACGCCGCGTTTGACGCCATCGAACGACTCGATAACAACGCCTACATCCTGCTCATGGGTGGACAATGGGCCGGCGCCGCCGCCATGCAGGACGCCGGCGAACGCATGGAGCGCATCATCGGCTCCTTCGAATGATCATCACCGTCACCCCGAACACCGGCATTGACCACGTCGTGTTCGTCGATATGCTGCACAAGAATCGCACCTCACGTGCTGTCGATTCGGCGATCGGCATGGCGGGCAAGCCGACCGACGCCTCATACGTACTCGGTGAACTGGGCATCCCCAGCCTGGCGCTCGGCTTCGCCGCCGGCGACGTCGGCCGCATCGCCGAGGCGCTGCTGCGCAGCAAGGGTGCCACGCCGGCGTTCACCGAAGTGCACGGCCGCTCGCGCCTGAACACGGTACTGATCGACCGCAGCGACGGCAGCGCCACCACGATCACCACGGCCACGCTGCGCGTCGACGCAGCGCAGCGTGCGGCGCTGCTCGACACCTTCGACGCAGCTCTGTCACAGGCGACAGCCATCATCCTCGGCGGCACGCTGCCCGACGGCGTCGGGCCCGATCTTTTCGCCGAGCTGATCGCGCGCGCCCGGATGGGCGGCGTGCCAACGATCTTCGATGCGGCTGAGCCGGCGCTGAGCATCGGCCTGGCTGCGCGACCAGATTTCGTCAAGCCAAATCGCCACGAACTCAGCGGGCTGATCGGCCGCCCGATCGAATCCATCGCTGACGCGCGCGCAGCTGGCGAAGAACTGCGCGCACGCTTCGGCGTGTGCCCGGTGATCACGCTCGACGGCGACGGCGCCGTCGCTGTGCTGCCGGACCGCAGCTGGTTCATCCCGCCGCTGGCGATCGACGTAGTCTCACCCGCAGGCGCCGGCGACGCAGTACTGGCCGGCCTGGCGGCCGCACTCTCACGGCGACAACCGATCGAGGAGGGCCTGCGCATCGGCTTTGCCGCCGCCGCAGCCGTGTGCCTAATGCCCGCCACCGCTGACTGCCGACGCGCGGACGTCGAAAAATTTCTACCGCTCGTGATGCTGACCGCAGTCACGTAGAGATTTTGTAACTACTCAGGCCAGCTATTTTTCCAACGCGAAACACACTATTCTCTCCCCCTTCGAGGGAGAGAATAGTGTGTTTCGCGGGAAATACTGATTTGGGCCTGAGTAGTTACGAGATTTCAGATTTCGTGACGACTCAGGCTATCGAGTTTTCCAACGCAAAACATGCTATTCCTTCCCCTGCACGAATAGATCAATATTTCCAGCGAGCCACATTATTTCTTCCCTCTACGGGGAAGATACGGGGAAAGAAATACTGTGGCTCATCATCGGAGCCCACACTCGTGGGCGCATCTCGATGAGCCGCAGCCTATAGCCCGTGTCGCAGCCGGACATGCCAGGATCCCACTGCCGAACCCGCGCATATAACGTGCCATCTTGACCAGCACGCCACAGAATGCGTGAAGCCCCGGCAACGCCCTCGATATCGTCGTTGCGCGCGAGCACAGTGATGCCATCACCTGCAACCAGCTCGAGCACAGTGTCGGTCGCCGATTCCAACGCATCTGTGAACAGCGCGTACCACGAGCCTGCAGTCGTCGTGAAGACCGCCCAATCGGCATCTCCCGGCGCAGCCACGCGCTGCATTTGTGCCGCGCCCGCACGCAACGGCGCTGCGAGTTCGGCCGCGTCGTTCGGCTCCGCTTCATCCGGCACATCCACGCACGGCGACTCACCCGGCGACGGACCAGGATCAGCAGGCAGCGCCACACACGCCGGCACTGCAAACGGCCAGCGCTGCGCTGTCAGCGTGGCAAGAGGCGGCGCACTGGGGCTCAGCGTAAACACCACATCGTGTGCGCCCGGCTCCAGCACTTCGACGGCCCAGCCGCACGCGCCGAGCGCGATCGCATGCCCGTCGATCTGCAGTGCAGACGCATGCCCATCCGCGCTACCCAGCAGATATGGCCACGCCGCAGCCAGGTCACTGCGCAGCCGCTTCGTCACCTGCCGCCCCAGCGGAGCCGCGCCCGGTGCCGCGCTCAATGACCATGGCTGCATGAACAGCAACGGACGGCTGTCGGAGACGATCACCGACGAACCCTGCAATCCCGGCTGGTCATACAACGTCGCCCACCAGCCAGCCGGCAGCGCCAGCGAACGCGCACGTCCCGCCAGCCATGCAGGCAAGTCACCACTAAACGGGGCGCGCATCTTCCAGCCCGGGCCGTCGTAGTCGCGCGCCCAATACGCCACAGGGCCGTCGGTCGCGGCCAGGCGATTCGCCGACGGCGGCAGATCGCCGCATATATCCGGCGCATCGCAGCCGATCCACGACGACTCGTTGTCCGTCTCTTCGAAGTCGATCGGCTGCGTGTCGCTACTCCACGGCGCGCGATCGACATTGGTCTCACGTGACGGACAACCGAATTCCGAATCGCATCCCGGCCAGCGAAAACTGCTGCTGATCTGGAAATGCAAATGCGGGCCGCTCGAATAACCAGTCGACCCCATCCAGCCGATCACCGTGCCCGCCTCGACAAGCGTCCCGGGCTGCACATCTGTAGGCACGCTGCCCTGCGCGAGATGCCAGTACCACGAATATTCACCGGGACCGTGGCGAATAACCACACCATTTGCGTAGCCACTAAATCCGGTGCCCAGCCCACCGACAGTGCTGACGTCTTTGACGTACATCACCACGCCAGACTTGGCAGCCACCACAGTCGACGTGTACGTCCCCCAATCCGGCAGCACCATGTCGATGGCCCAGGAGGTGCGGTGGCTGAACGGGCCAAGCGGGCCCTGCGTCATCAGCGCCGTCCAGCCGCCGGCGACGGGCAGATGAAAACCAGCGACCGCCGCGGTGGCATTGCGCGCAGATTCTGCGGCATTCAGCCGAAACCAGATGCGGTCCTCCATCGAAAGCAGATCCGCCGGCAGTGCATCGAGCCAAGCATCGAACTCAGCCAGTGGGGCGGAATCGGCGGCCAGCACGCGCCAGCCGCTCGGCGTGCGATGCGCGATGAGCAGCGTCGATGCAGGTGAATCTGCAGCAGCAGCCACGGCGACGCTCCAGTCGCCGCTGCGGATCGGGATCTGCACGAGGCGCCAGCCCGGTCGCAAGACGAACGTCGGCGCGTCCGACTGTGCACGCACAGCGAGCGCGGGCATGAACATGAGCGCAAACGCAATGATACGCAGCAGCGCACTCTTCAAAGAAAAAATCAAATTCGAATTGTTTTTAACTACGTTCAAATTCGTTGGTCACCGTCGGGGCAGAAACCAAATGTACCCAGCATTCAGGGCGCGCTCAGGCGAGTAGCAAATCCACGGCGCGAATTTCGTCGGCCGAGAGCGACCAGTCGCCAGCGCCGACGGTCTCTTCAATTTGTGAGGGGCGGCGCGCACCAACGATGGCGCTGGTCACCTCAGAACGCCGCAGGGTCCAGGCGATGGCGAGCTGCGCCACGCTGCGGCCGGCGGCGTGGGCGATCGGCTTGAGGCCCTCGACAAGCGCCAGATTCTTCGAAAGCTCCGGCTCCTGAAAGCGCGCGTCGGCTGAAGAGCGGTGGTCATCCTGCGCCAGGCTTGCCACCCATTCGCGCGTGAATTTGTCGGTCAGGATACCCTTCTGCATCGGGCTGTAGCAAACGACACCGATGCCGTTTTCTGCGCAGAACGACAGCAGATCAGCCTCGACGCCGCGCACAAGCATCGAGTACGGCGGCTGCAGCGAAGCGACCGGGTGAATCGGCAGGATGCGCTTGAGCTGCGCCACGCTGAAATTGCACACGCCGATGTGGCGCACTTTGCCGGCCTTCACAGCATCGGCCATCGCGCCAAAGCCCTCTTCGATGTCCTCATCCGGCTGCGGCCAGTGCATCTGATAAAGGTCGATGCAATCGACATCGAGGCGGCGCAGGCTGTCGTCAATTTCCTGCAACACGCTCTCGCGCTTGATGCGGCCGAACGGCATACGCGTCTCGTCCCAGCGCCGGCCGCATTTGGTGGCGATGATCGGCCGCTTCGACATGCCCTTCAGCGCGCGGCCGAGCACTTCCTCAGAATGCCCCATACCGTACACCGGTGCGGTGTCGATCCAGTTCACGCCGAGCTCGACCGCGCGCTGCATCGTGCGAATCGACTCATCATCGTCCTGTTCGCCCCAGCCGAATTTCCAGCCGCCGCCGCCCATGGCCCAGGCGCCCAATCCAATCACTGAAAAATGCAGGTCCGTCTTACCCAATTGTCGCGTTTGCATAGTGTTCCTTATATTCGATTTGCGTCGAAAGTGCGCTAGGATGTGCGACGCACATGGCAGTGCCTACCCTTCATTCCCAGCGCCCGACGGCGCACTTTACAGCAGAACGAAACTGGATCAACGACCCGAACGGCCTGATTCAGCTCGACAGTGTTTATCACCTCTTCTATCAGCACAACCCCAACGGCCCATTCTGGGGCGACATGCACTGGGGCCATGCCACAAGCCGCGACCTAGTGCACTGGAAGCATCAACCGCTGGCGCTCTTTCCCGACCACAACTACGACGCAGCCGGCGTCTTCTCCGGCTGCGCTGTGCGCGTCGGCGACGTGGTGTATTTCCATTACACCGGCGTGCAGGTAAACACTCCCGTCAGCGGCGCGCAGGGCCGGCCATGCCTGGCAATCAGCCGCGACGGGCTGCGCACATTTGAGAAGCACCCGGCCAACCCGCTCGTGGCTGAACCACCGGCCGGCGTCGGCGGCGGGGATTTTCGCGACCATTCCATCTGGCGCGAAGCCGACGGCTGGCACATGGCCGTCGGCGCGTCAATCGAGCAGAAATTCGGCGCGGTCTGGCACTATCGCTCAGACGACCTGGTGAAGTGGGACGACCTCGGCCCAATGATCGTCGACGACGCCCCAGCAAGAAATGGCCAAATGTGGGAATGCCCTGACTTCTTCGCACTCGGCAATCAACACGTCCTGCTGACATCCCCAATCCCGCTGGCAAAGACCATATCCATGGTCGGAAGCTGGAATGGCCGCACATTCACGCCGGCGGCTGCGCCACGCACACATGTATATGGCGGCTGCTTCTACGCGCCGCAGTCGTTCTGGGACGAAGCGGGCCGCCGCATCGAGATCGGCTGGCTGTGGGAGAAGGACCAGCCGCAGAATCGGCAGCCGCATCCGCGCGGCTGGGCCGGCGCGATGTCGCTGCCGCGCGTGCTGAGCCTCGCCGACAACGGTGCGCTGCTCGCGCAGCCAGCGCCGGAAATCGAACGCCTGCGCCGCGACGAGCGCGCGCTCGAAGCGGCGACACAGGACGAAACAGTGCTGGAAAATATTGCTGGTGACTACCTTGAGATGCACGTGCGGCTGGAAGCCAGTGCAGGCGGGCGCGCAGGCATCGCAGTGCGCCGTTCACCCGACGGAGCTGAACAGACGCGCATCATCTGCGACTTCGCACGGCGCGAGCTGTGGGTCGACCGCACGCACGCGGGCAGTGGCACAGACGACAACGCCGATCCCTGCCCACTGCCGAGCGCCGGCGATGCAATCGACCTGCGCATCCTGATCGACCACTCGGTGCTCGAGATTTACATCGACGGCGGGCGCGCGTGCTGGATCGACCGCATCTATCCAGCACGCGCCGACAGCATCGGCGTATCGCTGTTCGCCGAAGCCGGCATCGCGTCGCTGCAGGGGCGGGCGTGGGAATGGGCAGAATAGCGCCGCAGCCAAGGCAGCCAAGGGTGAAAAGCGTGAAAATGCATCGGCTGAGCCCAATTATTAACATAACGCCATCATGAAATACTTCACCACTCCATACCGCCACATCCTCGATTTCAAGGGTCGCTCCTCACGAAGAGAGTACTGGATTTTCCTGCTGTGGATGCTGCTGCCGGTGCTGGTCGCTACTGTAATGTTCGCGCTGGTCGGGTTCGTCGCAATATTTAACGACGCGCCCGAGCCGTTCCTGCCCTATGGCACGATCTACGGCATCTGCCTGCCGCTGTTCATCCTCGCCTGCATCCTGCCGCTGCCAGCGCTGGCCGTGCGGCAGCTGCACGACTCGGATCGGAGCGGCTGGTGGTTCTTCGTGCCGATGCTTGGCGTTTTGCTCATTGCCTTCGCACCCGGCACCGACGGCGCCAATCGATACGGCTGACGCGGAAGCGCATTTTCAACGACGCATGAATTAGAACGCAAAAAACATGCGGAGGCAGTCTTGCGCATTCGCCGCAATCTGCTTCGGCGCCCGCACACATCCCTATCGGGAGCCGACCTGGTTCGTGCCGCACGTGAAGATCGAGAAAAAGAGCACCATTGAATTGACCATGATTGGTTATGTGCTCGACGCGTCCGTACTGGTTGAAATATCCGTAAATGGGAATTTCGCGTAACTACTCAGGTCAGCCATTTTTCCAACGCGAAACACACGATTCTCTCCCCCTTCGGGGGAGAGAATCGTGTGTTTCGCGGGAAATACTGATTTGGGCCTGATGTAGTTACGATTTCGCTGAACAAGGCCTAACGATGTTGGACTATGCGTCGACAAACAGCGTTCGCCTGCATGCACCAAACACGGTCGATTACGAAGTCGCAGCTGCCTTAGTGACGCCGAACTCTCGATCGTCTTGTTCGGATCGTCTTGTTCGGATCGTCGAAAATCACGGCAAGAACTTCGCTGTCGATGAGGCTGATTTCCCACGTCCGGCAAATACACAGGCACTATTTCCCCCACCCAAGTCTACGAATTTCTGTAGCACAGTCCTGCTATCTTAAGCAAAGCTACGCGAAATTTGCATTCCTATGCCTTACACCCTCCTTTACACCCGTGCTTTCATCGACGATCTCGATGACGAAATCAAACCTGTGCCTGGACTGGTCGATTCATTGGCAAAGCAGCTGGACCATCTGTCCGATTCGCCGACAAAACATCAGGGCAGCCTGCAGACGTACGAAGTGGGCAAGGGAGTTGGCGGCAAGATCCACAAATCGCGCATCGACGGCGCGCACCGCATGCTGTGGTCGTATCAGGGCAAGAACGACATTCTGATGCTGCGCGCCGGCGAGCACGATTACATCAATGAGCAGGCGACGTGGCACGATATGACAGCCATCGGCCCACTGGATAAGCGCGAATGGGGGCTGGGCAACGATGCGCCGGCAGCGCCAGCGACGACGCGGAGGATTCCAAAATATGATCCAACGGCATGGACGAAGGTGCCAGCGGGGCCATTCACACGCGTGCCGGACGGGGTGTTGCGGCTGCTGGGCGTGCCGGCGGTGATGCTGTCGCAGGTCAAGGCTGCGGCCGACGTCAACATGCTCTTCGACATCGGCCTGCCGGCACACGCCGCCGAGGTGCTGATGGAGCTCGCCACCGATCCACAGCTCAGCGTTGTGGACGCGCTGCTCAATCCGCGCATCCTCTTCCGCGAAACGACCGATCGACTGGTGAGCTACGCCAAGGGTGAACTGAAAAATCTGCTGCTGAATCTGACCCCGGAGCAGGAGCGGCTGGTAGCAATCCGGACCAATGGCCCCACACTGATCAAGGGTGTGGCTGGCAGCGGAAAGACGACCGTCGGCCTGCGCAAGGCGATGTATGAGCGCGAAGATCAGCTTGGCCTGTTCACCACCCCGCGCAGGGTGCTTTTCACGACCTACAACAAAACACTGGCGCACAGTGTGCGCGACATGTTCATCGCGCAGTACGGCGCAGAGAAGGCGAAGGAAATCGACGTCATCGTCATGCGCGACTGGATGCGCGAGTATCTCGGCTGGCCGGAGATGCTGACCACGATCGATCAGCGTGCCTGCATGAAAACGGCAGTCGAATCCGTGCGGCTGAAGCACACAGACAGCCTGATATTCCGTCTTTCGAATTACAACGCCTTTCTGCAGGCGGAAATCGACGACGTGTTCTTCGGCCGCGCGATCCGAACGTGGGAGGAATACAAAAATGTATCGCGCGTCGGGCGCGGCGTAGCGCTGCAGGAGAACGCACGCCAGGTGGTGTGGCAGGTGTACACGGCATATCTGGAACAGGTGGCACGGCTCGGCAAAGCCGATTACGGCGACCTGGCGCGGCGCTGCCTGGAGAGGATACAGGCGGAGAAGTTCGTCGGCGAGTACGACGTCGTCGTCGTCGATGAAGCGCAGGACCTGCGCCCGCGCGAGCTGGAGCTGGCGCATCGGCTGTGCACCAAGTACGGCACTGGCAATGCCGGCCTGATCCTGCTCGCCGACGCCGCGCAGAGCATCTATTACCGCGGCGTGAGCTGGCGCGATTCGGGCATCTCCATCACCGGACGCACCTACATGCTGAAGAAAAATTTCCGCAACACACGCCAGGTACTGGCAGCGGCATGGAGCATGATGCAATCCGGCGGAAGTATGGCCACCGCGCTCGGCGATGAATTCATCGAACCAGATTCGGTGCAGAAAACTGGGCCATTGCCGGAAGTGCTGCTGCGCGACGGCGTGACCGGACAAATTGATGAGCTGTGTGAGCGCGTAATGGCGTTGTCTGAACGCCATCGCGTTCCGCCGCGCGACATCGCCGTGTTGTCGCCACGCACGGAAATTCTCTCGTCAATCCACGCACGCTTCGATCAGATGAGCATTCCCTGCGTCACATATCAGGCGGCGGATTTCGACCTCTTCGAAAACAGGGTGAAGCTGATCACGATGCATTCAGCCAAAGGGCTGGAGTTTCCGGTGGTGTTCCTCATCGGCGTCGAACAAGGTGTCATTCCATGGCATCTTGGGCCGCCATCCGAAGAAAAAGTGGTGCAAGCCTCGCGTGAGGAAAATCTGCAGGGCTGGCGCCGGCTCTTCTACGTGAGCATGACGCGCTCAGCAGGCCGGCTGTACATCCTCGCCGATCGCGACAAGCCGTCGCAATTCCTCACGGACTTCGGGGAGCGCACAGTGGTCAGAAGGTAGTTTTGTAACTACTCAGGCCAGCCATTTTTCCAACGCGAAACACACTATTCTCTCCCCCTTCGGGGGAGAGAATAGTGTGTTTCGCGGGAAATACTGATTTGGGCCTGATGTAGTTACGATTTTTTGATCCATGACGCGCTCATCCGGTGGCGTCTGCTCCAGATCCTCGGACGGCGGCGTGCGCACCTCGACCATCAGGCCAAGAACGCACAAACCATCACAGCCGACCTCTTCACGAAACAGCCGCACTGCAGAGTGCGCTGTGCGATTTCTTTCTAATGTCAATGCCAATAAAAATGCCGTTGCCCATAAACAAAACCCTACAAGGCAACAAGTCGCGTTAACTAATCAGGTCAGTCATTCCGGCAACGCCGTACTTTTCCAAGAATCGAGCATGCGCATGTAATTGGCGCGCACGTACGCGTCCGGGTTGCGCACGTTGCGCTGACTCATGCTGCCGATCATCTGCGCCACCGAATCGTATTCATGCTCTTCGAGCCATTCCCGCAGCGCCGCCGCGGTATTCGCGATGTGGCCCGGCCCATGGTGCAGCAGCGCCGACGCCATGAACGCCACGTTCGCGCCGGCCAGCAGCGCCTTGAGCACGTCTTCGTGCGTGTGCACGCCGCCGGTCACCGCCAGGTCGCAGGGCACGCGCCCATGCATGATCGACACCCAGCGCAGCGGCATACGCAGCTCGTCGGACGTGCTCAGGCGCAGGCGATGCGAAACTTCCAGCAGATCGAGATCGATGTCCGGCTGATAAAAGCGATTGAACAAAACGAGGCCGGCGGCGCCGGCGACGGCCAGGCGCTGCGCCATGTTCATCGGTGCGCTGAAAAATGGATTCAGCTTCATCGCCACCGGCACGGTCACCACGCGCTTCACCTCGGCCAGGATTTCGAGGTAGCGCTGCTCGACCTGCGCGCCCGTCATATGCGGATCGGTCGGCAGATAGTAGACATTCACTTCGATCGCCGCTGCGCCGGCATCCTGCATCGCACGCGCGTACTTCACCCAGCCGCCCGTCGTCACGCCGTTCAGGCTGCCGATGATCGGAATGTTCGTCGCCTTGACAGCCTGTTCGAGCAGCCCGACGTACTGATCTGCTTCGACGCCGTACTGCGTCGTCGTCGGAAAATAACTCAGCGCCTCGAAGTGGCTGTCTTCATGAACGTCCTGGTGATAGTGCAGCAGCTGCAGGTCGCGCTCGATCTGCTCTTCGAACAGCGAGTACATCACCACGGCCGGTGCGCCGCCGTCCTCCAATCGTTTGATGCCGTCGAGGCTGGTCGACAGCGGCGAGGCCGACGGCACGATCGGATGGGCCAGTTTCAGGCCAAGGTAGGTTGTGGTGAGATCCATAGGTACACACAAAGTAGATAGTCAGAGTAGAGAGTCAGAGTAGATCAGGTGCAGGTTCGCTCTGACTCTCTACTTCTCTAAGTGAGTCGCCAAAAGTTCTGGCGGCAGATTCGCCTCCCCCGCTTTGCGGGGGAGGCGAATCTGCCGGACAAAACTTATGGACAGGAACTTAGCTCTTCGCCAGCGCCTGCACGCGCTCCCAGTGCGCCGTCACCTGCGCCTGTGCTTCCTTCATAAACGCCTCAGCTTCAACCGGGTGCGACTGCGACAACACGCGGTAGCGCATCTCGTTCATCGCGTAATCCTTGAACGCGATCTTCGGTGCACCCGAATCCAGCGTGAACGGATTCTTGCCCTGCGCCTTCAGCAGCGGGTTGTAGCGATACAGCGGCCAGTAGCCACTCTCCACCGCCAGCTTCTGCTGATACATGCCGCGCGTCATGTCGATGCCATGTGCAATGCAGTGGCTGTAAGCGATGATCAGCGAGCAGCCCGGATACGCTTCGGCCTCCATAAAAGCTTTCACCGTCTGCGCATCATTGGCGCCCATCGCAATCTGCGCCACGTAGATGCTGCCGTACGACATCGCCAGCAGGCCGAGGTCCTTCTTCGGCGTGTGCTTTCCCGAAGTGGCGAATTTCGCCACGGCGCCGAGCGGCGTGGCCTTCGATGACTGGCCGCCGGTGTTCGAGTACACCTCGGTATCGAGTACCAGTACGTTGATCTTGCGCCCGCTCGCCAGCACATGGTCGAGACCGCCGTAGCCGATGTCGTAGGCCCAGCCGTCGCCGCCGACGATCCACATCGAACGCTTCACCAGCAGATCAGCCAGCGCATTCAGATCGAGCAGCTCCGCCCGCCGCGCGCCGATGTCCGCCAGGCGCGCCTTCAACGCCGCCACGCGGCCGCGCTGCGCAGCGATGCCAGACTCGCTCGACTGATCGGCCGCAACGAGGGCGTCTGCCAATTCGGCACCGATCTCTTCACGCATGCGCTTCACCAGATCAAGTGCGTGTGCCACCTGCGTGTCCACCGCCAGCCGCATGCCCAAGCCAAACTCAGCGTTGTCCTCGAACAGCGAGTTGCTCCATGCGGGGCCGCGGCCCTGCGCATTCACCGCCCACGGCGTCGTCGGCAGGTTGCCCCCATAGATGCTCGAGCAGCCGGTAGCGTTGGCGATCATCGCGCGCTCACCGTAGAGCTGGCTCAGCAGTTTCAGGTACGGCGTCTCGCCGCATCCGGCGCACGCGCCCGAGAATTCGAACAGCGGCCGCAGTAGCTGCACGTTCTTCACGCTGTTGAAATTCAGGTTCCCGCCGTTCAGCGCCAGGTCGTAGATCGGCGTGTCCGGCAGCTGCTTGAAAAACTCCCAGTTGCGCACTTCGTGCTCGCGCTCCGGTGCAATCGGCGCCATGTTGATGGCCTTGCGCCCGACGTTGCTCTTGTCCTTCACCGGGCAGGCATCGACGCACAGCGCGCAGCCGGTGCAGTCTTCGGCGCTGACCTGCAGCGTGTACTTCTTGCCGGGCAGCTCCTTCCAGCGCGCATCCGCCGATGGGAAATCCGCAGGCGCGCCTTCCAACGCCACCGGCTCGTACGCCTTCGCACGAATCACCGCATGCGGACACACCAGCACGCACTTGCCGCACTGAATGCACAGATCGGCATCCCAGATCGGAATGTCGTCGGCCAGATTGCGGCGCTCCCACTGCGTCGTGCCGCTCGGATACGTGCCATCAGCCGGCATCGCGCTCACCGGCAGCATGTCGCCTTCCCCAGCAATCATCCTCGCGGTGACCATCTGCACGAAATTCGGCGCCTCGGCCGGCACATGCATATGCGCTGGCGCGTCGCTGTACACCGGCTGCGCCGGCACTTCCACCGGGAACAGATTGGCGAGCGATGCATCGACCGCGGCGAAATTCTGGCGAATCACCGCCTCGCCGCGCTTGCTGTACGACTTGCGGATGGCGTCCTTGATTTTCGCAATCGCCTCGTCGCGCGGCAGCACGCCGCTCAATGCGAAGAAACACGCCTGCATGACCGTGTTGATGCGGCCGCCCATACCGGCCTCGCGCGCCACACGGTCGGCGTCGATGACGAAAATCTTCAGGCCGAGTGAAATGATCTTTTCCTGCGCCGCGCGCGGCAGATGCGCCCACAGCGCGTCAGCGGCGTACGGGCTGTTCAGCAGGAGCGTGGCGCCCGGTGCAGCGCTCTCGAACACGTTGTAGCGCTCGAGAAAGTTGTACTGATGCACCGCCACGAACGTGGCTTTTTGGATCAGATACGGGCTGCGGATCGGGTGCGGGCCGAAGCGCAGATGCGAAATCGTGCGCGCGCCAGCCTTCTTCGAGTCGTAGACGAAATAGCCCTGCGCGAAGTTGTCCGTCTCCTCGCCGATGATCTTGATCGAATTCTTGTTCGCACCGACGGTGCCGTCGGAGCCGAGGCCATAGAACACAGCGCGGACTGCCTGCGGATCTTCCACATCGAAGGCTGCGTCAACGGTGAGGCTGGTGTGCGTCACGTCATCGACGATGCCGACGGTGAAGTGAGTCTTTGGATGCGGCTTCGCCAGCTCATCAAACACGGCGCTGGCCATGCCTGGCGTAAATTCCTTCGAGGACAGGCCATAGCGGCCCCCGATCACATGCACGCTCGCGATACGGCCGGTTTCGGCCAGCGCAGCGACGACGTCCTGGTACAGCGGCTCTCCGAGCGCGCCGGGCTCCTTCGTACGATCGAGCACGGCGATCGAGCGCGCCGTCTGCGGCAATGCGGCGATGAAATGCTCGGCCGAGAACGGCCGGTAGAGACGCACAATCAGCACGCCAGTCTTCGCGCCGGCAGCGTTGATTGCGGACGACGCAGTCTCGGCGGTTTCAGCAGCAGACCCCATCAGCACGATCACGCGCTCGGCGTCGGGCGCGCCGACATAGTCGAACAAGTGATACGCGCGGCCGGTC
Source organism: Anaerolineae bacterium (assembly GCA_947476335.1). Classification (GTDB taxonomy): domain Bacteria; phylum Chloroflexota; class Anaerolineae; order J036; family Brachytrichaceae; genus CANJQH01. Next base: position 50,587 of record CANJQH010000010.1, on the reverse strand, counting down.
TGCGCAGCCAGGCGATCCATCATTTCCTGCACAATGCCGGGCACTTTCTCGTAATACGAGTTCACCGCCTCACGCGCCTGGAAGAATGTGTCCGGATTCTGCGCGGTGCCGCGCACGAACGGCCGGTCAGGCGAAAGCGCGCGGGCGCGATGTTCGCGGATGAGTGCGTCGTCGATCAACGCGCGCATCTGGTCTTCCTCAAGTCGCTCGATCTTGGCGACCTCATGGCTGGTGCGGAAACCATCAAAAATGTGCAGGAACGGCACGCGCGCCTTCAGCGTGCTGGCCTGCGCAATCAGTGCGAAGTCCATCACTTCCTGCACCGAATTGCCGAACAACATCGCCCAGCCGGTGCTACGCGTGGCCATTACGTCGCTGTGGTCACCAAAAATCGACAAAGACGACGTGGCGATCGAGCGCGCGGCGATGTGGAAGACCGTGCTAGTCAGCTCACCGGCGATCTTGAACATATTCGGGATCATCAGGAGCAGGCCCTGGCTCGACGTAAACGTCGTGGACAGGGCGCCCGCCTGCAAAGCACCATGAATGGCGCCGGCGGCGCCGCCTTCGGCCTGCATTTCCTGAACCAGGGGCACCGCACCCCACAGGTTCTTCGCTTCGCCCGAACTCCACTGATCTGCCAATTCGCTCATGCCGGAGGACGGCGTAATCGGATAGATCGCGATGACTTCATTCGTCTTGTAGGCGACGTAAGCAGCAGCTTCGTTGCCTTCGATGGTACAAATTCGGCGATTGCTGGACATAGACCCCATCTTTGTAGTCCTGCCTACGCTGCATTTCACCCTAAAACGGGCCACCCCCCTCTGGCCAATCGACCAGTAGGAGACGCCGGGCGACGGAACCCCCGCCGTCGATGGTGGGCACATCCCAGACCGATGGTCGCCGCACGACGGAACCCCCGCCGTCGATGGTGGGCACATCCCAGACCGATGGTCTGGGCTAGGACTGCGTCGCGCTTTCAGCGCTTTCTGACAATTTCTGACCTATTTCGCCAAGTATTTGATTCAACACAACCATATCTTTACCATGAAGTCTGCTCAAGGGGGAAGAAATGCCGCAATCAATTTCACGCCTTTATGTTCATCTCGTTTTCAGTACGCGCATGCGCCAATTTCTCATCGATGATGTCGTTCGTACCGATTTGCACGAATTCATGCGCGGAGTTCTATACACACGAGGCGACTACCCGGAAATGATTAACTCCGTCGCAGATCATATACATATTCTTTTTCAACTTGGACGCATGTCTTCAATGAGTGCCGTCGTCGAAGACCTTAAAACTACATCTTCGAAATGGATGAAACTGCGCGACCCTAAATTTCATGCGTTTTATTGGCAAAAGGGATACGGCGCATTCGCAGTGAATTCGGAAAAATTGTCTGCAGTTCGCAAATACATTGCCGATCAGCAAATACAGCATGCACATCAGTCATTTCAAGACGAATATCGTGCGCTTCTCCAAGACAACGGCGCCGAATGGGACGAGCGGTACGTATGGGACTAATGCCCCCAGCGCCAAGGGCGCGACGCAGTCCTAGCCCAGACCATCGGTCTGGGTCTTCGGTCGTCCATCGTCGTCCGTCGTCGTCCGTCATCCATCGTCATCCGTTTGCCATCGGTCTGGGTCTTCGGTCGTCCGTCGTCGTCCGTCGTCGTCCGTCGTCCGTCATCCATCGTCATCCGTTTGCCATCGGTCTGGGTCTTCGGTCGTCCATCGTCGTCCATCGTCGTCCGTCGTCGTCCGTCGTCCGTCGTCGTCCGTCGGTTGTCGGCGGTCGACCGTCTTCTGTCGGTCGTCGTGTTGTATCCTTTTCACATGTTCACCTCGACCACCGACGTGCGGGAAAACCTGCTCCGACAGCAGTACATCGCCGGCGACGAAATTTCAACCGTCGTCTTCCTGGCAGAGCGCATGGGCAAACCCGTGCTGGCCGAAGGGCCAGCGGGGGTTGGCAAGACAGAGCTGGCCAAAGCCTGGGCGGCGGCGAGCGGCCGCGAGCTGATTCGCCTGCAGTGCTACGAAGGCCTCGACGAAGCGCGCGCGCTCTATGAATGGGAATACGCCAAGCAGATGCTCTACACGCAGCTGCTGCGCGACAAACTCGGCCAGCTCATCGGCGACTCAACCAGCCTGAGCGACGCAGCGGACCGCGTCGGCCGTGAAGAGAACGTCTTCTTCAGCAAACGCTTCCTGCTGCCCCGCCCGCTGCTGCGCGCGCTCACGAGCGAACAGCCGGCGCTGCTGCTGATCGACGAAATTGACCGCGCCGACGCCGAATTTGAGGCTTTTTTGCTCGAAGTGTTGAGCGATTTTCAGGTCAGCATCCCCGAACTGGGCACCATCAAGGCCGTGCATCGTCCGATGGTGGTACTCACCAGCAACAACACGCGCGAACTGAGCGAAGCGCTCAAGCGCCGCGCGCTGTATCTCTTCATCGATTATCCGGATTTCGACAGCGAACTACGCGTGGTGCAAATGCGCGTGCCCGACCTGGCGCCTGCGATTGCGCGGCAGATCGTCGAACTCGTGCAAAAGCTGCGCGAGCTTGACCTGAAGAAGAGCCCCAGCGTCGCCGAAACCGTTGACTGGGCGCGTGCGCTCGTCGCCATCAACGCCGACGTGCTCGACGAACGCACCGTCAACGACACATTGTCTGTCGTGCTCAAGCATGAGTCAGACATCCGGCGGGCGAAGCGGGCGATCGGGAATTAATCAGTGGAGAGTCAGAGTAGAGAGTCAGAGTTCAAATGGAAGACCTTCTCCATGACTGGACCGGCGCACCTGTCGCGGGCATGCCTGAAAAGATTCACGTCGGCACGTCAGCCGTGGTGTTCGACGAGCACGGTCGCCTGCTGCTGCAGCAGCGCGAGGACAACCGACACTGGGCGATGCCCGGCGGGCGGCTCGACCCGGGCGAGGATCTGCAAACGTGCGCCGTGCGTGAAGTATTCGAAGAAACCGGCCTGCGCGTGCGCGTAAAGCGCCTCGTTGGGCTGTACTCGAACCCGCGGGAATTTTCAATTGCGCGCTATCCGGACGGCACGATCACACAAACCGTCAACGCCTGTTTCGAATGCGAAATTGTCGGCGGCACACTGACGATTTCGCACGAAAGCGTCGCCATCGGTTTTTACGAATTGGGCGCACTGCCAGTTCCACTGCTACTCACACACAAAATCCGCATCGCCGATGCGCTGCAGCGGCAAAACACGCCATTTGTGCGATAAAAACGCAGCCGATTTCATTGCACTTCGTGGCTATAATCGCGCGTTACGCGCGCGCGGGCATTTCCGTTAAATCAAACTCGCGCCCGCGATGGCAACGACACAGCGAAAGGACTTTCCTCCCCTATGCGACAAGGCAATCTCGTCCGGTTGGTATTTATAGTAGTACTAGCCCTGCTATCAGCTTATCTAATTGTGTTCGTGCAAAAACCAGCCGCGGTGCGCAACATCGCCTTCTGGCAAGATGAACGCGGCCGCGACCTGCAGATCAAGCTCGGCCTCGACCTGAAGGGCGGCCTGCAGATCTTCCTCGGCACCGACCTCCCGAATGGCGTACAGCCGACCGCGGACCAAATGGAAACTGTGCGGCGCATCGTCGAACAGCGCGTGAACGGCCTCGGCGTCGCCGAACCCCTCGTGCAGCTGCAGGGCACAGGCGCGGTGCAGGACAAAATCCTGGTCGAACTTCCAGGTGTGACCGACCGGGCACAGGCGATCGACCTGATCCGGCAAACCGGCCAGCTCGAATTCGTCGATGGTGGCACGAAGCCGCCACAGGACGGCACCCTGATCTCCACGACTTTCTCAAGCGTGCGTCAGCTGCTGTTTCCCGAGACCAGTCCAGGTGCATCCGCCATCGCCGACAACACGCCACCGGACATGATGAAATCGGCCTTCACCGGCGAAATCATCGAATCGGCCAATCCGGCGATGGACCAGGTCGGCCGCAACGTAGTGAGCTTCCGCATCCGCCCGGAGCACGTGAACACCTTCAAGGAATACACGGGCAGCCGCGTCGGGCAGTCGCTTTGTATTGTGCTGGACAAGCAGGTGCTTTCCTGCCCGGTGATTCAGCAGGCGCTGAGCAGCGACGGGCAGATCAGCGGCAACTTCACCAACGACAGCGCGCGCCAGCTGGCGCTGACGCTGAGCTACGGCTCGCTGCCGGTGCCGCTGAAGCTGGAGACGACGCGCGACGTCGGCGCCTCACTCGGCGCGGACTCCGTGTGGCGCAGCGGCGTCGCATTCGCCATTGCGCTGGTGGCGCTGGCGATCTTCATGGTGATCTACTACCGCCTGCCCGGCGTGCTCTCAGTAGCGTCACTGGCCTTCTTCACACTCACATCGGTGGCTGTGTTCATCCTGATTCCGGTCGTGCTCACGCTGCCCGGCATCGCCGGCTTCGTGCTCTCGGTAGCCACCGCCGTCGACGCGAACGTGCTGACGTTTGAGCGCTTCAAGGAAGAGCTGCGCAGCGGCCGCACACTGCGCGCTTCGGTCGAGGCTTCGTTCACGCGCGCCTGGTCATCGATTCGCGACAGCAACATGGCCGCGCTGATCACCTGCGCAATCCTGCTGTTCTTCGGCGGCGCCTTCGGCGCGAGTGCGGTACGCGGCTTCGCCATTACGCTCGGCCTCGGCATCCTGATGAGCTTGTTCAGCGCCGTCTTCGTCACACGCACGCTGATGCGACTGGTCTTCTCGGACAAACCGGCGGACTACGTCGAAAATAATCAGAAGCTGCTGGGACTCTAAACGTCTAAACGAACGCACCTCGGCCAGCATAGCCGGGGTGCGAACCAAGAAACACCATGTTTACGATCGTTCAACGCCGCAAGATTTGGTTCCTGCTTTCCATCGTGATCATCGTGCCCGGCATCGTGGCGATGATTTACAACACGATCACCCTGCCGACGCACTCGCCGTGGCGGTTGAGCGTGGACTTCCGCGAAGGCAACCGCTTCGAGCTGAAGTTCACCCAGCCAATCACCGAAGATCAGCTGCGCAACACGTTCGTAGAGAACGGCGTAAGCAGCCCGCAGATCACGCGCCTCGGAAAAGAGGCGGATAACACCTGGCAGGTGCGCACCGAATACATCGAAGGCGACAAAGCGCAGGTGCTGCGCGACAAACTCAACGCCGTCGTGCCGCTCGATCAGGGCAAAACGTCGATCGAATCGGTCAGCAAGTCCGTGGCCGACCAGGTGACCACCACCGCATTCGTCGCCGTCATCGTCTCCTCGGTGATGATCCTGCTGTTCATCTGGATCACCTTCCGCAAAGCGAGCCACTCGATCCGCTACAGCATCGCCGCCATCGTGGCGATGGTCCACGACGTACTCGTCGCCGCCGGCGTGATGGCCATCTTCAGCGCCGTGCTGGGCTGGGAAATTGATGCGCTGTTCTTGACGGCGATCCTCACCGTCATCGGCTTTTCAGTGCCGGACACCATCGTGGTCTATGACCGCATCCGCGAAAATCTCGGCCGCTACAAGGGTATGGACTTCGAAACGATCGTATCGCGCAGCATCGTCGAAACGCTGCACCGATCGCTCACGATCTCGCTGATCAACATGCTGGTGATGTTCGCCATCCTCGTCTTTGGCGGCGCCAGCATCCGCCAGTTTGTGGCCGTGCTGCTGATCGGCCTCGTTAGTGGCACCTACTCGTCGATCTTCACCGCCGTGCCAATGGTGGTGGGCTGGGAAACCGGCGACTTCTGGGGCACAAAGAAAAAGAAGGCGGCGTAGGAAGAACTTCAGATTTCAGATTTCGTAACTACTCAGGCCCAAATCAGTATTTCCCGCGAAACACACTATTCTCTCCCCCTTCGGGGGAGAGAATAGTGTGTTTCGCGTTGGAAAAATAGCTGGCCTGAGTAGTTACGAAATCTCAATATCCGCTCACGTCGAACAGCTTCTTCAGCAGAGCTGCGCGCGCCTCGGGCGTCATCGGCACCGGTTGCGAGATATCCTCAATGTGCGCCGTGCGCAAATCGACGCCAAGGTAGCGACCGTCGTAAAACACGTGACGATCAACGAAGGTCTGCTGCGCACCTTCCGTAAAAACCTGGTCGCCGAAAAAAAGATTGCCTGTGCCGTAGTGGCAAAAGCCAGCCGCGCTCACGTCGAAGCCCTGCACATGATGCCCCTGGCTGCCGTTGACGACCACAGCGCCGGCGTCGCGCACTGCGCGGAAGTCGATATCCTGCTGGCGCGTGGCCTCGTACGTGTAGAACTCGGTGTACTGCAGCGTGGCGATAACCAGATAACCCTCAGCGCGCAACTGCCGAATCGCCCCAATGATCCAGTCAAGATCCTGTGGATTCACCGTGCCACACGGCGTGGCGCCGGGATATTCGTCGGTCGCCCAATTCGTGCCGAAGTAGCTGCAGCCAATGAATGCGATCTTATTGCCGTTGATCGTGTAAATCGCCGGCTTGTGCGACTCTTCGAGATTCTTCCCGCCGCCAAAGACCTTCCAGCCTTCTTTGTTGTACATGTCGATTGTGCCGATCAGCTTGGATGCACCGTAGTCCCACGTGTGATTGCCGGTCAGTTCGATCACATCAGTGCCGACGTAGCGCAAAAGCTCCATGTACTTCGAGTTTGAACACATCACCACGCCGTCGTTGCGCGTCGGGAACGGGCATTTCTCCCAGAACGACACCTCGTTCGAGATATGCGCCAGGTCCGCGGTCGTCAGCCAGTCGCGGATTTTTTCGCCGGGATAGGTGATGCCCTTCTCCTCCATGCGCACGGCCGTGCCGCGCACGAGCGCGGTCACACCCGTCATCGCCACCACCGCCATCTTATCGAGCCGGCGATTGTCGGCCATCGGCAGCGATGTGCGCAACTGCGCAACCGCAGTGGGATCACCTGTCAGGCCGATGCGCAACGCCAGCGGATAGTTCGCCATGTCAGCCTCGCGCTCGAAAAGGTTGACGCCGTTGATGTGCAGCATCTTGTAGCGCACATCAAGCTGGTCAAATGGCACGACGGCGATGGCCGACGTGCGCCCTTCCCACGTCTTCGAGAGCACCTCCTGTGGCGATAGCAGCACGATATTGGCGGAATCAGCCGGCGGACCGAACAACACGGACAATGCCGCACGCGCATCGGAATCGAGATACATCGTCGGCGCCTTGCCAGCACCGAGTTCAGCCAGCGCCGCCGGATCGCCGCTCCAAAAGCGGCTCAGTTCGTCAAGCGCGATGTCGTCCGGAATCGTCGGGAATGCCGCAGCGAGCGCATATGTGCGCGTAATCACCGCCGCATCCGACGGCCCGACGGCCTGCACACGCACCACGGCGGATGCGGCGTCGGCAGACAGCACGAACGCGTCGGAGCCCGTCGTCGTCTGCGCGATGGCACCGAGCTGCTGACGCAGCACGTCATATACGTCAGCGGGCAGCAGCGGGTCAACCCAGATGCCGCGTCCAACCGGAGCGGGCACTGCCGTGGGTTCGGGCACCGCCGTCGGTGTGAACTGCACCGGCACAGTGGGCGGAATGATGACGGTCGGCCCAACGAACGAACGCGCCATGGGCGGCGCAGCGCACGCAACAAGTAAAACGGCCAATGCACAAGCGCTAACGCGCTGCAATTTCTGATTCACGTTAAATTCTTCCAAAGCGGCGCCGCAACAGGAGCGCAAATGTCTGCACGATCGTCTTGCGCACCGGCATCTTCGTCTCGCCAGGCTTGCGATCGTAACGTAGCACCATCGGTGCTTCAGTGACCAGTGCACCGATCATGTGCAGCTTCATCAAGATGTCGACCATACAGGCAAAACCACGTTCACTAACAAAACGGTCGCCCCAACGATCGTACGCAGCACGCAGCACAGACGGACGGTACGCACGGTAGCCGCACGAATAATCGCGCGCACCAGGAATCGGATAGACGACCTGAAACATCAGGCTGAGGCCCTTGCTGAGCAGCTGCCGGTTCCACGGAATGCCGACCATGCGCGCGCCAGGCTGATAACGCGAGGCAATGACCACGTCGTTACCCTCTTCGATCAGCTGCACCATGCGCGGGATGAGACCGGGAATATGCGTGTCGTCCGAGTCCATCGTGACGATCACGTCTTCGTCGCCGGCACGGTCAAGCGCGGCACGCAGGCCAGTCTGAATCGCCTGGCCAAGGCCACGATTCACACCGTGCGGCACAAGATGCACCTGCATGCGGCTCCGCTCCGCAAACTCGCGCGTCACCTCAGCAGTGCGATCCCGGCTGCCATCATCAACAACAATGACCTGTATATCGTCACCGAAATGCCGTTCGGCAACACCAGCAATGCGGCTGAGCAATAACGGCAACGCTTCTTCTTCGTTGTACGCAGGAAGTGCGACGTAAATCAAGGTGGGGGGATTGTACTGAGTTCCGAGTCAAGACCGCCGACCGGGGAGTGACTAAACTCAAGGATATTCCGCGAATCACGGCATCGCCCCGCCGCCCTGCGGGCGGCGGGGCGATGCCGTGATTCGCGGGTTCATGTAGTCGAGTTTAGCCACTCCCCCGACCGTAGTCTGCGGGTGCATCCGCAGTTAGTGGCGAATTCGGACCACGCTTCGTTGCGTCGCGCCGCCGTCACCCGGGGCTTGCGCACCTTCGGTGCTTCGCCCCGAGCTGAAAAGAAAGACCTCCCTTTCAGGGCTCATGGCCCATTCATTGCGGCGGACCGCGCCGTGGCGCTCATGTTCCGTCGAAACAGCGCCAGAGGCGCGACGCTGCCCGAGCCCGGACCGATGGTCCGGGCGGGTCGCGCGTGCACGGGGTGATTCGTGTACGGCCATCGGCAGTCGTCTGCCCTCGTTACAATCACACGGCCATGCCCGACACCATCGTCATTCTCGATTTCGGCTCACAATTCACCCAACTCATCGCCCGCCGTGTTCGCGAAGCGAACGTCTACTGCGAAATCCTGCCGTGGGATGCCCCAGCGGAACGCGCAGCGGCGCTACAGCCGCGTGGATTTATCCTTTCCGGCGGCCCGAACAGCGTCTACGAAGCCGGCGCGCCAAAGCTGCCCGACTACGTGCTGGCGAGTAATGTGCCGGTGCTCGGCATCTGCTACGGCATGCAGCTGCTGGCGCACGCGCTCGGCGGGCGCGTCGCCGCATCCACACATCGCGAATATGGCCACGCACAAGTCACGCTGCAGCCAAGTGCGCTCGCCCGTGCCGAGGACCTCGCAGCGTGGACGAACGGCTCCGATGCGCTGAATGTGTGGATGAGCCACGGCGATCGGCTCGAACAAATTCCCAACGGATTCACGATTTTCGCCCACAGCACAAATTCGCCCGTCGCCGGCATGATGGACGAAACGCGCCGGCTCTACGCAATTCAGTTTCACCCGGAAGTCAATCACACCGAACACGGCCGCGACCTGCTCGCGCGCTTCGTGCATGACGTGTGCGGCTGCAGCAGCGCATGGACGCCGGACAACATCATCGACGAAAGCATTGCCCGCATCCGCGCCAAAGTCGGCGGCCGGCCGGTGCTGTGCGGCCTCAGCGGCGGCGTCGATTCATCCGTAGTCGCCGCGCTGGTGCACCGCGCTGTCGGCGATCAGCTGACATGCGTGTTCGTCGACACCGGCCTGCTGCGCAAGAACGAGGCCGATCAGGTCATCGAAACCTTCCAGCGCGAACAGGGCATTCGCCTGATCGCCGTCAACGCCGCCGAGGAATTTCTCGAGGCGCTGCAGGGCGTGACCGATCCGGAAGAAAAGCGCAAGCGCATCGGCGAGAAGTTCATCCGCGTATTCGAGCGCACGCTGGCGCAGGTGCCCGGGCCGCAGGACGGCGCGCTGCTGGCGCAGGGTACGCTGTACCCCGACGTGATCGAATCGCGCGGGCCGGAGCGTCAGTCTGCGGCGAAGATCAAGACGCACCACAACGTCGGCGGCCTGCCGAAGGACATGAAGTTCGAGCTGCTCGAGCCGCTGCGTTTTCTGTTCAAGGATGAAGCGCGCGCCGTGGGCAGCGCGCTCGGCCTGCCGGATTCGATCGTGTGGCGCCAGCCCTTCCCCGGCCCGGGGCTGGCCGTGCGCATCCTCGGCGAGATCACCTGGGAGCGGCTCGAACGCCTGCGCGCGGCCGACGCCGTGCTGCAGGAAGAGCTGCTGCGCGCAAATCTGCTGCGCGTCACCTCGCAGGCCTTCGCTGTGCTGCTGCCCGTGCGCACCGTCGGCGTGATGGGCGACGGCCGCACCTACAGCGAAGTCATCGCCATCCGCGCCGTCACCACCGACGACTTCATGACCGCCGACTGGGCACGCATCCCATTCGATGTGCTGGCCCGCATCTCGAGCCGCATCGTCAATGAAGTGCCCGGTATCAACCGCGTGACGTACGACATCACTTCCAAGCCGCCGGCGACGATCGAGTGGGAGTAGTGGGGAACGAGAGTAAGAGCAGTACTTTTATCGTAACTGCTCAGGCCTAAATCAGTATTTCCCGCGAAACACGCGATTCCTTCCCCTGACGGGGGAAGGAATCGCGTGTTTCGCGTTGGAAAATTGGCCGGCCTGAGTAATTACCGTTCATCACGTTTCACTCTCCACTCTGACTCTTTACTCTTTTTTTCTTCCGCGGGGGATCCATGAACTACACAGAAACAATCAAGCGTGCATTTCGCATCGCGTGGGCGCACAAGTCGCTCTGGTTGCTCGGCTTTCTGGTATCGCTCAGCGGCGGTGGTTTCGGCGGTGGTTTCGGAAGCAGTTTCGGAAGCAGTTTCAGCACAGGCAGCAGCTCCAGCAGCTCCGATGGACGTTCGGGCATGAATCCGCTGCCGGGCTGGTGGGGCAACTCACAGATGCGACGCGAAATCGGCCGCTGGCTGGCCGACAACAGCGAGACGATTCTCGCGGCAATTGGTGTGCTGCTGTGCGTATTGTTCGTACTCTGGATCGTCTTATTGCTGCTCGGTGAAATCGGCCAGGGCGGCCTGATCACCAACGTTGACGGGATCGAGCGCAGCGGCAGCCCGGGCCTCGGCGACGGCTGGCGCGCCGGTGCAGCGCGCATGCGCACACTCGTCGGCATGCGGCTGCTGCTGGCCATCCCCGGCGTCCTGCTCGTCCTGATCGCGCTCGCCTTGTTTGCGCCAACCATCGCAGCACTGATCAGCGGAGTCCGCAGCGCAGGTGACATCACCGACAATGCCGCCCTCGCCCTGGGCAGCGGAATGATCGGCATGATCTGCGCAGGCATTCCCCTGCTGTGCGTCGTCGCAATCTACAACCTCCTGATCGGCCTCCTCGAAACATTCAGCCGCCGCGCCATCATGCTGGAAAATCTCGGCACCTTCGACAGCATCAAACGCGGCTGGGCGGTCTTCCGCAGCCGCATCGGCGACAGCATCGTGATAGCCATCCTGATGGCCGTGGTCAATTTCATCGTGGGCATCATCATCGCCCTGCCGCTGGTCGTCGTCATCGGCGTCAGCACCGCAGCCGTGATGATGAGCGACGGAACGACCGACAACATTTCCTGGTCACTCGTCGCCGTCGCCGTCGCCGTCCTGCTCTTCATCCTGATGACCGCCGTGATCGGCTCGTACCTCACCGCTGCAAATTCAGCCGCCTGGACGCTGGCGTATCGGACGTTTACGACGGCCGTGGCGACGACGACGGAGGGTCAGAGTGGAGAGTGAGAGTCGGGGTGCATCCGCTTGCAGATTCAGCGCCGAAGGTACAACGCAGCCCCACCCCACCCATCAAGCCTGGGGACCCAAATTTACATATGTCCGCCATGACGCTGAAAAAGGGAGCAGAAAGTCAGAATAAGAAGTCGCTCTAAGTGAGTCGCCAAAAGTTCTGGCGGCAGATTCGCCTCCCCCGCTTTGCGGGGGAGGCGAATCTGCCGGACAAAACTTATGGACAGGAACTTAGGAGTAGAGTAATACTCTCTACTCTGTAACGACTCAGGCCAGCTGGTTTTCCAACGCGAAACACGCTATTCCTTCCCCCGTGAGGGGAAGGAATAGCGTGTTTCGCAGGAAATACTGATTTGGGCCTGAGTAGTTACTCTACTCTTCATTCCGACTGAGCTTCATTCTGACTGAGCTTCATTCTGACCGAGCTTCATTCTGACTGAGCTTCATTCTGACTGAGCTTCATTCTGACTGAGCTTCATTCCAACAGGAGGATTTATGAACTATATCAACACGATCAAGCGCGCGTTCCGCATCGCATGGACGCACAAGTCACTCTGGCTGCTCGGCTTCCTGGCGGCGCTGAGCGGTGGCGGTGGTGGTGGTGGCAACCTGAACATACCCAGCAATCAGAGAAACACTGACACGCTGCCGGGCTGGATGGACAACTCCGAACTGAGCAATCAGGTTGCGCGCTGGTTCGACCAGAACAGTGGTCTGGTACTAGCCGCCATCTGTGGTTTGTTGTGTGTTTTGCTGGTGCTCTGGATCGTCACGCTCATCCTCAGTGAAATTGGCCATGGTGGCTTGATTGCCAACGTCGATCGCATCGAGCATGGTGAGAATCCCGGCTTCGGAGATGGTTGGCGAGCCGGCTCTGCGCGCCTGCGCACGCTGGTGGGGATGCGGCTGCTGCTGGCGATTCCCGGCATCCTGCTCGGCCTGATCTTCGCAGCCATCCTCGTGATCGGCGTCGTCGGTATCGCCGGCTCGACCGGCACGCGCAGCTCCGAGAGCATGTTCACCACCATGATGGGTGCCGGCTTGGTCGGCATCCTGTGCGTCGGCATCCCGCTGCTGTGCATCTTCGTGATCTACGGCATCCTGGTCGGCATCCTCGAAACCTTTGGCCGCCGCGCCATCATGATCAATGGGCTCGGCGCCGTCGACGGCCTGAAGCGCGGCTGGGCGGTCTTCCGCAGCCGCATCGGCGACAGCATTGTGCTGGCAATCCTGATGGCCGTGGTTGGCTTTGTGATCGGCCTCATCATCGCCGTTCCGCTGCTCATTTTCGGCGTCAGCACCGTCGCCACCGCAGTGATGAGCGACCAAATGAGCACGATTCCATGGGCACTGATCGCCGTCGGCATCCTCACCACCATCGTGATCGCCATCGTCCTCGGCTCGTTCATCACAGCAGTCGATTCCACACTGTGGACGCTGGCGTACCGCGAGTTCACCACGCCGCCGCCGCCGCCGCCGCCGCCGCCAGTATTGACATCGACCACCGACGCTGGCCAGCCAATGATTGAAGCCGGACAATCGCCGACCGCCGACGCTCCCAGCGCAGAAAGCGCACCTTAACGCTGCAGGGGCGTCACCACAAATACGTTGCCGAGCACGCACCTCTTCAGGCACGCATGTCGGCAGTCTGCAGTCTTCTGTCATGCGGCGTCGGTCGGCGGCCAACCGCCGACCGACGCCGTCACGCCGCCCAACGCGTGTAGAAGTGCGCGCCGCCGAATTCCCTGAACTTCGCGTGCACGGCGTCGGCGCCGATGAATACCAGCGCTGTGCCGCGCATGCGTCGCCGGTCGGGAGCTCCGCGCAGTCGCTGATATTCCGCGATGTATTCCGAATTCGGCAAATAGATCGCGTACGGCTTCGCCTCCGCCAAGCCTTCACAGAGAATGCGCAGCCCGACGATCTGATCGCCATAGACGTCGAATTCGAATTCCGGCCGCCCCGGCACTTCAAAGTCGTGAATCAAAATCACCGCGTCGGACGCGTTGCGCGCCACGCAGCGGATTTCGTCGAGCAGCGGCAATTTCTCCCAGTGCGCATCGAGAAACAGGAACGGGACGCCGTTAAAAAATCGCGCGGCGCGTTTGACCAGGACCTTCGACGAGTCACCCAGCACCTGTTCGATGTTCCGATATTTTTTCAACGCAGTGCGCGCGGCTGCGAAGAAATCTGGACGTGCTTCGATCGTCGTCATCGGCAAGTCGGCATGACGCGCAGCGAGATAGCGAATGGTAAATCCCAGATGGGTCCCGGTCTCGATCACCTGCGTTGCGCCTGCATCAAGCACATGATCCACCACATCCCGCAGAATCGGATCATTGACGAAAGGCGGCATGTCCGCGTTCGCAAGTTCAGCAAACTGACTTACCCCTCGACGCATGCTGCGCCAGGTGAACAGCGGAGTTCGTCGGTATACGCGTTTCAGAAATTCCTTCATATTATTTTCTTCGCAACTACTCAGGCAACGGTCATCCGTAGTCGGTCATCCGCCATCCACTGCCCATCACCCCACCCGCACAGCCAGCTTCACGACCTCGCTGCGGTCCATGCGCTGCAGACCATCCTCGACCTGTTCGAGCGGGATTTCGCCATCGATGAGGGCGCCGGCGTCGAGCGCGCCGGACGCAAGCATCTGCAGCGCCATTTCGACGTAACGCGGCGTGTGGTGAAAAATTCCCTGCACCGCCACCTGGCCATAGTGCAGCTTGGTGGCGTCGAGCGGGACCTGTGTGCCGCCGGGCAGCCCGCTGAACATCACGGCTGTGCCGCCGGGGCGCGTCATCGCCAAGGCCTGCTGCCACGTCTCGGCCGCGCCGGCGGCTTCGAGCGTCACGTCGGCGCCGCGGCCGGCGGTGTGTGTGCGCACGAATTCCAGCGCATCGCCGTCGTGCGTGCTGAACACGTGCGTAGCGCCCATCGCCCGCGCGCGCTCGAGGCGGCCGCGTGAGCGGCCGACGACCAGCACCTGCGCCGCGCCCATCGCCCGCGCAATGCGAATCTGCATCAGGCTCTGCGCGCCGGCGCCGATGATCGCCACCGTGTCACCGAAGCGCACGCGGCCGACGTCGACGCCGTGAATGGCGCACGCCAGCGGTTCAATGATGCCGGCGTGCGCAAGCGACACGTTCGCCGGCGCCGCATGCATGTTCTGCGCCACGATGTGCGCCGGCACGCGAATATAGTCGGCGAACGCGCCCCAGTTGAAGCGATTGTCGAGATCCTCACACAGCTGCTGCTGGCCGCGCCGACAGTAGAAGCACTCGTTGCACGGCGCCGAATTCGCCGCGGTGACGAGATCGCCTTCGCGCCACTTCGTCATGCCGGCGCCGACGGCGCCGACGGCTGAAATTTCGCCGGCGAACTCATGCCCAAAAATCATGCCCGGTGCGAACAACCGATGGCCGCGCTTGTAGCCCTTCAGATCGGTGCCGCAGGTGAGCGCAAAGCGCACGCGCACGACGACTTCGCCCGGCCCGGGCTGCGGAACCGGTACTTCGCACAGTTCGAGCTGCTTCGGTCCGTTGAAAATCACCGCGCGCATTCGGCTCACTTCTGCAATTCCTCCTGCGCGCGCGCCAGCACCGGATCATCCTCCGCGGTGTGATCCTCCCAGCGCGTCTTCAGCTCCACTTCAGGCATCACACCGGCGCCGTACCAGCTCGTCTTCTTCACACCAAGCACTTCGCCGTTCGGAATCGACAACTCCAAATGCGACATCGGCAGCACCACGTGCTGCAGAACGGCGGTGCGGCCGCGCGTGCGATTACCGATCACGCGTGCGCGCCCGAGGTCCTGCAGAATTCCGGCGAAGGCCTCGGCCGGCCCCGTAGTCAGATCACTGACCAGCACAGCCAAGCGCACATCCTGCGAACCACCCACGCCCTTGCCGCGCACGGCAATCTTCGTGGTTTTGCTGCGCGTGCGGTTGCCACCGACCTCGTCACCGTTGACGAACAGGCTCAGCATCGCGTTCAACGGAAAATCGGGGCCGCGCATCGTGCGCAGGTCGAGCACCAGGCCGTCGAGCGGCCGATCGGTGGAAAGATCGCGCAGCGCTGCGGCGACGTCGTCGCGCATGCCGTCGGCATCAGATGGGTTCGGCGCCACGTAGGCGACGTTGGCGCCGTCGATGAACCGATGCTGTCCCGGCGTATTGTCCGGCGAGGCATCGATGACGCGCCGCATGAGCGTTACATCGCGCGGCTCCCTGCCAGGCGTGCGCACGGTCAATGTGAGCTTCGTATCCGGCTCACCGCGCACCTTCGTCAGAATCTGCGCACCGGCGGCGCCCTTCACCGATTCGCCTTCGACCGCGATGATGCTGTCGTGCGGCTGAATGCCGGCGCGTTCGGCCGGCGAATTCGGATACACGGAAAGCACCAACAGCCGGTCCCTACCCTCGTCCGGCAGGTCGACGCTCACACCGATACCGCCGAATTTCTGCGACGCCGCCGGCGCCATCGACTGCAGCGAAATGTCCGCGTCATCGATCGCATCGATCATCGCGCGCATGCTCACTGCAAATTGCTCGCCCTGATCGGCGCCGGCGTCGATGATCTTGCGCCGCTCCGCATCGGCGATCTTCTGCCATGCCGCACCAACCTTGTCGGACTTCACGTACAACGTACGCAGGCTGGCAACCGCCCGATCGTAATCGCGCAACGCAGCCTGCACATCCACCGGCGCGTCGACGGGCACGGTTGGTATGGCTACAACACGCCGCGATTGCAGACGCTCCTCGATATTGCTGCGCAGATCAGCGCAGCCGGTGAGCAAAAATACGGCGAGGGAGAGGGAAAGCAGTCGGCGTAAGTTCATCTTTTCGATGTTCGAAGTTCGAAGTTCGAGGCTGTTTCTCGGCGCTTCGAACTTTACGACTAATCATCCGGGCTAACCCAGCGGCCGATCAGCGTAAAGATGCCCCACAGCATGCCGAGCAGGCCTGCGCCACCCAGCAAACAGGCCAGGCCAAGCAACCCGGCCGACGAGCCGTAGAACACGCCGATCAGCACGGCGCCGCCGACGACGAGCACGCATATGACGAGCAGAAACAGGCTGCGATTCAGCTGTTCACGCTGCTTGCGCGAATCGGTCGGCGGACGCTGAGACATGCGGCGGACGTTACCACAGGAAGAAGTACCGAGTTCCGAGCTTTTCCACTCGGAACGGGTGCATTCGCCAAAAGGGGCGATTTGGTCATCCGCCATCGCGATCGGCCCATCGTTGGTAAATCCCTCGAAACGCGCTATTTCCCTCCCCCTTCGGGGGAGGGAAATAGCGCGTTTCGAGGATTCCAATTAGTGCCGATCACTGGAGGTCGAAAGTTTGCCCCTTTTGGCGAATGCCCCCTCGGAACTCGGTACTTCTTACTTCACCTTCATCTTGTTCGTCAGGCTGCCGATTTTCTCGATCTCGATTGTGCACACATCGCCGTTCTTCATCCACAGGCGTGGCGTGCGGCCCATACCAACGCCGGGAGGTGTACCGGTGGCGATGAGGTCGCCGGGCATAAGCGTCATGTAATGGCTGAGGTGCGAGACGAGATGCGCGACGTTATAGATCATCTCGCGCGTATTCGAGTTCTGCACTGTCTCACCGTTGAGAATGCACTTGATGGTGAGGTTCTGCGGATCGCCAACTTCATCGCCGGTGACAGCGACCGGGCCGATCGGGCAGAAGCCGTCGAAAGTCTTGCCAAGGATCCACTGGCCACCGCTGTCGGACTTTTGAATGTCGCGCGCGCTGATGTCGTTGACGCAAGTGTAGCCACCCACGTACGACAGCGCCTTCTCCTTCGATACGCGGCTGGCCTTTTTACCGATGATGACGCCGAGCTCAGCTTCAAAATCGACTTCCGACGAAGCGTCGGCGTGCCAGGTGATCACATCGCCGGGGTTGGCGAGCGTATTGGCGAACTTGCCGAAAATCACGGGCTTCTCGGGGACCTTGGCGTTCGTCTCAAGCACATGGTCCATATAGTTAAGGCCGATGCAGATCAGTGCGCGCGGGGTAACGGGAGCGACCATCTTGATGCCCTTAAGCGGCTTGACACCGCGCCCAGCGACGATCTTCGCTGCAGCTGCGCGGACTTCTTTATCCGAAAGAAGCGCCAGCGCATTGCCTGCTTTGCTGACATCGATCCAGGAACCATCTTCGCGCTGCACAGCAGTACCGGTGACGCCGGCGGCTTTATAAGTTGCGATCTTCATAGTGCGGGCAAGTGTATCTCCACAGTGCGCGACTCGGGCTTGGACTTTTCCACAAAACACCCTATTCCCTCTCCTTTTCCGTACCTACTCAGGCCATCCGGTTTCCCAACGCGAAACGTGCGTGTAATTCGCGTTAAAAAAACTCCGTCGTCCTGTGAGTTCAGCCTCCCCACAGTTACAATGTCGCGCATGCAGCCCACACGAGATATTTCCGTCACGGAGCTCGCCGCGCTGCGCCAGCGAGGCGAATCACCACGGCTGATCGACGTGCGCGAGCCATGGGAATTTCAACGCGCAAGCATCGCGGACGCCGAACTCATGCCGCTCGGCGCGATTCAGGAATGGGTGGACACGCTTGATCGCGAGCAGCCGTACATCATCATGTGCCATCACGGCAGTCGCAGTGAGATGGTGTGTTCTTTTCTGCGCTCGCGCGGATTCAAACAGGCCATAAACCTCGACGGCGGCATTGACGCCTGGTCGCTGTCCGTTGATCCGAATGTGGCACGTTACTAGAAAACGATGGAGCTGATTGCCCTGGCTTGAAACAAGCCACGAGAATCTGCTTCACGGGCGTTAGCCGAACCGCACCTGTGATTACAGACCGCATTCCGCACGCCCGATCGCAGCGTTCCGCAGCTGCGGCGCTCATCATCACTGCGAGCCTGATCCTCAGTGCGCAGCCGGCGGCTTCGCAGGATGCGACACCAATTCCACAGCTGCAGTATGCGGAAGAAGCGCGTCAGCTGATGCTCAGCATGACAGCGCAGCAGAAAGTCGGCCAGCTGCTGCTGATCAGCTTTCCCGGCACAGATGTCGCGCCGGAATCGGAGATCGCCGATCTCGTGCGCACCTTCCACATCGGCGGAGTGCAATTAAAGGCATCGCAGGAGAATTTCACAAACGCGTCCGAGATCCCGGCGGTGGATCAGGTGGCGCAGCTGGCGCGACATCTGCAGGAGGTGGCGCTGGGCATTACAACGTCTTCAACAACGTCTTCAACAACGTCTTCAACAACGTCTTCAACAACAACGACGGCAACAGCAACGGTACCGATCAACAGCGTTGCGGCAACGGTGGTGCGGAATTCAGCAACATTGGCGGTGCAGTCCATTCCACTGTTCATCAGCATCGCACAAGACAACGAATTCGGCGCCGGGCTGGATGTGCCCGAACTCGGCAACAGCGCCACACAGATACCCAGCCCAATGGCACTAGGGGCTACATGGAAGCCGAGCAACGCAACCGATGTCGGGCGCATCGTCGGCAACCAGCTGGCGCGTGCCGGCGTGAACCTGTACTTCGGACCCGGCCTCGATGTGCTCGATGCACCGCGCCCGGGCACGCCCGGCGATCTTGGAACGCGGTTATTCGGCGGTGATCCGTACTGGGTGGGCCGTTTCGGCATAGCGTATTACAACGGCCTGCGCGAAGGAAGCAACGCGCGCACCGCGCTAGTGGTGCGCAATTTCCCCGGACTCGGCGCGAGCGACCGCAATGTGCTGAACGAAATCCCAACAGTGCAGAAATCGCTCAATCAATTACAGCAAAACGAGCTGCTGCCCTACTTCGCGGTGACGCAACGCACCGCCATCAGTGACACCATCGTCGACGGCCTGCAAGTGACGCACATTCGCTTCCGCGGCTTTCAGGGCAACATCCGTTCGAGCACGCGGCCACTCAGTGTCGATCCACAGGCATACCAAACGCTGTTTTCGCTGCCAGCGCTGGCCGTCTGGCACGCCGACGGGGGCGTCACATTCTCCGAACAGCTCGGCGCACGGTCGATGCGCCGTTTTTACGATCCAAACGAAACAACGTTCAATACACGCCGCATCGCGCAGGAAGCATTCGTCGCCGGCAACGACGTGCTCGTGCTGGGTTCATTCGGCCTGGGCAACACATGGGAGGAACAGTCGTCTGCGATCAAAGAGGTAGCAAGCTTCTTCGCCGGCAAATATGTCGACGACCAGGCATTCGCCACGCGCGTCGACGATGCAGTGTGGCGCATTTTGGCATTGAAGCTGCGGCTCTACGGTGGCCGCTTCACGCACGAGCGCATCCTCAACAATGCGCCAATTCCGGCCATTGCACCGGATACGGCGGCCAAAGTGGCAGCCAACGTCGCACGCGATGCAGTAACGCTGTTGTCACCCGGCCTGCGCGACCTGCCGAGCGCCATTCCAGCACCGCCAAACCGTGGCGAATCGATCGTCTTCATCACAGACGACCGCATGATTCGCGAATGCGCCACATGCGCACCGTATCCGGCCATCGACACGGAAGCGCTGCGTAATATTGCGATCAGCTTGTACGGCCCGCTGGTGACCGGCCAGATTGCACCAACGCAAACCCACGCATTCGCGCTGCGTGATCTGGCTGAATACGACGCAGAGATGCCACAGGTTCAGATCACATCAACCAGCACCGATGCAGCTGGCAATCTGCTCGCTGCGACGGCTGAAAGCAGCATAATTGAAGGCGCCCCGACGGCGCGCATCCGCAACGCGGTTGCGCAGGCCGATTGGATTGTGCTGAGCGTGCTCGATCTAGACGGCACACTCGCGGCATCACAAAGTTTTCATCGCTTTCTGGCCAAACAGGCCGACGCCTTCAAAGACAAACGCGTCATCATATTTGCGTTCGGCGCACCCTATTACCTGGATGCGACCGAAGTGAGCAAAGTCACCGCGTACTTCGGCGTATACGGCCGTTCGATGGCATCGCTCACTGCCGCAGCGCGCGTGCTGTTCGGCGAATTTGCACCGATCGGCGCTTCCCCTGTTTCGGTGAGTGCCACACGTTACGAGCTTAGTCAGCGCACATCACCGGATCCAGAACAATCAATTCCGGTGTTCAGCACAGCCGTGGTCTCGGGCACGACATCGACAGCGGAGCCAATTGCACTGCGCATCGGTGACAAGCTCGATCTCACAGCAGGCCCGGTGATCGATTACAACGGCAACCCAGTGCCGGATGGAACGGAGTTGTTCTTCATGCTGAACTATCCCAACGAAGGCGTTGAGCAGCCGCGCATTCCATCGACGACGCGCAACGGCATTGCGCGCATCACGGTGCCGATCGAGCGACAAGGCACGCTCAACATCACCGTCGAATCAGATCAGGCGAAACGTTCGGACACCATTCGCGTGAACGCAGCTGCGGAGTCGGTGTCGGTCGAACGTATTCAGCCGACGGCATTGCCGACGCCGAGCCCCGCACCCATGGAGACGGACACGCCAACGCCGACGCGGGCGCCGACGCAGGAAAACAAAGCCATTACGCCCGCCGTGCGCGTGAGTATTGCCGGCTTCGCAGCTGCGTTTCTCGTCATCCTCGTCATTGCAGCAGCAACGTACGTCGCTGTGGCGGGCTTTCGATATACAGAGCAATATACAGAGCAATATACAGAGCAAGATAGAGGTCAAGATAGAGGTCAAGATAGAGGTCAAGATAGAGGTCAAGATAGAGGTCAAGATACAGGGCATGTCACACAGCTGCGCAGCAGCCTGGTGGTGTGGATCACTGGCTGGATCGGCTACGTATCATATGCACTCAGCGTTCCCGGCACCAGTCGTCTTGCGGTTGCGTTCGGATGGATCGGCGGGCCAGTCGTGGCGGGCGTTTGCGCATTGCTCGCCTTCAGTTTGATCGTAATCACGACAGGCAGCCGACGCAGACGTTCAATCTAAAAAAGTTGTACCTAGTCAGGCCCAAATCGGTATTTCCCGCGAAACACGCTATTCCTTCCCCCTTCGGGGGAAGGAATAGCGTGTTTCGCGATGGAAAATAGTGCGGCCTTAGTAGGCACAAAAAGTAGCAAAAAACTGAGGCACACAGTGACAAGCATCGAGAACAAGATATGCTCAAGCAATGGCTGCAAATGATCTTCGGTCGCCGTTCCGATGGTGATTCCAACGGAATTTCGGTCTATGTACGCTGCGCAAAGTGCGGCGAAGTCGTGCGTGTGCGCATCAACAAGGGCAGCGACATCAGCCGCAACGACGACGATGTGCTGTTCGTGCGAAAGATGGCGATGGACGGCAAATGCCATTCGCGCATCGAGATGGAACTGTTTTTTGATGACGCATACCGCATCACAAAACGCAGCATACAGGGCGGCGAATTTGTCGCGCATGAGCAATGGATGGCTCAACAAAACCGTATGGTCCAACCTTAAATTACCTTAAATTTTCAAGTTTAAGCATGGGTCTTACACGCAGTCATTGACTTGCTATATGCACGTCTTACAATCGCGTTTACTACGCGATTTCGTGGCTACTCAGGCCAGTTTATTTCTCATCGTGAAACACGCTGACCCTCCCACTGAAGAGAGGGCATCTCGAGGGAAATTTTTTCATAAGCTGAATAGTCGCGCGATTTCATTGCGTGCGGTATGACATTACCTATTGCATCGACGCGAGCTTTCAAAGTTGCATTGCTCGTCAACCTTGCCTCAAATGCTCCGGCATTGCCTGACAACGCGCCCGAAGACGCGCTGGTGGAACTGGACAGCGAAACGGCCGCGGCGGCATATGCCACAGCGTTGCGTGATGCGGGGCATGAGGTTGCTACGTATGAAGGCGGACCGCATCTGGCTGCAAATCTGCAGGCATTCGCGCCAGACATCTGTCTCAACACCTGTGAAGGTTTTCGCGGCGACAGCCGTGAAGCGCAGGTTCCAGCGCTGCTGGAAATGCTCGGGATGCGCTATACGGGCCCGACGCCGCTGGCTGCCGCAGTAACGAACGACAAGCCGACGACGAAGCGCATACTGCATTACTACGATCTGCCGACGCCGCTGTTTCAGGTATTCGACGCTGTTGATACAGCGCTGCATGCGGCGTTGCGTTTTCCACTGTTCGTGAAGCCTGCGCACGAAGGAACAGGCATGGGCATCGGCAACCGCAGCCTGGTGCACGATGAAGCATCGCTGCGTGACAGTGTGGCCTACATGATCGAGGCATATCAACAGCCGGCGCTCGTCGAGAGTTACATCGCGGGACGAGACATCACGTGCGGGCTTGTGGGCAACAACGACGACTTACATTTCTTCCCGATCAGCGAAGCGGACCTGAGCGGCTACCCCGCAGAACTTGTGCCAGTGTACGGCACCGCGCAAAAGAATACGCTCGAACATCTCTACCGCTATCACTGCCCAGCGCCGCTCGACGCACAACTCGCGAACGAAGTGCAACGCCAGACGCTGCAAACTTTTCGCGTCACCGGATGCCGCGACTACGCACGCGTCGATTTTCGGCTGCAGGACGATGGACAACTGTTCATCCTCGAAATCAATGGGTTGCCAGGAATTACCCCGCGCAGCGACCTTACGCTCATGGCACATACGGAAAACTGGACGCACGGTGATCTTGTTCGTTCCGTATTAAACGCCGGCCTGCGGCGCTACGACCTTTGCAATTAATGCAGTGCCATGAAAAAACCTCCGGTCCTTCTCCTGTATGGCATCGACGAAAACAGCCCACATTTCGAGGTTGAATCGACGCTGCATCTTGCACAGGAAGTCATTCAGTCGCTGACTGAGATGGGCTGGTATGTCATGCCTCTGCAACTGGTGCATCAGATTGACGAGTCGCTGCAGAGGTTTTCGCCATCCGAATGGGTGGTGCTGAATGTGTGTGAAGGGCTGCCGAGTCAGGTGTTCTACTACGCGCACGTCGCTGCGCGACTCAGCGCACTCGGCTACACCTTCACGGGTTCAGACGCGCGGTCGCTGGACGTTAATCAGTTCAAATGGCGCATGAAGCGCGCACTCGAAACAGCCGGGGTGCCAACACCGCGCTGGATGCTGTGCAAAGATGCAAATCAGCTCACCTTCGACGCTTTCCCCGTCATCATCAAGCCAGCAGCCGAACACTGTTCCTTCGGCATCACGCGCAATTCGGTCGCGCTGAATGCGTCTGAAATGCGCCGTCAGGTGCAGCACGTGATCGAAGAATATCGGCAGCCTGCGCTCATCGAGGAATTTCTTGACAGCGACGAGTACAACGTCTCGGTCTGGGGTTCGGAAGCACACCCAGATGGATTCGAGGTGCTGGGAATTTCGTCGATGCAATACGGCTACTTCGCGGACATCCACGATCGGTTGTGCACGTTCGATGCCAAGTGGACGCCCAAATCGGCTGCGTATCAACATATTCCGGCGATCTGCCCGGCACCGCTGGAGCCGACACTGCAGGCGCGCATCGAACAGGTCGCCGTTGCCGCATATCGTGCGTCCGCATGCCGCGATTATGGACGAGTAGATCTGCGGCTGCGCAATGGCGAGCCGATGGTGCTCGATGTGAACTGCAACTGTGACATCAGCTCCAGCGGCGGCTTCATGAATGCAGCCCGCGCGCGCGGGTTGAGCCACGGCGCGATGCTGGAGCGGCTGCTTCATCTGGCCATCATGCGATCAGCGCACCTGCAAGTGCCAGTGCAGGCAGGGGTGGCGATGTGAACGGATTCATGGTGCGCAGCGCCGCCTGGGCAGATCGCTCGTCAATTCGCGAAGTGTTGCTCACCTCACAGATTTTTGGGCCGAGCGATGCCGAGTGCGTCGATGAGATGTTCGCTGAAACATGGATGCGTCCACGGCCGGATGGATACAACTGGCTTGTTGCCACAGCGCCATCCGGCCAAATTGGCGGTTTCGCCTGCTTTGGCCTCGAATCACTGACAAAGAACACGTGGGATTTGTTCTGGATCTGCCTGCGACCGGAAATGCGTGGCAAGGGCGCCGGGCGCCTGCTGATCAACGAAGCAGTCCGATGCGCAACTGACGTCGGCGGCCGCATCATGGTGATTTACACGTCCTCAAACCCTGCCTACGCGCCGGCACGTCGGCTGTATGAATCAGCAGGATTCGTCACAAGCGCACAAGTGCCCGATTACTACATCGACGGCGACAACCTGTTGATCTACTGGAGACGTCTATGCCCAAAGCCCGTCTGAACAGCCTCCGCCCAAACGTCGTGATTCTGTACAACTATTACTCGACGTACACGCCGAAGGAACGCATTGACGCAGATTTAGTGACCAACATAATGCGCGATGAGCTGCAACGGCTCGGCTTTGTGGTTGACACATGCGAGTTCTGGAAGGACATGCGGCCGGCGATCGAACGCTTTGATCCGGCCAAATGGATCGTTTTCAACTGGTGCGAGGGCGTCGAAGATGAAATCGGTGGAGATGCGCGCATCTGCAGCGAACTGGAGGAGCTTGGGTATGCCTACACTGGCAACGGCCCATGGTCCCTGCGATTGTCGACGCAGAAAGGCCACGTCAAGCGGTTGCTGCAGCGGCTTGAAATTCCAACGCCGCCCGGCGCCGAGTTTGGCAACGCCGACGAAGTGACTGCATGGGAGCACTTCCCGGCGATTGTGAAGCCGGTCAGTGCACATTGTTCGGTGGCAGTGACGCGTGACTCGGTGGTTCATACAGTGGAACAGCTGCGCGAACGCGTGCATTACGTGAACAGCGTGGTGAAAGAGGCGGCGCTGGTGGAAGCCTTTGTCACTGGACGTGAGATCAACGTCGGTATCTGGGGAAATGCGCGGCCGCGCGTACTGCCGCTGCGCGAAATCGACTTTTCACGCGTTCCGAACCCATTGCACCACATGGTGACATGGGACAGCAAATGGATTCCGAACAGCATCGAGTGGAATTCGATGCCGGTGATTGCCAAGCCGAAGGTATCAGATGCGCTGCGCATGCGCATCGAAGACATCGCCCTGCGCACATACCGCGCATTTGACTGCCGAGACTATGCGCGAGTCGATTTGCGCGTTGATGAGCATGAACGCCCCTACGTGGTGGATGTGAACCCCAATCCGGACATTACGTCAGACGGCGGCTTCATGGCAGCATGCGACGCAGCCGGCTACAACTACGGAGAAGCAGTTGCGCACATTGTGAGCATGGCTGTAACACGGCGCAATCGACGGCGGGGAAATGCCGCGTACCTTATACCGAACAGAAATTCCGAGCTTGAACTTCCAAGGTCATAATGTGCGCTCCCCGCCATCGCTGTTACAAATTTCGTCATTCCTTTCTCCGCAGGGGCCTATAAGGGAATGAAAAGCGTGTTTCACGGGAAATAAATATCGAGGCGTGAATAGGTACGGAGATTGATAAAAGCCGCAATTACTCAGGCCTAAATCAGTATTTTCCGCGAAACACACTATTCTCTCCCCCGAAGGGGGAGAGAATAGTGTGTTTCGCGTTGGAAAAATAGCTGACCTGAGTAGTTACTAAAAGCCACAATGTCTACCGTGACGGTCAGCCAGGATACTCAGGGCATTCGGCGCGTTATTCGTCCAAGCGCCGGAAAACACAACACGCCCGGCAGAAATTCCGCCGGGCGTGCTCCTTTGTGATCACCTCGAAGGTTAGGCGTTCAGCTGCTGACGCAGCGAATTCACCTTGTTCGAAATGCTGCCGTCGACGATCTTATCGCCGACGCGAACGATCAAACCACCAAGGATGGTCGGATCAACTTCGAAGTCTGCGTTTGCCACACTGAGCTCAGTCTTGACGCGATTCTGTTCGCGAGCACTGAGCGGCAGTGCACTGGTAACGACGACATTAGCGCCTTCTACGCTCGAGATACCTTCAGGAACCTTCGAGAAGAAATCGTTGATGAGCGCCTTCTGGCGGCTTTCGGTGAGCGATTCACCGACGAGCTTGTTCGTCGCGGCCATCACGAGCGCGACGATCTGATTGCGCGAGTCTGCAAGCAACTGGTTGCGCTCGATGACGGCATCAGCATGGGCCTGTGCCTTAATGCGCTCGACTTCAGTGCCGGCATCCGCGCGAATGCGCTGCGCCTCGGCAGCCGCCGCCGCAAGCACTTCGCTGCGGCTCTTAACTGCGTCGGACTCAGCCTGCGCGATACGCGCCTGATAATCTTTCTCGACGTTCGCGAGACGCTCATCAGCCTTGCGTGCATTGTCCAGGCTCTCATCGATGCGCTTGCGGCGCGAGTCGAGACTGGCCAGCACGGGCTTAATGACAAGTCCGTTCAGGAACACCAGCAGAAAGACAAAGTTGACGATCTGAGCGAGAATCAGCGCAGTATTGACGCCGAGGTTGCCGAACGGATTACCCGCTGCCCCCCCTTCCGCCGCTACGCGCGACACCGCTTGGACGATTGCCAGGGTTTCCAAGATATGCCTCCGCGGTACTAGATCGCGAACAAGAGCAAGAACGCGATGACCAGCGCGAAGATGGCCAGCGACTCAGCGAACGCGATGACGAGAATCATGTACGTCTGGAGCGTCGAGGTGACCTCCGGGTTGCGACCGATCGAGATCAGCGCGCCAAGGCCCGAAAGACCGATACCGATGCCGGGGCCAATCATGCCCGTGCCACCAGCAATGCCGGCGCCGATCAGCTTACCCAATTCCTTTGCTGCTTCTGCATCCATTTTGTTTCAACTCCCTCAACTTGCTTTTGGCGTGTACGTTTTACCAACGCAGTCCACGTGCTGAGGCTGCCAGCGCACGAATGCGCTCGCAGCAGCCCAAACTAGTGGTGCGCTTCCTCACCACCGCCGTGGTGGGATTCCACCGCGAGCGACGTGAATACTGTGATCAACATCAGGAACACGAAGGCCTGAATGACTGCGACGCCGAATTCCAGCGCGACGAACACCGTCGGCAGGAACATCGGAATCAGGAACGACATCACGAACACCAGAATCGTTCCGGCGAACATGTTGCCAAATAGACGGAAGGCAAACGAGAGGATTCGGATGAACTCCGACAAGAGCTCCAGGAAGCCCACGACGAAGCTGATGTAGCCGATGAAGCCCTTCATCATGCCGCCCTTGCGCAGGTTGCCGAAATCCAAGAATTTCCCGAAGTAATGCAGCCCATTCGCACGAATGCCCTGAATTTCAATAAACAAGAAGGCGATCAGCGCCAGCGCAATCGTCGTGCTCAGGTCCGAAGTCGGCCGACGCAGGAAAGGCACCACTACCGCACCCGTCATAGCTTCCGAGTTCGCCACATCGGCGACCTTGCCGCTGCCCGCTGTATGCGTAAGCGCACACTCAGGGTCAGTCATCTTGTAACCCGTGATGAAGCTTACGTTGCCCGAAGTGTAGTGACAATAGCCTTGGCCGGCTTTGTGTGACTCTTCAAGAACACCAACAGCCTCATGGCCCGGCAGCAGTTCGAAGAAGCCCGCGATCAGAATGAACACGAACGACGTCACTGCAATCGGCACCACCTGCCTGGCGCGCGCACCGAGCGTCGGCACCATGTAGTTCTTGGTCAGATACTCGATGAACGATTCCCAGGCGCGCCCGAGGAAGTTCGTCGCGTTCGCACCGTTCGCCTGAATGGCCCTGCCGCCAATCAGCGCAATCACCACGATCACAATATCAATGATGATCGTCGTGAACAGCGTGTTGTACAAGCCGAACGGCTTGCCGCTCAGCGGGTCGATGATCGAGGTCTCGAAGCCCGGGATGATTTCGCCCGGAACCGAGATCACCGGAATGAACGTCTTGATCTTCACGCCGCCCAGCTCGATTCCCGAGCTCAGCATCGTGCCAAACCAGCACGCCGCAAGGATGACAACGAGCCAGATTACCTGTCTTGGTTTTGGTGCCATAGTTATCAACTGCTATTTAAACAACACTCAAAGCTCTCGTCGAATCAATTTCGACGAACCGTTACCCTTATCACGAATGCGTCACAAATGCGTCACGAATGTGCTTCTGACGTCTCCTGCTGCCTGCCGTCCGCGTATTTCAGATACGCCTCACGCGCCCGTTTTACCGTGCGCATCGCCGCCACGAACGTCAGCACCCCTGCTGCAATCGCTCCGCCGATTCCAAGTGCCAGCGTCAACAGCGGCTTGCTGCCAAACTGGCGATCCAGGTAGATTCCACCGAAAACTCCACCCAGAATCAGCACGCCGTTAATCAGCGCCACCTGCACCACCATCGCACCGATGACTGTTGGCGGGAAGGCATTTTTAAAGATCACCATCGGATGATCTGTATTGCGGCTGCGCATAAAGCGGGGCGATTCTAACATGTAGAGCCGCTATTTCAGCAACTGAGAAACGAATTGTCCTGATGTCAAAAAGGCCCGAGCAGCGCTCGTGGCGATCTCAAACAACGGGCCCGACAGAAGCGTCGTCACCAGCATGCCGAGACCTGTCACTACAGCAACCAGTCTGACCGCCGAAGACAGGTACATCGGCTTGGCATCTCCCTCCGCCCGGTCGACGAACATCGCCTTGACCACGCCGAGGTAGTAGAACACCGAGACCAGCACCATCAACACGCCAACGATGACCATCGCCAGGAAGAACACGTCGGTCGTCTGCTGATACGCACCGATGGCGCTGCGGAACAGGAACAGCTTGCCGACGAAGCCGACCATCGGCGGTGCACCGAGCAGGCTGAGCATGGCCGCCGTCATCGCCAGCGCCGTATAGGGCGAACGCCGCGCCAGGCCGGCGAAGTCCTTGAAGTCGTCGCCCCCCGCCTTCTGCGACACGATACCGACGACGGTGAACGCACCGATGTTGGTAACCATGTACGTAGCCAGATAGAACAACACGGCGGCCAGCGCCTGTTCGCGTTGTTCCGGCACCGAGCTGGCCGCGAAGGCCGCCACGCCCATCAACACATAGCCGGCCTGCGCGACGCTCGAATACGCCAGCATACGCTTGACGTTTTTCTGCATCAGCGCAGACAAGCTGCCGACCAGCAGCGTCAGCACGGCGAAAGGCCGCAGCAGGCTGACCCATGCCAGTGCCGCCACGGAGGCGTTCGGCGGCAGCACGTAATACAGGAAGCGCAGCAGGATGGCAAAGCCAGCCGCCTTGGACGCTGTGCTGATGAAACCAGCGACAGGCGTCGGCGCACCCTGATACACGTCAGGCGCCCAGAAGTGGAACGGCACGGCGCTGGTCTTGAAGGCGAAGCCGACGAGTACCAGCAGTGCCGAGAAGAGCGCCGGCGTGCGCAGCTCAGGCGACGACAGTTTCTGTGCGATCGCCTCATAACCGGTCGAACCACCGCTGAGGCCGAACATCAGGCTCAGGCCGTAAAGCATCACCGTCGACGCCACGGCGCCGAAGACGAAGTACTTCAGGCCGGCCTCGGCGCTGAGTTTGCTGCCGCGCATGAAGCCGGCGAGCAAATATAGTGCGATGCTGGCCGTCTCCGTGGCCAGATAAAGCATCACGATGTCGGTCGAGGCTGCCATCAGGCTCATCGCCATGGCAGCCAGAATCACCAGCGCGTAATATTCCCCACCCGCCTTGGCCGGTCTGAAGTCGACCGACGCGATGCAGGTAAGCGCGGCGCCCACGGTGAAGAGGACGCGAAACGCCCAGGTCCACATGTCGTCGCGGATCATGCCACCAAACACCTGGTGCGCCGCAAAGTCAGTTGGGCGCAGCAGCCACGTAACTACGAGAATGCCGATCATGCCGAGGCCAGCCATCCAGCCAAGTGCCGATCGTTTGATCGAGCCTTTAGAAGCCAGGTCGGCCACCAGCACCGCACTGCCCCACAACACAATCAGGATTTCGGGCACGATGTGCGCAAAATCGGCGAAGCCGTTCAGATTTTCGATAAAGCCACCCATGTGTATGCTCTCCGTCGGCTGCCCTTCAGCCAGCGCCCATCAACGTCTGCATGATCGATTGCACGCCTGACTGCACCACACCCATCACGGTGTTCGGCATCGTGCCCACGATCAGCAGGATCGCGCACATGAAAACGATGGCGAACTTCTCCAGCGCGTCGAGCCGCGGCAGCGCCAGCAGCTGCGGATTCTGCGGCTCGCTGAAGTAGATTCGCCCCGCCACCCGCAGCGTCCACGCTGCATTGATTACGATTGAAATGACCGCCACAATGGCGACCACGGCGAATTGCACGTTCAACGCGCTCGGATTGAGCACGCTGGTCGTCTGCGATGCCTGCCACAGACCCATAAAGATCTGGATTTCAGCCACGAAACCGGGCAGGCCGGGCATGCCCATCAGCGCCAGCGCGCCGATGACCCAGCCAAATGCGGCCAGCGGCATCAGCTTCGCCAGGCCGCTCAGGTCGTTAATATCGCGCAGGTGCGCCCGCTCGTAGATCATGCCCACCAGCGAGAACATCAGGCCGGTCATCACACCCCCTGCAAACAGCTCGATGCCGGCGCCATTCAGGCCATACTGGTTCATCGAGGCGATACCGAGCAGCACGAGACCGAGGTGGCTCACCGACGAGAAGCCGATGATGTACTTCAGATCGGTCTGCCGATACGCGATGGCGGCGGCATAGATCAGACCCGCCACGCAGAAGATGACGAGGATGGGCATCCACATGCGGCCGCCTTCCGGCAGCAGCTGCAGGCCAAAGCGCAGTGCGGCATAGGCGCCCGTCGCCTTCAGCACGCCGCCGTGCAACATCGACACCGCCGTCGGCGCCGCGGCGTAGCCGTCGGGCGACCAGTTGTGCAGCGGGAAGATGCTCGCCAGCACGGCAAAGCCGATGAACACCACCGGAAACCACGTCTGCTGGAAGGCGACGCTGTTCGGCATCGTGGCCACGTTCTTCTGCAGCTCAAGAAGATTGAACGTCAGGCTGCCGTCCGCGTTCGTCGCGGTGAAGTACACCACCAGGATGCCAACGACCGAGACCAGTGAGCCGAGGAAAAGATAAATCGTCAGCTTCATGGCCGCGTATTCGCGGTTCTTGCTGCCCCAGCCCGCCACGAGCACGTAGACCGGGAAAAGCACGAGCTCGTAGAAGATTAGCATCAGGAAGATGTCCAGCGACATGAAGGCGCCGAACACGCCGGCGACGAGTGCCAGCAGGAACGAGAAGTACTCGCGCGGGCGATCGTTCTGCTTCCACGAAACCAGCACGGCGCAGAAGCCCACCACCGCCGTCAGCACGAGCTGCGGCGCGGAGAAGCCGTCCACGGCCATGTGGTACGAGATGCCCAGCGACGGAATCCAGTTCGCTTTTTCGACGAACTGATAGCCGCCCAGTACGCGGTCGTAACCAAACATAACAAGAAACGACAGCAGCAGCGATACCGCCAGCGACGCAGCGGCCGCCGTCTTGATCGCCGCAGCCTCTTGGCGCGGGATCAGCAGGATCACCGCCGCGCCGATTGCCGGCGCAAGCATGATCAGGGTCAGGATGGGGAAGTTCATGTGTGTGGTTTCGCCTTATTTCAGAAGACCCGAAATCCCTACATTGATCAGGTTCAACACGATCGAGGGCAGTACGCCCAGCGCGAGCAGCGCAATCATCAGCGGCGCCACGCCCAGGATTTCGATCCGGTTGATGTCCGGCAACGGGTGTGCCTTCCATTCATGCCCGATCGGCCCGTGCAGCAGCTTCTGCACACTCTTCAGAACGTAGATACCCGTCACCAGCAGACCGGCCATCGACAGCACAGTGAGCACTGTGAACACCGTCCAGCCACCTTCAGGACCAGCATGGAAGCCACCGCGCGTGACCATGAATTCGCTCACAAAGCCGGCCAGGCCGGGCAAGCCGACGGATCCCATCGCACAAAAGATCACGATGGCGCCGTACTTCGGCATGATCGTCCACAGGCCGCCATAGCGTGCCAGATCGCGCGTGTGCGCGCGTTCATATATCACACCGACCATCGCGAACATCGCCGCGCTGGACAAACCGTGGGTGATCATCTGCAGCAGCGCGCCGTTGCCAGCGATCACCGCGTCGGTTTTGCTGACTGCGCCGCCCATCGCTGCAGCAGCCACTGCAATGCCCATAGCCACGAAGCCCATGTGATTGATCGACGAATACGCGACCAGTTTCTTGAAGTCGGTCTGGCCCCAGGCGGCAAAGGCTCCGATGACGATGCTGAGCATTGCCAGCACGCCGAGCACCGGCGCATACTGCGCCGCGGCATCAGGGAACAGCGGCAGCACCAGTCGCAGGAAACCGTAGCCGCCGAGCTTCAGCAGGATGCCAGCCAGCATCATCGAACCACCTGTCGGCGCCTCAGTGTGTGCGTCCGGCAGCCATGTATGCAGCGGCCAGATCGGCACTTTCAGCGCGAAAGCTGCTGAAAATGCGATGAAAGCCACCGATTTCCACACGTTTGGATCGGCGAAAAACACGTTGACTGTGTTGCTGCCGGTGAATGGCCGACCGGCCACTGACATCAAGAATTCCAGGTCAAAGCTGCGCGAGGCGAGCCCAACCACCTGAATCGCCAGCAGCATGCCGAGGCTGGCCGCCATCGTATAGAGCATGAACTTAAGCGAGGCATAGCGCCGATTTGCGCCGCCCCACTGATTGATCATGAAATACATCGGAACCAGGCTGATTTCATAGAACACGAAGAACAGCACCAGGTCCAGCGATGCGAACACGCCGAGCGTGGCCATCTCCAGCAGGAAGAACAACGCGAAGAACATTTTCACGTTTTTCTCCACATGGAAGGAGATCAGCATCGCCAGCGGCGTCAGAAACGTCGTCAGCACGATCAGCGGAATGCTGATGCCATCGACGCCGAGCTTATAGCTGGCGTTCACCTGCGGGAACCAGACCGCCTGCTCGACGAACTGGAAGTGCCCGGCGGCCGAGTCATAACTCGTCCACAGCAGCACTGCCAAGCCCAGCACCAGCGTGCTGAACAACACCGAACCCCAGCGAATCAGGCCGACCTGCTTCGATGGCGTGAGCAGCACCAGGATCATGCCGACCAGCGGCAGAAAGGTGATGACCGAAAGGATGTTTGGAATCATGTCTGTGCGCCTCGCCTACTGCCTACTGGAACATCAGCAGGAACGCGATCACGATGACCAAGATCATCGCCAAGCCGGAGAGCAGATATGCCTGAATCTGGCCCGTCTGCAGCTCACGCCCCATCTCGCCCGCTCCCTTGAAGACGCTGCCGACCCAGTCCGAGAACCCGGTCACCACCGTCCTGTCGAAGGTCTTGAACCCGCCGGCCAGCGCGCCGCCGACCCGATAGACGCTTTCGAGGACCACGTCCAGCACGCGCTTGTCGATCGCGGCTGAGTAATGATCCGCCACCCACTGCAACGGGTTGATGAAAATCTTCCGATACAGCTCATCCCACATCCAGCGCCGGTTCAGGAACGTAAACAAGCCCCCAAGTTTCTCGACAACGTCGACCTGCCCGGCCTTCATCGGGTTGCGCCCGTAGACCAGCCAGCCGAGGCCGAGGCCGCCCAGCGCGACCACCAGCGAGAAGACGACCGGGATCGGGTTGAACGCGAGATGTTCAGCACCTTCAAGCAGCTGGCTTCCGAGAAAGTGACCCAGCCAGCCGGCGCCATCGCCCATCATCGCTCCGAAGAGCGGGAAGTCCTTCGGAACATTGACAAAGCCGATCAGCGCGGCGAACACCGCCAGCACAATCAGCGGAATCGTCATCGCCGGCGGATTTTCGCTGGCATGCGCCGCCGCCTCCGTGCGCGGTGCACCGAGGAAGGTCATGGCGATCTGCCGCATCGTATAGAAGGCGGTCATGAGCGCCGAAAGCACAAGCGTAATGAAAACGATCTGCCCAAGCAGGTCGCCGTGCACGAAACCGTGGTTCCATGCATCGGCGAAGATTTCATCCTTCGACCAGAAGCCTGCCGTCACGAACGGGAAGCCGGCAAGCGCCAGGCCGCCGATGAGAAACGTCACGAACGTAATCGGCATGCGCTTGGCGAGGCCGCCCATGTTGCGCATGTCCTGCGGGTCGAACGCCGGCCCGTGGTCATCGTGATGATCGTCGTGACCGTGCGCGTCATCGTGATGATCGTCGTGGCCGTAATCGACGCCGGGGATCGGCTCTGCGTAGACCTGCGCCGGATCGCCATGCTCATGATGCCCAGTCACGTGCTGATGCCCATGTTCGACGCCGTGAATGACGGAGCCGGAGCCGAGGAACAGCAGCGCCTTGAAGAAGGCGTGTGTGAGCAGGTGAAAAGCGGCGGCGGCATAGGCGCCGATGCCAATAGCTGCGACCATAAAGCCAAGCTGCGAGATGGTCGAGAATGCCAGCACACGTTTGACGTCATATTGCGCCACGGCAATCGTCGCACCCATGAACGCGGTGATCGCACCGATCACGCCGACGATCATCAGCGCGATATTGACCGCAGCGTGCCCTTCTTCATGCCCCATGCCGCCGGCAGCCTGCAGCAACGGAAAGAAGCGCAACGTCATGAAGATGCCGGCCGACACCATTGTGGCGGCGTGAATCATGGCCGACACCGGCGTTGGTCCTTCCATCGCATCGGGCAGCCACACATGCAGCGGCCACTGTGCACTCTTGCCGACCGTGCCGCCGAAGATCAGCAGGCCGATCAGGCCAGCGGCCGGCAGCCCAATGCCGAGCACCGCCGGCGTCATCGCCAGCTTCTCGAGCACTTCCTTATTCTGCAGAATGTCGTGGAAATTCAGCGTGCCCGTCATCGCGTAGAGATACACCATGCCGAGGATCAGCAGCATATCGCCGACGCGCGTGGTCATGAAAGCCTTGACCGCCGCCTTATAGGCCGATTCTTTGTAATAGAAGAAGCCGATCAGCGAATACGAGCAAAAGCCCATCAATTCCCAGAACACAAAGAGCGTGAGCAGGTTGTCGCTGACGACAAGCCCCATCATCGAGCCGGCGAACAGGCTCAGATAGGCGAAAAAGCGCGTATATCGCGTTTCGTGCGCCATATAGCTGGTGCTGTACAGAAAAATCAGCGTGGCCGCCAGCGGCACCATGAACAAAAAGGTTGCACTGAGCGGGTCGACCACGACGCCGATATTCAGCGTCGTATCGCCCGTTGCCAGCCAGGCGAACTGGCTGCCGATGGGGTGCTGGCCGAGTTCATGGTTCTGCCAGACCGAAAAGAACACCACGAGCGACATCAGCCACGACAGCACCATGCCGCCGAGGGCGACGGCAGTCGTTGCTGCGCGGCTGCGGTTCGTGAACAGCGCGATCAAGCCGAACGCCAGAATAGGCGGCAGCGGGATCAGCCACAAGAGCGTGGCGACCAGAGGGTTGGAGGTTGCGGCTTCTGCAAACATCATGTTCTCAGAACTTCATTTGGTCGAGCTTCTCCGGGTCGACGCTCTTGGTGTTGCGGTACACCGAAATGATCAGCGCCAGGCCCACCGCCGCTTCTGCAGCTGCCACCACGAAGACGAACGCCACGAAGGCGAGCGCTGCCGGGGTTTCGGGCCGCACATAGCGCCAAAACGCGATCAAGTTGATGTTGACGGCATTGAGCATGAGCTCGACGCCCATCAGCATGGCGATGGCGTTCTTGCGACCGAGCACACCGTAGAGCCCGATGCAGAACAGACCGGCCGCCACAATCAGAAAGAAATGCAGCGGAATGCCGTTGAGAATTCCTTGTTCCATGGTTCGCTTTCAGCTGGCACCGCCGTCCACATGCAGTGAATCGGCGCCGCCGCAGCCTCTTCGCTAATGATGATCCGCTGCCAGCACAGTTTCGGGCGCCGTATCCAACGCCTGTTCCCGCTGCTGTTCCTCAGCGGCTTCAGCCGCCATCAATTCACGCTCGGCCAGCACTTCTGCCGGCCGGCGCTCACGCGCAACCTGCACCGCACCTGCGAGTGCAATGTCGAGCAGCACCGCCGCCAGCAGAAATGGCAGCAGATATGCGCTCCCATCCACCAGCGAAGCGCCGAACTGCTTGATGTACGAGTCCGTAATCGTCGTCACCGTAGTGAACTGCCACGGAATGCCACCGAGCACGCGCTCACTGGCACCTGGGAGCACCTTGATCGACAGCGCTGTCGGGTTGACGATCACGACAATCACAACAAAGAGCAGCACCGACACAAGTGCAGCCAACTGCGCCTGCGCATTTACACGCGGCATAGCGACCATGCCACGCGTCAGCATCACAGCAAAGATGAACAGAATCGAAATCGCGCCGATGTACACCAGCACCTGCGCCACCGCGAAGAATCCCGACTCCAGCAGCACATACAAGCCGGCCACGCCGAAGAACGAGAGGATCAGCATCAGCGCCGCGTGAAAAAGGTTGCGCGTCGTGACGACGAACAACGCACTTCCGAGCACCACAACGCTCAGCAGGGCGAAAATGATCGTTTGCAGGGTGATGGTCATATTAGTGCGCGCCTCCCATACTAGTGGTCACAGCCGCACGGTTGGCGGCGCGGCGAGTTTCCGCCAGCGCTTCAGCTGCATCACGCTGGCTGCGCAGGCGCCGCGAAGCAATGCTCAAGCCGGCCAGAAAGGGAATCAGCGTCGTAATCGCCGTCGCCATCGCCTGCACTCCGGGCGTCACCCAGGGCATCGCAGCGTTGCCGGGCTGGAAGATCTTGGCAACCAGCAACAGGATGATCAGGTTCAGCGCCGAAATCGGCACAAAGAACTTCCAATTCATCGTGTGCATCTGGTCCACACGGATGCGAGGCAGTGTGCCGCGCAACCACATCAGAATGGTGAACACCGCCGCAGCCTTGATCAGCAGCCACACGTAGGGCGGGAAGATCGGCCCGTTGTAGCCGCCGAGGAACAGCGTGGCGAACATGAACGACACCGCCAGCGCATTGACGTATTCACCGAGGAAGAACAACGCAAACTTCATGCCGCTGTATTCGACGTGAAAGCCAGCCACAATCTCGGATTCGGCCTCGAGCAGGTCAAACGGCGAACGTGCTGTTTCGGCGATGCCGCTGATCAGGAAGATCAGCGCCGATACCGGAAAGTAAAGCACGAAGGGGATGCCGGGGCTGCCATTCAGCGTGCTCTGCACGTTGACGATGTCCACCAGGCTCAGCGAGCCGGCGATAAGCACCACCGGGATCAGGTTCAACAACATCGGCACTTCATAGCCGATCAGCTGCGCCACAGTGCGGAAAGCACCGAGCAGCGCATATTTGTTGTTGCTGCCCCAGCCTGCCATCAGAATCGCCACCACCGAACCAGAGCCGATTGCAATGGTGAACACCACGCCGACGTTCAGGTTCGTGCCGACCACACCCGGGGCCAGCGGCAGCACTGCGTAGGCGGTGAGCGCAGCCGTGGCGATGACCAGCGGCGCGATGTTGTACACCCAGCGGTCCGCCGCAGTCGGCGTCGTGTCCTCTTTCGTGAACATCTTGATGCCGTCGGCGATCGGCACCAGCAGACCAAACGGGCCCGCCTGATTCGGACCAATGCGGTCCTGAATGCGCGCCACGATCTTACGTTCAGCGTAGGTCAACCCCATGAAGGACAGCGCCGCGAACGTGCACAGAATAATGGCCGC
The DNA here is from genome assembly GCA_947476335.1 of Anaerolineae bacterium. Lineage (GTDB taxonomy): Bacteria > Chloroflexota > Anaerolineae > J036 > Brachytrichaceae > CANJQH01. Next base: position 12,390 of record CANJQH010000010.1, on the reverse strand, counting down.
CAGACCCATCGTGATCAGATCGGTCACCAGCAGATTGCCGACCAATCCGTGCACGAGGCCGTAAATCCAATCGCCAATGATTTTGAGGAGGTTATTGATGATGTTTAGAAGATCCATTACAGGTTCACTTCCACTCGAGCACGCCCTTGCGCCAGGCGAACAGCAGCGCGGCGAGCAAGATCACCACGAACAACATCGCCTGCAGCGTCGCAAACAAACTAAGCGAGCCGAAGGCCACCGCGATCGGGAAAAGCAGGAGCACTTCTACGTCGAACAACACAAAGACCAGCGCGAAAATATAGTACTGGGAGCGAAACTGCACCCAGGTATCGCCGACTGTCTCCATGCCGCACTCGTACGTGCTGAGCTTTTCCTTATTCGGCTTCTTCGGGCGCAGCAGGGAAGCCGCATAGAGCGTCGCCGCCATCAGCAAAAATGCTGTGACAAACATCACCCCAACGAAGCCAAAGTCCGTACGTACCGCCGTTTCCATACGTTCACCTCGATCCGTGTATCAAGCCGTTGTATCAAGAGAATCAGGCCAGACCAGAATTCATCCGCGCACTACACTCGACTTTTCAACCAAAATGCAGCTCACAGAACATATAAACTCAAATATGTGCAACTCTTATGCATGAGAGCCGAGTGATTATAGCCCGCGCGTTTTGTGAGCGTCAAGCATTACGTACGACACCCCACTCTTACGCCAAGTGTCATCGGTGCGCCATGGTGCCGCCCACCATACCGACCAGCCAGCCGAACAACAACGCCGCCAGCAGATAGCCGAACACATAGCTCCATTCACCCGCCGCAAAATACTCCAAGCCGGGCTGGATGTTGAACTGTGCCATTTGCGCCAGTTCCCGCGGCGACAGCGCAGCGATGCGCGCGGGCACGTTCACCTCGTTCAGCGTCGCCCAGCGATACAGCGATGCTGCCATGAACGGCAGGGCGAATCCGAGCGCCGCCAACATTCCACCGCTCGAGCCTGCGGGCAAAACGCTCGCCGGGTCATAAGCAACCGCCGCAGCCCCGGCCGCCCGGCCACCCGCCAGCGCCGCCGCCGCCAGCAACACGCAGTGCAACGCCACAAAATCGCCGCTCAATACGACCATGACTGCGCCGATCACCAGCGCCGCCGCACCCATCTTCCAACCGCTGCGCCGCGCCGCCCGCAGTGCCGCCACTTCATTCTCACTTCTCGTCTTTTTCACAAGACCTCTATGCTAACGGACGCCCCCACCCGGGTGCATCCGCGGTTTGGAAAAATTTCACGAAATGGTGCGGGCCGCCATCCAGGCCGCGGGTCTGAGCTGGGGCTGCGTCGCGCCCGGTCGTACCGTGCCACGTGCGATCGCCCCTGGTGACGACGGTGCAACCGCATGCTTTCCAAATTCACCCCAAATCCTGAATGCACCCCCCTCCGCATCATCGCACCCGATCGCAGCTCGCAGATCGCGATCATCGCACCCGATCGCAGCTCGCAGATCGCGATCATCGCATCGCATCGCCATCGCACATCGCACATCGCATCGGGTGCATTCGCCAAAAAGGGCGATTAGGTCATCCGCCATCGCGTGCGGCCCGTCGTTGGTAAATCCCTCGAAACGCGGTATCTCCCTCTCCCGAAGGGGGAGGGAGATACCGCGTTTCGAGAATTCCAATCAGTGCCGATTGCCGGCGGTCGAAAGTTTGCCCCTTTTGGCGAATGCACCCATCGCATCAGCCTACGAAAAACATACGCTACAATCCCCGCGCATGTCCGGTCTCGCACAGCGCATCCGGCAGGCCCGCGAGGCTGGCAACATCACCATCGAGCAGGCGGAACGCACCACACGCATCCGCAGCCGGTACCTTAGATTTATCGAGGACGGCGATTTTGCCCAGCTTCCCGATGGCCCAGCCGGCCGCGGTTTCATCAAGAACTACACCCGTTTCCTCGGCCTCGATCCGGAGGAGGCACTGAGCCAATTCGAGGCAGAGTTCGGCGTGCCGGTCATGCAGATACGTGATGAAGTGCCGCCCCCACCCGAGCGCATCCCGCAGCAGTCGGAATACACCCGCGTCGCGCATCCCAACCTGACTTGGAAGGGCAACCTGCCGAACCCAGACCAGACCGCGCTTGACGATGAAATACTCTCCGACGACGACGACACAGCCGTCACCGTGCCGGAAATCAGCGGCATCGACGGCGCCACTGGGCGCGTCGTCGTCATCCGCCCACGCGAAAAACTGCGCGCATCGCGCTCTTCCTTTCGCCTGCGCGGCGAACGCGCCAGCGACGCCAACAATGTCCCAGAGAAACGCCGCCGCACCTCCGGCCGGCCTTCGATTTATCGCATCGACAAGGCGCTCTTCCCCGAACGGTCACCCGTAGGCCCAATCATCACTACCGTTGCGACGGTCACGCTCGTCGCACTAGCCGCCTTCGTCGGCTTTCCCGCCGCCCGCCGAGCCGGCTGGTTCACCCCCGCGCCGACCGCCACCCCCATCAAAGTTCTGGAAACGCCAATTGCGGCAGAAGCGACGGTAGTGCGCGTCACCGTCGTGTCACCCGAGGCTGCAGGGCCTGGTGATGCAATTGCCACACCCGACCCAAATGAAGCGCGCACCAACGACGTGCAAGTATCAGCTGCGCCTGACGGCGGCTTCCAGCTCGCGCTCGACGCGCGTGAACAGGCCTTCATCAAAATCGTCATCGACGGCAACTTAGTCTTTCAAGGCCTGCCACAGCTCGGATTGAACCCCACCTGGAGCGCATCCCGGTCGCTCGTCATCGAAACCGGCAACGCCGGCGCCTTCGACGTCATCGTCAACGGCGCACGCCGCGGGACACCCGGCCAGCCCAACGAAAAGGTGCGGGTCAAGTACTCGCTGTAGGGATGCACACCAAACGCCTGCCCCTCTTCCTGGTCATGCTGGCTTCGACCTTGTGGGGCACAGTCGGGGTCGGCTCGCGGCTGATCACATCCCTGGCACCCACCCATGCGTTCTCAATCGGGCTGTTCAGGCTGGCGTTTTCCGTGCCTGTGCTGGCCATCGCCGGCTATCTCGTGCTGCGTGGCCGCCTGTTTGAATTCAACCGGCGCGATTTCCTCGGCATGGCTGGCATCGGCGCAATGATGGCGCTGTATCAGGTGTGCTACTTCGCCTCAGTCGCCGCCGTCGGCGTCGCTGTCGCCACACTCGTCACACTGTGCACCGCACCAATCATCACCGCCGCACTCTCAGCGCTGCTGCTGAAACAGCGCCCGAGCTACCGCCTGATATCCGCACTGACGCTGGCGCTCGCCGGCACTGCACTGCTCATCGAATGGCAGCCAGCCGGCGGTGACACCGCCTCTACTATTACCGGCGCCGCACTCGCCATCGGTTCCGCCACCGGCTACGCCATCGTCACCCTGCTCAGCCAGAGCCTCACCCAGCGCCACCACCCGCTGCAAATCACCGCCATCGGCTTCGCCTGCGGCGCATTACTGCTGCTGCTCATCGCCGCATCCACCGGCACACTCACCACAACCTACCCACCGACCGGCTGGGCCATCCTCATTTACATGGGCATCGTCCCGACGGCGCTGGCCTACGTGCTTTTCGTCGCCGGCATGAAACACACCCCACCCACTGTTGCCACCATCGCCACCCTGCTCGAACCGCTCACCGCCACCCTGCTCGCCGGCATACTCTTCGGCGAACATCTCGGCAGCCGCGCCATCCTCGGCGCACTGCTGCTGCTCGCAGCGATGGGTACGCTGTTGAAGAAGCAGGAGTAGAGAGTCAAAAGTCAGTGTGGAGTGTGCACGCTCTACTCTGACTCTTTACTCTCTTCCGCCCCCACTTGCCCTCTCCCCGCTCTCGCCGCACAATCCGGGCATGATCACCCCGGAAATCCTCGCCGATTACGCCTGCGCCTGCGGTGAAAATCCGCTCTGGCACCCCTTCGAAAAGAAAATCTACTGGCTCGACATCATGCAGCCGCGCATGTTCCGCTACGACCCGGCCACCGGGCAGCACGAACAGTTCTACGCCGGCCGCACCATCGGAGGCTTCACCTTCCAGACCGATGGCTCCATGCTCGCGTTCATGGACCGCGGCACGATCGCGGTCATGCGCGACGGAAAAATCGAGCGCGTCATCGTCGACGAAATCCCCGCCGAACGCCAGTCGCGCTTCAACGACGTCTTCGCCGATCCGCACGGCCGCGTCTTCTGCGGCACGATGCCCAGCCCCAACGGCCCCGGTCGCCTCTACCGCCTCGACCTCGACGGCTCGCTCACCGTCGTCATCGAAGATGTGCTCTGCTCGAACGGCATGGGCTACACCCCCGACGGCAAGCAGATGTATTTCACCGACTCCGAGCGCTACACGATTTATCTGTTCGACTACGACGAGGCGACCGGCTCCCTGAGCAATCGCCGCATCTTCGTGCAGCACGCGCCCGAACTCGGCCTGCCCGACGGCATGACCGTCGACGCCGACGGCTGCGTCTGGTCCGCCCACTGGGATGGCAACGCGCTCTACCGCTACGACGCCTCCGGCCGTGAAGTGCTGCGCATTCCCTTCCCGGTGCGCAAAGTCTCGTCGGTCATCTTCGGCGGCGACGACCTGAGCGACATGTACATCACCACCGCCGGCGGAGACCAGAAGGCCACCGACGGTGAACATGCCGGCGCGCTCTACCGCCTGCGCATCCCCGGCGTGCGCGGCACACCCGAGCATCTTTCCCGCGTAGGACTCTAACCGCTGACAAACGACCGCCGACCGCTGACCGCCGATGAATATTTGCGGTGGTCAGCGGTCGGCGGTCCCCTTCTCCCATGTCCAACCAACACCTCGTCACCCCTCGCTACCGCGATCTCTCCGACGATGCCTTGCAGCCGTGGATCGACCAGTTCCACCGCGACGGCTACTTGTTTCTACAGGACTACCTGACGCCCGAGTTCACCGCCGAGCTGAAAGCCGACCTCGACGCAGCACTGAACGATCCGACGATGAGCCAGACCTACGCCGGCCGCGGCTCCGAGCCCGACACCGACGCCGTGCTGCGCATCCGCGTGCGGCTGTTTGAGGTCAGCAAGGCGAATCTGCGCCTGTTCGATCTCGATCCGATCGCGCGCTTCGCCGAACGGATCATCGCGCCGAACTGCCACGTGATTCACAACAACTCGTTCACCACCAAATTCGGTGGCGGCATCTCCACCTGGCATCAGGATGACCCGCCGCATTACCTGGTGACGCACGGCGAACCACCTACCAACGTCCGGCTGCCCGTAATGTTCTTCACCGCAAATTTCTACCTGACCGACGTAACCGACCGCGCAGTCGGCGGCACCGAATGCATCGCCGGTTCGCACCTGTTCGGCCAGCCGGTGCCGAAGGCGATGCCGCCCGCGCTGGAGGCCAAAGCTGACGCGTGCCTCGGCAAAGCCGGCAGCGTCGTCCTGTTCAACAACCAGGTCTGGCACCGCGGCGGGCCGAACACCAGCGACCAGGTCCGCTATATCACGCAGGTCACTTACGGCCGCCGCTCGATCAACACCCTGTACTACCCGTTCATGAATTACGTGATGCCGGAACACGTATATAAGGACGCCGACGAACGCCTGCTGCGCATGCTCGGCTTCCTGGAACATGGGGCGTACGGGTAAAGCAGAAGTACCGAGTGCCGAGTGCCGAGCAGCATGCTTGGAACTCGGTACTCGGAGCTTCTTCCATGATGCGCACCACCCCCGCTTTCACCGACCTGCTCGATTCTCTCGAACCGCGCATGCGCGAACTGCGCATCCCCGGCGTCGCCATCGGCGTGTTGCATGGCGATGAGGAGCACTACGCCGGCCTCGGCGTCACTTCGATCGAAAATCCGCTCCCCGTCACGCCCGACACACTCTTTCAGTGCGGCTCGATCTCGAAAACCATCCTCGGCACCGCCCTCATGGCGCTCGTCGACGACGGCCTGCTCGACCTCGATGCGCCGATTCGCCAATGGCTGCCGAATTTCGCGCTGCAGGACGCTCCCACCGCCCAGCGCGTCACGCTGCGCCATCTGCTCACCCACACCGGCGGCTGGCTGGGCGACCACTTCAACGACTTCGGCTTCGGCGCCGACGCCATCGCCCGCATCGTCGATGAAATCGCCGCGCTGCCGCAATGGACGCCGCTCGGCTCGACCTGGTCGTACAACAACGTCGGCTTCGCCGCCGCCGCGCTCGTCATGCAGGCCGCCGCCGGGCAGCCGTACGAGGACATCGTGCGCGCGCGCGTCTTTGAACCGCTCGGCATGTCGCGCTCAACATTCTGGCCAACGGAAGTCATGACGCAGCGCTTCGCCGTCGGCCACAACGTCGTCGGCGGCAACGTGCAAGTCGCCCGCCCCTGGGAAATCGGCCGCGCCAATCATCCGGCCGGCGGCGTGAACACCACCGTGCGCGACCTGCTGCGCTACGCCCGCATGCACATCGCGCAGGGCGCCGCCCCCGACGGCCGTCGCGTGCTCAGCAAGCGCGCCACGCTCGCCGTGCGCCGCGAAAACTGCCCGGCTACCGGCCGCTGGTCGATGGGCCTGACATGGTGGCTCAGCCGGCTCAACGCAGCGCCCAACACGCCATTCAACCCCGACGGCGCGCTGATTCTGCAACACGGCGGCGCCACCAACGGCTTCACCGCGCAGCTGCGCATCGTGCCAAGCAAACGCTTCGCCATCGTCCTCCTGACGAACTCCGACGACGGCTCGACGCTCTACGACGCCGCCAGCAGCCGCGCGCTGCGCGACATGCTCGGCCTCTCATTCGACTCGGTCACCCCGCTGAAAATGACCGCCGCACAGCTGCGCAGCTACGAAGGCGTCTACACCGCGCACCTCACCGAACAGACGCTGCGCGTGCGCGACGGCAAACTTTTCGCACAGGCGCGCCACCTCGGACACTTCCCCACCCCCGACGCCCCCGTCCATGGCGATCCGCTCAGCCCGGAGGCCGAACTCGCCTTCTACGCCGAAGACCGCGTCTTCGTTGCCGCCGACCCCGTCCTCGGCGGCCGCGGCGAATTCCTGCGCGACGACCGCGGCCGGCTCGCCTGGCTCCGCTGGGGCGGAAGGGTGCATGGGAGGGGAGAGTGATAGTGGATAGTAGATAGTGGATAGTAATGGCAGCACTCTTCGATTGCACTATCACTATCTACTATCACTATCACTTCCCCTCTACAATCGCACATTGATGGACACCCAGGACACCCACGACCTCCTTTACCGCATGCGGCTGGTGCGCGCCTTCGAGGAAGCAGCCGAACAGCAGTACTTCGCCGGCAAAGTGCACGGCACGATGCATCTCTACATCGGTGAAGAAGCCGTCGCCGTCGGCGCCATCGCCGCCACAGAGCCGCACGATCAGGTGACCAGCACGCATCGCGGCCACGGCCACGCCATCGCCAAGGGCCAGGACGTGCGCCTGATGATGGCCGAGCTGCTGGCGAAGGAGACCGGTGTCTGCCGCGGCCGCGGCGGCAGCATGCACATGGCCGACGTGCAACTCGGCAATCTGGGCGCCAACGGCATCGTCTCCGGCGGTATGGCCAGCGCCGTCGGCGCCGCGCTCAGCGCACACCTGCAAAATACCGGTCGCGTGGTGCTGTGCTTCTTCGGCGACGGTGCCTCGAACAACGGCAACTTCCACGAAACGCTCAATATGGCGGCCATCTGGAAGCTGCCCGTCGTCTTCATCTGCGAGAACAACCAGTACGCCATGAGCATGCCGGCCCGCTTCTCGATCCCGGTGCCCGTCGCCGAACGCGCCGGCTCCTACGGCATCCCCGGTGAGCGCGTCGATGGCATGGACGTGCTCGACGTCCACCGCGCCACGCAGCAGGCCGTCGATCGCGCCCGCCGCGGCGAAGGCCCGTCGCTCATCGAAGCACTCACCTACCGCTATAAGGGCCATTCCAAAAGCGACAAACAGGTTTACCGCACAAAAGAAGAAGTGAAGGAATGGCAGGAGCGCGACTGCATCATTCGCTTTGAGCGTGCGCTGATCGCCGCAGGCACGCTCACACAGGCCGAAGCGGAGGGAATCGAACAACGCGCCGTGCAGGCCGTCGTCGACGCCATCGCCTTCGCCGAAGCCTCGCCCGACCCAGACCCGCAGGCGCTGCTCGACGACGTGTATTTCGAAGATGAGTCGAACGCCATCGACCGCGCGCTGCGCGGCCTGAGCATTGAGCCGGCGCTGCTGCGCACGCCCGCGCCGAAAATCGCACCGACATGGTTCACCCGCCATTTCCCACAACACGCCGGCTATGAACCCGCCGCCGGCACCCGGGAGCTCACCGGCAGCGAGGCGCTGCGCGAAGCCATGGCACAGGCCATGGACGCCGACCCGGCCGTCTTCCTGATGGGCGAAGACATCGGCAAATACGGCGGCGCATTCGGCGTCACCCTCGGCCTGTTCGACCGCTTCGGCTCCGATCGCGTGCGCGACACCCCGATTTCCGAAAACACCATCGCCGGCGTCGCCTTCGGCGCCGGCATGACCGGCACCCGCCCGATCGCCGAGATGCAGTTCCAGGATTTCGTCACCATGGCCATGGAACAGCTCGTGCTGCAGGCCGCCAAGGTGCGCTACATGTTCGGCGGCCGCACCGTGTGCAACTTCGTCATGCGCCTGCCCGCCGGCAGCGGCACCGGCGCCGCCGCCCAACACAGCCAAAGCCTCGAATCGTGGTTCGTCAACGTGCCCGGCCTCAAAGTCGTCGCCCCCAGCACGCCTTACGACCTCAAAGGCCTGCTGCTCGCCGCCGTCGCCGACCAGAACCCGATCATCTTCGTCGAAAATAAGCTGATCTACAAAGCCAAAGGCGCAGTGCCCGAACCTGCCTACCTCGTACCGATCGGCAAAGCCGTCGTCCGACGCCCGGGTTCGCACGTCACGATCGTCGGCGCCAGCATCACCGTCCCGCGCGCACTCGAGGCGGCCGACAAACTCGCCACCGAGGGCATCGAGGCCGAAGTGATCGACCTGCGCACGCTCAAACCCTACGATCTGCCAACCATCGTCACCTCGGTACGCAAAACAGGCCGGCTGCTGATCGCCCACGAAGCGCCTCTCCTCGGCGGCTACGGCGCCGAAATCGCCGCCGCCATCGCTCAGAGCGACGCCTTCGCCTACCTCGAAGCACCCATCGTCCGCCTCGGCGGCGCCGACGTGCCCATCCCCTACAACCGCGACCTCGAACGCGCCGCCACGCCCCAAACCACCGACATCATCGCCGCTGCGCGCCGATTGGCGAAGCTGAACATTTAGCATTTCAGTTTTCAGTTTTCAGTTTTCAGTTTTCAGTTTTCAGTTTTCAGTTTTCAGATTGAAGACTGACATATCTGCGCGATGCCTTGACCTGACTTCGAAGGTCGTCAATCTGAAATCTGAAATCTGAAATCTGAAATCTGAAATCTGAAATCCCAACCTCCCCATGTCCACTCCCATCATCATGCCCAAATTCGAAATGTCCCAGGAAACCGGGACCGTCACCCGTTGGCTCAAACAGGAAGGCGACGCCATCGAAAAAGGCGAGGCCATCCTCGAAGTCGAGACCGATAAGGTCACCATGGAAGTCGAGTCGCCGGCCAAGGGCATCCTGAGCGCCATCTCCGCACAACCAGGAGACGTGATACCGATCGGGCAGGTGATTGCGCAGATCGAAAGTGGACTGCCGACGGCGGATCAACGACCGCCGACCACCGACCGCCGACCGCCGACGGTCAGTGATCTGCCGTCCGTCGTCCGTCGTCCGTCATCGCCTTCCGCTACCCCCGTCGCCGAAAAAATGGCCGCAGAGGCTGGCCTCGACCTGATGACCGTGCGCGGCACCGGCAAGAATGGCCAGATTACGCGCGAGGACGTGGAAAAAGCGACCGCCGACCGCAGACCGCCGACGACCGACCACCGACGGCCGGTGGCAGACGACGGCAAGCAACAGACGGCCGACCGCCGACCACCGATCACCGAAGTTCAGCCACCGGCAGCCGTGCCGGCGGCGCGTCGACTGGCGCGCGAACTCAACGTCGATCTGCGCAGCGTGCGCGGCACCGGGCCCGATGGCCGCATTCAATCGGCGGATGTGGAGAGGATGACGGCCAACCGCCGACCACCGACCACCGTCGACGGTCCGCGATCGGCGGTCGACAGTACCCCCTCAGCCGTCGTCGATCGTCCGTCGTCCGCCGTCACTCCCCCAGCGGCTGTCGGCGGTCCGCGGTCGGCCGTCGAAGTTCCCCCCTCGGCTGTCGGCGGTCCGCGGTCGGCCGTCGAAGTTCCCCCCTCGGCTGTCGGCGGTCCGCGGTCGGCCGTCGAAGTTCCCCCCTCGGCTGTCGGCGGTCGGCCGTCTGCGGTCGATTCCCCCGCCATCCGCCGAATCGTGCCGCTGAGCGGCATCCGCCGCACCATCGCCAGCCGAATGCTCGCCAGCGTCAACGAAGCGCCGCAGTTCAACCTGAGCGTCGACGTACAGATGGCGCGCGCGTTGGCCATCGTCGACGACTTCAAGGTCAGCGCCACAAATGGCTCCAAGGTCACCCTGACCGCCTTCATGATTAAGGCCTGCGCCTGGGCGCTGGCGCGCAACCCCGCCATCAACGCCACCTTCACCCCCGACGGCATCGTCGAATATGCCGATGTCAACGTCGGCATCGCCGTGGCGCTCGACGACGGCCTCATCGTGCCGGTCATCCACCGCGCATCGACGCTCGACCTCGGCGCAATCGCCGCACAACTGAGCGACCTCGCGGCGCGCGCCCGCGCCGGCAAACTCGCCGCCGCCGATCTGCAGGGTGGCACGTTCAGTATCTCGAATCTCGGCATGTTCGCCGTCGATCGCTTCACCGCCATCGTCAACCCACCGCAGGCGGCCATCCTGGCGATTGGCCGCACGACGAAGCGCTTCGTACCCGACGCGAACGACCAGCCCGTCACCGCCGCAATCGCCACCTTCACCGTCAGCGCCGATCACCGCGCCGTCGACGGCGCACAGGTCGGCCGCTTCCTCGGCGACCTGCAGCAGGTTATCGAGCGGCCGGGGGTCATGCTGTAATGCGCTACTTGAAATGCATCACCCAGGATGAGGTGGCGCTGCTCGAAATGCCGCAGCCGACGGCCGGCCCGGGCGAAATTATCGTGCGCATGAGCATCTGCGGCATCTGCGGCACCGACACGCTGAAGGTCTACGGAGCATATCCGAAGCCGCAGCAGCTCGGCCATGAGGTCGTCGGCGTAGTGCACGAGGTCGGCGAAGGGGTGACGCAATTCTGCGTCGGCCAGCGCGTCGGGCTAGCGCATCACGTGCCAGATTACGGCTCGCATTGGTCGCGCCGCGGCAGCGAAACGATGGACCCGCAGTTCAAGCGCTCGAACATCGAGCCGGGCGGCTTCGCCGAATTCATCCGCGTGCCGGCCGAACACGTGCGCAACACCGTCGTTGCCGTCCCCGCACATGTGCCAGACTTTCGCGCAGTGTTCATGGAGCCGCTGGCGTGCTGCCTGCGCGCGCTCGATCGCGTGCGGCTGGTCGAAGGCGACAGCGCACTCATCGTCGGCGCCGGCGCGGTGGGAATGCTGTTCGTGCCGCTGCTGCGCGACCGCTCAGTGACGGCGCTGGTCGCCGACGTGCGCGCCGAGCGCATCGAGGCAGCGCAGCGCTGGGGCGCCGCCGGCGGCGCGGTGAGCGGGCAGGACGACCTGCCGGCGCTCTGCCGCGCGCACAGCGCCGGCCGCGGCGTCGATGTGGTGATCCTCACCGTGGTCAACGACGCCGCACTGCGCACAGCCCTCGCCTGCATGCGCGACGGCGGCACGATCCTCCTCTTCGGCGGCAAACCCGGCAGCGATCTCACCTTCGCCTACTGGGACGCCTTTCTGCGCGAAATCAGCCTCGTCACCAGCTATTCCGCCACACCCGACGGACTGCGGCGCGCCATGGCCATCCTGGCCGGCCCGGGCTACGCCGGCCTCGAAGCGCTCGTCAGCCACACCCTGCCGCTGTCCGAAGCCGACGCTGGCTTCCGCCTGCTGCGCGACGCCAAAGCATCAAAGGTGGTGGTGAAGGGAAGTTCCGAGTAGAAAGCTCGAAGTCCGGAGCGGCGCTCCACTTCGGACTTCGAACTACGGATTTACTTTAAGTCCTGCGCAAAGTACGGCCCGACCTGCGGCACGTAATACTGATGCAGCAACAGCGTGCTGAGCGCATAGATCTTCATGCGCGACAGCTGCACCGTCACCCGCATCGTCGCCGGGTTGTACGTCTGGCCGGGGACGAGTGCCCAGGTTCCGCCGACCGCCGCCGTCTGTGGTCGGCCGTCAGCGGTCCTCATCGCCCCCGCCGGCACGAACACGTACAGCCACGGCCGCTCGCCGT
>CANJQH010000009.1 GCA_947476335.1 Anaerolineae bacterium | reverse complement strand
CGTTAACTACTCAGGCTAAGTGAGTCGCCAAAAGTTCTGGCGGCAGATTCGCCTCCCCCGCAAAGCGGGGGAGGCGAATCTGCCGGACAAAACTTATGGACAGGAACTTAGCCATTTTTCCAACGCGAAACACACTATTCTCTCCCCCGAAGGGGGACAGAATAGTGTGTTTCGCGGGAAATACTGATTTGGGCCTGAGTAGTTACCCTGATTCTGAGCTGGTCGGCGGCACGATTCAGGAATATCAGGAAGCCACGCGGCGCACGAACCCGATCACGTACGTCGCAGCAGAGTGCTGGCGTGCCTGTGACTTTTCACCCGTCGGCGGCGGTGGGCACGGGCATTTCATAGACCCGGCACCGCCTCGGCTGACGTGTGCGTTTTTGTGGCGTATTTGCGTTTTGTAAAAGAACGCCCCCAGCTTTTAGACACCAGGGACTTTTCCTTCGTTTTGCAGTGGGTGCGTCGAAAACGTCACCTGCGTGAATAGCTCCGGGATGTGTGAATCCCATACGCCGTGCGGGCTCCACGCCCAGCCGCCCGAATCGAGCGCCGGCGCTGGCGCCTTGTGCGTATTGAAACGCGAAAAATCCATGCGCCAGATGTCACCGTCGCGCGGCGGCAGCGCGCGGCCGTCCGACTGCGCCAGCGGCGCCAGGCTGCGCCATGGCACGGCGATTTCGGCCGTCCAGCCGTGATCGATGTCGGATGCGTCGTTCAGTGTGCCGTCGACGTGCACCGCCCAGCGCAGGCCTGGCATGTCCCAGTTCCAGAAGCCGATGCGGCCGCCGCGCGGATGGCGAAAATCGACGCCGTCGAATGGCCGTGCGCCCGGCGCATCGCGCGCGAATTCGGGCAGGCGCGAAAATCCAGCGCGTTCGTACGCTTCCTCCCATACAAAGAACACTTCGTAGATCGTGCCGAGTGCGTTCATTTCGAGCTCGTAATACGCATCCGGCCCGGCGATGAACAGCTCGATGTCATTGTCCTCGTAGATCAGTGCATCGCGCTGCGTGTGGCGCGCATCGACATTCGGCTCTTCGCTCCAGTAGCCGACATATAGAAAATTGTCGTCCCACAACACCGCCGCGCGCGTGTCGAAGCGGCCGGGCGTGGCATGCACCAGGTCGGCGAAGCGCGGCGAGCGTGGGGCGGCGCGCCAGCATGCCTCGTCGAGCCGGCCGTCAATGGTTGGTGGGGCATCGATTCGAAAGGCGGTGTAGCGCGCAACCGCGTCCTGCGGCTGGGGGAAATTCCATGAGGCGGACATAGAAGGGCATTGTCGCGCAAGGCAATGACTCTGGGGCGCACCTGTGGGGGTGAATTTGGACCGCGCACCCTTGCACCGCCGTCGCCAGGGGCGATTTACGTGGCACGGTACGACTGGGCGCGATCGTCTCCGATCGTCTCCGATCGCTAAGTTCCTGTCCATAAGTTTTGTCCGGCAGATTCGCCTCCCCCGCTTTGCGGGGGAGGCGAATCTGCCGCCAGAACTTTTGGCGACTTACTTAGGGTGTAGATCACCTGACATACAATCAACGCAATATTGCTGGCAATTTTGCCGGGAGTGTGTGATGCAACACGTTGATCAGGAAAAAGAAATTCAGGAAGCTGCGGATTACATTCGCACACGTGCGCCGCGAGACTGGCGTGTGATGATCGTGCTGGGGAGTGGGCTTGGCCCGCTCGCCGACGAAGTGCGCAACCCAGTCGTGATTCCGTACAGCGATATTCCGCATTTTGCGCAGTCGACCGTACCCGGCCACAGTGGCCGCTTCGTGATTGGCGAACTGCTCGGTGTGCCGGTCGGCGTGATGCAGGGACGCGTGCATTTTTACGAAGGGCATCCGATGTGGCAGGTGACGCTGCCCGTGCGCGTGGGTCGCCGCCTTGGCGCCGACACGCTGATCGTGACGAACGCCGCCGGCGGCATTAATCGCGGCTTTGAAGTTGCCGACCTGATGCTGATTTCCGATCATGTGAATTTCCTTGGCATGTCCGGCGTAAATCCGCTGATTGGGCCGAACCTCGATTCGTTCGGTCCGCGCTTCCCGGAGATGACCACAGCCTATGATGCTGAGCTGCGCGCTCTGGCGAAGCGGGTGGCGGTCGAAAGCAGCGTGCCGCTGCAGGAAGGCGTCTATGTCGGCTTGTCAGGCCCGGCATTCGAAACCCCGGCCGAACTGCGCTTTTTGCGCACGATCGGCGCCGACGCCGTCGGCATGTCGACGGTGAACGAAGTGCTCGTGGCGCGGCACAGCGGCATGAAGGTGTTGGGCTTTAGCGGCATCACCAACCTGGCGCGTCTTTCGCCGGACGAAGGCGAACCGCCTTCGCATGAGGAAGTGACCACGGCTAGTGTGAAGATCGCGCCGAAGCTGATCAGCATCGTGCGCGGCGTGTTGGCGCAGCTGGCCTGATTTGGCAAACGCCTGACGAAGTCGTCGGCGACGCGTACATGGAAGTTATTGCTCAGAACATCATTCAGCTGCGCGCGGTGCTGCTGGTCGCATGCGCTGCCGGGGTGATTATTTTCCTGTTTGGTGGGCTGATGTCGACGCGCGATTTGGAACGTGTGTCGTTTCGGCTGGAGCGTACGGCTGTGGTGCGGCGCGCGGCGACCTACTTCACTCGCGCGTTGTTCTTTCTCGCATTGGGTGGCGGCGTGTATTGGCTGACCAGCCGCAGCGACGCATCGACCATCGTCACAACTTCGTCCAATGGCGCTGTGGCCACGATGAAGATAACTTCCACCCCCTTCAGCCTGTTGATTACGCCGTTGCCGACGGCTGATTTGCAGCAGGCGCAGGCTGTGGCACAGAGTGTGGCGGGCGCGACGAGCAACCCTGACCCAATGAGTATGCCGACGCCGAGCCTCGATGAATCGCTGCTGGTGGCGGTGACGGCTACACCGATGCCCGGCATCGATTCGCCGGCGCCGACGACGACGCCAGAGCCGTTGTCGGCCGTTGATATGCTGCCGACTGTGCCGCCAGCCGACACTCCGACGGTATTTGCTATCCCGACGGCGACGAATGCGCCGACCTCTGAGTCAATCGCCGCACTGCCTGTGCTGCAGGGCACAAGTGAAGCAACGCCGGAACTGACCATATTGTTTGACACCGCCGCTGCGCCGCCAGTCGCCGATGCTGTGTGCGGTACTGTTGCCCGATTGACGCGCCCAGCAACTGGCGAGACAGTGAGCGGCGAGTACGATATCGTCGGCAGTGCCGTGTTCGCCGGCGGCCGGTACAGGCTAGAAGTCCTTCCGGCGGGCGAATCCGTTTGGCGTTCGCTCTGGGAAAGCAATGCGAGCGTGACCGAACAAATGCTGTTGCCGGCGCGCTTTCAATCGGCGCTGTTCGTCAATGGCACTTATTTTGCGCGCCTTCTCGTATTCGGCAGCAACGGAGATGAAGTGGCGCGTTGCACGACGTCGTTCAATATTCAAAATTAATTCATTCGTAACTACTCAGGCCAGCCATTTTTCCAACGCGAAACACACGATTCTCTCCCCCGAAGGGGGAGAGAATCGTGTGTTTCGCGGGAAATACTGATTTGGGCCTGAGTAATTACATTCATTCAAAATCATTCAAAATTAATGTAACTATTCAGGCCAGCCATTTTTCCAACGCGAAACACGCGATTCCTTCCCCCGAAGGGGGAAGGAATCGCGTGTTTCGCGGGAAATACTGATTTGGGCCTGAGTAATTACCAGATTTTAGATTTCGTAACTGTTCAGGCCGTTCTATTTTTCATCGCGAAACGTACTATTCCTTTTATGAACATCCGACCTGCTGACATGGACGACCTGGACCTGGTGTGTTCGCTCGACCACAGTTATCAGACCGATCACGTCTGGCAGCTGAGCGGCAAAGTGGGCACGGAAGAACTGAGCGCTGTGCTGCGACTGGCGAAGCTGCCGCGGGCGATCACTGTGCGTCCGTCGCTGGACACGACTGCACTGCGGCGCACACTGCATCGTGCAGATCATCTATGGGTGGTGGAAGGTGAAGTGCCGGCTGGGCAGGGGCTGCGCAATATCGTCGGTTACCTGGCAATGACGGTGTTGCCATGGCAGCACACCGGATGGGTGACGGCGCTGACTGTGCGTGCTGATGCGCGGCGCAAGGGGGTGGCGACGCGCCTGCTGCAGATTGCCAATGACCAGGCGCGCAGCATAGGGCTGCATAGCATCACGCTCGACGTGCCGACGAAAAATTACCCCGCTAGTCGCATGTGCACTTCACTCGGGATGTACTTCTGCGGTTATTCTGAGAATTACTACCCAACGCACGACATCGCGCTGTTTTTTGCTACTAGAATTCATTCATAGTCAGCCCCAACGGGATCGCTGCACATTGGCTCCGGGGGCTTTCAGATTATGGCAGTACTCGGATTCGAATTGCTCGCAGTTATTACGCTTTTAAATCGCATCGTAGTGACGGGTATTCTCGTCACTGCGTTCGCACTGATCATCTATATCGGGCTGTACAACCGCCATAGCCCGATTGCGCGCGATTTTGCTTTGGTGCTTGCCTGTGTGATTGGCGCGTTTCTCGGTGATCTGCTCACACAGGTGTCGGAAACCGGCACCGACATGTGGCTCCGTTTCCAATGGATCGGAATTGCATTTGTGCCGGCGGCTTCGCTGTCGCTGTCAGACACGCTGTTGCGCGCGACGGGTGATGCGCAGCCGTTGCGGCGGCTTGCGCCGAAAATCGGCTACGTCGCCGGTGCGGTTGTTTTTCTGCTGGTGATGTCTTCTCAATATGTAGCGACGCCCGGCATTTCTTCGGCAGGCCTGCCGCATCTCACACCTGGGCTGCTCTTTTATCCGTTCACGCTGTACTACTTCGCCTGCGTGGCGTGGGCGACGTACAACGTGATCGAGGCGCGTCGGCGCTCACTGACGGCGACGACGCGCCGACGCATGACCTACTTCGCGCTGGCGTTTGCAGCGCCGGCGATGTCCATGTTTCCATATCTGCTGCCAACAAGCTGGCCGTTGGTTTTTCCTGCGCTCGTCCCCTGGTTGGGCGTGCTGCTGGTGAATATGGGCGTCGGTGCGGCGATCACTTTCATGGGCTACACGGTCGCTTACTTTGGTGCCAGTGCGCCTGATCGGGTGATCAAGCGGCGCATGATGAAATATCTGATCCGCGGGCCGTTGCTGGCTGCGATCGTGATCACCTCACTCGTGCTGAGCAATCGCATCGAGCGCTGGCTCGAGCTGCCTGGTTTTTTCATCGGCTTGATCGCAGTGGCGACGATTATTTTGCTCGCGCAGTTGTTCATCGTGACGCTGCAGCCGTCGATTGACCGATTGATCGCCGGTGAGGACAGCGCCGAAGTGAAGCGCCTGCAGCATTTCAGCGAGCGTCTGATGACGACGTCTGATCTGACGCAATATCTCGAAAATATTCTGGCGGCGCTATGCGACCTGCTGCGCGCGCGCGTTGCGTTCGTCGCTACCTGTCCGGGCCCGTATGAGGAGCCGCTGTACGTCATGGTCGGCTCCAGCGATTCGGCAGCGCCGATGCAGCTGCCAGTTTCTGAGGAAGTGCTGCAGTTGGCGATGTCGCTGCAGCCATCGGCCGATCAATCGGCCGATAAAAATGCGGTTACAAATAATGCGGCGAAGTCGCTGTTGGAGTATGACTTCATGCAGTGGGAAGATTTTTGGCTGATTCCACTGCGCGCGCTCGAAAGCCCCACTGTGCTGGCTGTGCTGGGGCTGGCAGTGCGGCCGCATCAGCTCGATCTGAGCGATGCCGAGCGCCGCGGCGTCACTATGCTGATCCGGCAGGCGGCACGCTCGCTCGAAGATGCACAGACGCAGCGCCGCGCGTTCGAGGCGCTGGAACGGCTGGTGCCCGACGCTGAGGAAATGCAACGGCGCATGGCGCAAACCGCCAATCCAGCTGCGCCGACGGTGTCAGACTTCGAACGTTCCCCCGCCGAAAACTATGATGACATGACGCACTGGGTACATGATGCGATGAAGGATTTCTGGGGTGGGCCGCGCTTCACCGATTCACCGCTCATGCAGCTGCAGATTGTGTCTGATGCGATGACGGCTGAAAACGGCAACGCTACCAAGGCGCTGCGGCGCGTGCTATCGGACGCCATCGAGCAGCTCAAGCCGGATGGCCAGCGCAGCTTCACCGCTGCTGAATGGATGCTCTACAACATTCTTGAACTAAAAATTCTGCAGAGCCAGAAGGTGCGCGATGTGGCGCGCAAACTGGTGATGAGCGAGAGTGATCTCTATCGCAAGCAACGCGCCGCCTACGCTGAAATTGCCCGCATCGTCGCTGATATGGAACGTGACGCCCGGCGCAACGGGGAAGAGTAGAGAGTCAAATTGTCAGATTTCGTAACTACGCAGGCCTAAATCAGTATTTCCTGCGAAACACGCTATTCTTTCTCCCTTCGGGGGAAGAAATAGCGTGTTTTGTGTTGGAAAACTGGCTGGCCTGCGTAGTTGCCAGATTTCGAATTTGGCACTCGGAACTACAATCCCGCTTATGAAATCAGCACTGATCGTGCAGGGCGGCTGGGACGGACATCAGCCGCGACAAGTAGCCGAATTGCTCGAAGCCGAGTTGCGCCGCGACGGATTCGCAGTCGAAGTCTCGGATACGCTGGACGCGTTTCGCGACGGCGAGAAACTCAAAAAACTCAGCTTGATCGTGCCGATCTGGACGATGGGAAAAATCGAGCGTGAGCAGCTTACGCCCGTGCTTGAGGCTGTGCGCTCTGGTGTCGGACTTGCTGGATGCCATGGTGGTATGTGCGATGCATTTCGCAACGAAACTGAATGGCAGTTCATGACCGGCGGCCAATGGGTGGCGCACCCCGGCAATGATGGCCGTCGTTACGATGTCAACATCGTCGATGACAACCCGATCACCGCGGGCATCACCGACTTCGAAGTGCGCACCGAGAAGTACTACATGCACGTCGACCCAGCGATTCGCGTGATGGCAACGACGCGCTTTGAGGACTATGACGATGCGCTCATGCCCGTCGTATGGACCAAGACTTACGGCGCTGGCCGCGTCTTCTACAACTCGCTCGGACATCAGGCCAACATCATGGCGCTGCCGCAGGTGCTGACGATGATGACGCGCGGCATGCGCTGGGCTGCAGGCGAATGGGATGCGCTGATTGGTAAGCCATTCGCGCAGGCCTATGCTGCTGTCGCCTGATTCCCACGTTTTTCTCGGGCGATTCGGGTAGTCCTGGGCAAGGTCGATACGTGACCAGCCCGGGATTTTTTATTCGCAGACGTGCGGTGCGCATGCAGTTGCACAGGGTTCGGAATGATGACGAACGATCGGCACGTCGATAATGTGCGACGCTATTACGAGCGCAACACTGCGTTGTTTGCACACTTCGGCAGTCGCGCATCTGCTGGCAGCGTGCATCGCGCACTGTGGCCGACTGGTGTGCGATCGCTCGATGAAGCGCTGCGGTTTTCGCATCGCCTCGTGGCCGACGAACTGCACAAAATTTCGACCATCGAATGCGTCGTCGATCTCGGCTGTGGCGTAGGTGGCGCATTGCTCGACTTGCGGCCGCATCTTCCGTCTGCTGCCGTACTTTTCGGCATGACGCTCAGTCGTGCACAAGCGCTGCTTGCGGCGCAGCGCACCGCCGGCGCGGCTTATATCGTCGAAGGGAATTTTCTCGCTGTTCCACTGCGCAGTGCGTCCTGTGATCTGGTGTATTCCATCGAGGCGTTTGCGCATGCGCCCGGTGCCGGCGTATACCTCGCTGAAGCTGCGCGCTTGCTGCGCAGCGGCGGCCGCCTCGTGCTCCTCGACGACACTGTTGCGCGCGCGTCGGCTTCGCCCGTTGAAGAAAACCTGGTTGCCGTCTTTCGCATTGGCTGGGGGGTGCCGTCGGTGTTGCCCGTCGATGCGCTCGCGAAATCCGCAGCGCAGCACGGCCTGCGTTTGCAGCGTGCTGACGACCTGACGTCGTGGCTGCGTTTGCGCGCACTGCCGCTGCAACTTATCGCTCCGCTGCTGCACTGGACGCGCGCATGGTGGCGGTGCGATCCTGTGCTTGCTGCGACGGCTGGCAGCATCGCATTGCAGACGCTGCTGGCAATCGGCCTGATTCGATATCGTTGCCTGGTGTTCGAGCGTGTGGAGTAGGAATTGTTGGTACAGACATCCGCATCCGCCCCGGTGGTTTTTCTCGCGAGTGGTACGCGCGGCGACGTGCAGCCGTGTGTAGCGGCGGCGTGTGCGCTGCAGCAGCGCGGCTTTCCAGTGCGCATTGCTGCACATCTTGAGCATCGTGCGCTGGTCGAAGGCGCCGGCGTGCCGTTTATGGCGCTGGCGGAAAATCCCAGCGCATGGCTTGCTGTACATCCGACGTTGTTCGACGGTGTCATTTCACGCACCGCTGTGCGTGAAACTGCGCGCTATCTGCGCCGAGTGCCGCGCTGGACAGCGAATTTGCTTGATTCTGCGATGGCCGCGTGTGCGGGTGCACGCGCCGTCGTCGGCGGCCTGGCGTCGTTGTGGGCGGCTGATGTGGCGGACGCCTGTGGTATTCCGGCGTTGTGGCAGCTGCTGCAGCCACTCACGCCGACGGATTCGTTTGCAGCGAGCGTGTGGCCGTGGCGCGTCCCGCGCACACTGAGCTATGTGTTCGTCGATGCGATGTTGTGGCTGCCGTTGCGCGGTGTTGTGAATCATTGGCGGCG
The DNA here is from genome assembly GCA_947476335.1 of Anaerolineae bacterium. Classification (GTDB taxonomy): domain Bacteria; phylum Chloroflexota; class Anaerolineae; order J036; family Brachytrichaceae; genus CANJQH01. Next base: position 56,854 of record CANJQH010000009.1, on the reverse strand, counting down.
TAGTCACGGGCTGCGGCCGCGCGGCATCCGCGAAGGTGCGCTGGTGCGTGTGCATGCACGCGCGGATGCCGTGATGAATGCGTTCTCTGCCCGCCTGGCGCCTCCGCCTGCGGATTGGCTTCCTGCGCTGCATCCGCTCGGCACATGCTTTCCACAGCACACGCCTGCGCTCGATGCGCATTTGCAGCGCTGGATCGACGGAGGAGATGTCATTTACATCGGCGCCGGTGCTGGGAGCATGGCACCCATCACGCATGCGCTGCCGTGGCTGCACGAAGCGCTGCTGCGTCATGGGCTGCGCGCTGTGGTGAATTTGCCTGCGGTGCCGCCGGCATTTTTGGATCGCATGCGGATCGTGCGCGATGTGCCGCACGGCGCATTATTTCCACATATGCGTTGTGTGATTCATCATGGCGGCGCTGGGACGACCGCCGAGGCCGCTCGTGCTGGATCGCCTGCGGTAATCATGCCGGTGTTTGCGGACCAGCATTTCTGGGCTGAGCGTGCACAAGTGGCTGGCGTTGCCGTTGCGCCGGTGCATCGTGCGATGGGGCGTTCTACATGGCTGGCACGAATCGATCAGGCTTTGCACGATGTAAATTTGCGCACTGGGACGCAGTCATGTGCGATGCGCATGCGTGATGAAAACGGCGCGCAGCGCGTTGCCGACCGCATCATTGCCGCGCTTGCAGCATGACGAATGCGCGATGTGCGGCTCCGGCCGCGATCAATGCGCAGGCACAGCCGGCCAGATATGGCGCACCCGGTGCGACGAACTCGTAGGCTGCGCCGGTCATCAGTGGCGCAGCAATGCTCGCAATGGCGTGCAGCGACTGCGTCGCTCCCATGAGCAGCCCGCGCTGTTCGGCTGCTGTGTGTGCAGCGACGGCGCTGAGTGTTGGCAGCGAGAGCCCGCTGCCGAATGCGGCGATGGCTGCTGCTGGAAAGACCCAGCGCGCGTCGCTGGCAAACGCAATTCCCGCCAGGCCCAGCGCCAGCAGCGGAAGTCCGGCGGCGATTAATCTGCGATCACCGAAGCGGCGCTGTGCGATCGGCAGCACCAGCCCCTGCGTCAGCACTGCGCACAATCCGACAAACGCGAAAAATCCGCTTGTCTCGCGCATTGACCATGCGAAACGTGCAGCGCTGAAAAGGCCGAAGTTCGCCTGCAGGCCGACGAATGACAGGTTGGCTGCAAAAATCGCGGTGAGAAGCAGCGTTATCGCCGGGCGATGTGAAAGTCGACTTGAAAGTCGACGTGGAAGTTGATGTGGAAGTTGATGGGGAAGTGAGCCCGAACTGCGCACCGTTCGTTGCTCGGCAGGCAGCGATTCCGGCAGGAATGAGGCGGTGAGAATCAGGCTGGCTGCAGCCACGATGCATGCGACGACGGCTGCATGTAGGTTGACCATTGCCAGCAGCGATCCGAGCGCCGGGCCGGTTGTTACACCGAGGCCGAATGCGACACCGGTCAGCGCCAGGTTGTGCGCGCGTTTTTCCGGAGTCGATACATCTGCGATGTACGCATGCACCGCCGTCAGATTTCCGCCCGTCAGGCCGTCGACCAGAACGGCGACGAACAGCATTTCGATTGACATCGCATTTGCCAGCAGCACGAAACTGATTACTGTGCCGACCTGGCACGCCAGCAGACCTGGCCGGCGGCCGTGGCGATCGGAGAGCACGCCGAGGAGCGGGCCGGAAATCAACTGCATTGCTGCGTAACCTGCGCCGAGCATTCCGGCCAACCATGCTACTGGTACGCCGGCGCCGGCGCCGGCCAGGTCGTGCACATAGAACGGGAGAAGGGGCGCGATCATGCTGTACGCCAGCACATCGAGAAAAAGCGTGAACAGCACAGTGCGCATTCAGTCGATGATAACGACACAGCTTCTCCTCATGTGTGCATGTAAAAGTCTTCCCATGTCCACTGAGCATCCCCACGTGATCCGCGCCGCCTCTGCACGTATTCCGACCGAACATGGTGAGCTTTGTCTGCATGCGTACCGCAATGACCAGGACGACAAAGAACATTTGGCCATCGTGTACGGCGAGATCGATGGCCGCAGCGGTGTTCTGACGCGGGTGCATTCGGAATGCTTTACGGGTGATGTGATGGGGTCACTGCGCTGTGATTGTGGCCCGCAGCTCGATCTTGCGTTGCGCGCCATCGCTGAAGCGGGCGCCGGTGTGGTGTTGTATCTACGGCAGGAAGGGCGTGGCATTGGGCTGATCGAAAAACTCAAAGCCTACAACCTGCAAGATCTTGGGCACGATACTGTCGACGCCAATCTGCTGCTCGGGCATGCGGCGGACGGTCGGCGCTACGATGTCGCAGCAGCGATGCTGGCGAATCTTGGTGTGCGTTCAATTCGTCTGATGACCAACAACCCGGCCAAGATTGAGGGTTTGCAACAGATCGGTGTGCAGGTGGATGAGCGTGTGGCGCTGCAGGTGCCGGTACATGCAGAGAACGAGCGCTATCTGCTGGCCAAGGCCATGCGCATGCGCCATTTGCTGGCGGTGTCATGATTGTCACGCTGGCCTTCGCGCAAAGCCTTGATGGCTGCATCACTGCGCGCCCGGGGCATCCGACTGCGCTCAGCAGCGCCGAGGCCATGGCCTACACGCACGGCTTACGCGCCGCACATGATGCGATCCTCGTCGGCGTTGACACTGTGCTTGCGGATGATCCGCGCTTGAATGTGCGGCTGGTGAGCGGCGCCAGCCCGCAGCCGATCGTGCTTGATTCGCATCTGCGCATTCCACTGACATGCCGCCTGATCGCGCAGCCGGTGCATCCGCTGTGGGTGTTGTGCAGCAATTCTGTGCAGACGGAACGCCGGCACGAGGTCGAGGCACATGGTGTGCGCGTGCTGCGCGCCTTTGATGAGGGGTCTTATGCAGGTCGCTGGCCGCAGTTGCTGCGTGTGCTTGAAGAGCAGAGTGTGCGCTCGCTGATGGTCGAGGGTGGATCACACGTCATCACGTCATTGCTGGAGTCCGGGTGCGCGCATCGTTTGGCGCTGACGATTGCGCCGCGTTTTCTCACCGGCATGCATGCGCTGCATCACACGCGCATCGAACTGCCCGAACTGCGCAACGTGCGTTATCGCCCGGTGGGAGGCGACATGATCGTCGAAGCTGAATTTGCGCCGCTGGCATAGGATATGGATCATGCGTCGACGTTCTTTATATTTCACCGCTCCGCGCTGTGCGGAGATTTGCGAAGAAGCCGTGCCTGAGCCGACGCCGAGCCAGGTGCGCGTGCGCACGCTGCTTTCTGCGATCAGCCCGGGCACGGAGCTGCTGATTTATCGTGGCGAAGCGCCGACGCATTTGATGGCAGATGCGTCGATTGCCGCGCTCGGCGGCGGCCTGCAGTTTCCGCTCAAGTACGGATATTCATGCGTCGGCGTCGTTGATGCGCTTGGCGCGCAGGTTCCTGCGGAATGGCTTGGCCGCCGCGTATTTGCATTTAATCCGCACGAGGATGTCTTTACAGCGCATGTGTCCGATTTGCAGATCGTGCCCGATGACGTGGCAACTGATGATGCTGTGCTCTTGCCGAACATGGAATCGGCGGTGAATTTTGTGATGGACGCGCGCCCATGGATTGGCGAACGCGTCGTCGTGGTTGGGCAGGGCGTTGTTGGTTTGCTGACGACGGCGCTTTTGTCGCGCATGCCGCTGGCATCGCTGATTGGCGTAGAGAAGCTGGCGCTGCGGCGCGAATGGAGCATGCGGATGGGAGCGCATGCGGCCGTCGATCCGAGCGACGCTGCTGCGTGCGTGCGCATCGCAGAATGTGCTGACGTGACTTTTGAGTTGAGCGGCGCGCCTGCTGCGCTCGACGTTGCACTTGCAGCAACCGGCTACGGCGGCCGTGTAATTCTTGGATCGTGGTACGGATCAAAACCGGTGACGGTTGATCTGGGGGGGCGATTTCATCGCAGCCGTATTCGCCTGGAGGCGAGCCAGGTGAGCACGCTCGCGCCCGAACTCAGTGCGCGCTGGACGAAGCAGCGTCGGCTTGATGTGGCGTGGCGCATGCTGCGTGAAGTGCGTCCGTCGCAATTGATCACGACGCGGCTGCGCTTTGATGATGCGCAGCATGGACATCGTCTGCTCGATGAGCATGCAGCAGATGTTTTACAGGTGGTCTTCGAATACGAATATATATAACGCGCAACTACTCAGGTCAGCCATTTTTCCAACGCGAAACACACTATTCTCTCCCCCGAAGGGAGAGAATAGTGTGTTTCGCGGGAAATACTGATTTGGGCCTGAATATTTACCATAACGCTAATTACGCAGGCCTAAGTTGATATTTTCTGCGAAACTGACCGGCCTGAGTAGTTGCGCAACAACAGCAGGAAAAAATGAACGTAATCGTGATTGGTGGCAAGGGACATGTGGGCACATATCTTGTGCCGCGGCTCGTTGAGGCGGGGCACACGGTGGTGAATGTGTCGCGCGGGCAGGCACGGCCGTATTCTGCGCATGCTGCGTGGGCGCGTGTGCGGGATGTGCAGATCGATCGTGACGCAGCGGAGCGCACAGGCGATTTCGGTGATCGTATTGCGGCGCTGGGCGGCGACGTAGTGATCGACATGATTTGCTTTACGCTGGAGAGTGCACAGCAGCTTGTCGAGGCGCTGCGCGGCAAAGTGCAGCATTTTCTGCATTGCGGCACGATCTGGACGCATGGCCTGAGCGTGCGTGTGCCGACGACTGAAGATGAGCCGAAGCGGCCGTTCGGTGAGTATGGCATTCGCAAGGCTGCGATCGAATCGTATCTGCTCGATCAGGCGCGCCGCAGCGGATTCCCGGCCACGCTGTTGCACCCGGGCCACATTGTTGGGCCGGGCTGGGCGCCGCTGAATCCGGCCGGTCATTTCGATCCGCGCGTATTTGCACAGCTGGCGCGTGGTGAAAAACTATTGCTGCCGAATTTCGGCATGGAAACGGTACATCATGTGCATGCCGATGATGTGGCGCAGGCGTTTCAACGCGTGATCGAGCACCGCTCGATTTCCATTGGAGAAAGTTTTCACGTGGTGTCTGCGCAGGCATTGACGCTGCGCGGTTACGCCGAGGCGATGGCAGCGTGGTTCGGTGCGGAGCCGAATCTCGAATTTCTTTCGTGGGAAAACTGGCGCACAACTGTGAGTGAAAAAGAGGCACAGGCTACGTGGGACCACATCGCACACAGCCCGAACTGCAGCATCGAAAAAGCCCGGCGTGCGCTCGGCTACGAGCCGCGCTACAGTTCGCTGCAGGCGGTGCAGGAATCCGTGGAATGGCTGATCGCTGGCAACTTTTTGGCTCTGACTGAATTTGCTTCACGGCGCGATGGGAGATCGTGATTAGGAAATGGGTAACGACTCAGGCCGGTCAATTACTTATTTCGTAACGACTCAAGCCATCTGGTTTTCCAACGCGAAACATGCGCGTGTTTCGCGTTGGAAAAATAGCTGGCCTGAGTAGGTACAAAAATTTAGTGAGAGCCGAGAGCACAGAGGTAAAAAATATGTACACAGTAGCAGTAAAGCGCGACTTCGTCGCACAGCACTTTTTGATTGGCGGCGACTGGGGGCCGGAGAACTTCAAGCATTCGCATCACTATGTGGTTGAAGTGCAGCTGCATGGTGCGAGCCTGGATGTGCACGGTTATCTTGTCGACATCGTCGACATCGAGCGCGCGCTGAATGGGCTGGTGGCGCGCTTCAAAGACAAGTTGTTGAACGATGAACCTGAATTCGTCGGACTGAATCCGAGCGTCGAACACTTTTGCCGCATTCTGTGGGAGATGTTCACTGCGCAGATCCGCGCGGGAAATCTGGACTCAGTTACGGTGCAGATTTGGGAAAACGAAATCGCCTGGGCGTCGTATCGACGCGCGGTCGGGATGGGCTGAGGACAGACGTGCGTATTGGTCTGGTGATCTATGGCGCGCTCGACACGCTGTCGGGTGGTTATCTGTATGACCGCATGCTCGTTGCGCATCTGCGTGCGTGCGGCGACGATGTGCAGATCTATTCGCTGCCGTGGCGAAACTACGCGCGTCATTGTGCGGACAATGTATCGACCGCATTTGCGAGGCGGATGTGTGATGCGACCGTTGATGTGTGGCTGCAGGACGAGCTGAACCATCCGTCGCTGCTGCGGGCAAATGCGCTGCTGCGGCGAATGCGCGATCGTGCGCCGATCGTGTCGATCGTGCATCACCTGCGCGTGAGTGAGACGCATTCGAGCGCACTGCTTGCGATGTACCGTGTTGTCGAACGTGCGTATTTGCGCAGCTGTGATGCGTTTGTGTTTAACAGCAATGCGACGCGTGCGAGCGTGCATGCGCTGGTCGGCGCTGGGCGTGCGCATGTTGTGGCATATCCGGCTGCAGATCATCTGCCTGTCTTTGTGCGCGAGGAAAGTACGACTGGTGCGCTGCGCCTGCTGGCGGTGGGAAATCTGATCGAACGCAAAGGACTACACACGACGCTGACGGCATTGCGTGATGTGTGCGGTGATTGGACGCTCGATGTGATTGGTCGGGATGATGTAGATCCGGCGTACGCTGCGCGCTGTCGGCACATTGCGAATGTGGCCGGCTTTGGCGCACGCGTGCGCTGGCGCGGGCGACTTGATGATGCAGAGCTGGCGCGCTGCTATGCGAGTGCGGACGCGCTCGTAGCACCGTCGCAGTATGAAGGCTTTGGCATCGTTTATCTGGAGGCGATGGCGGCTGGGTTGCCCGTGATTGCTTCGACGGCGGGTGCGGCTGGAGAGATCGTGTACGACGATGTCGAAGGGTATCTCGTGCCGCCGGAAAATCCGGCGGCGACGGCTGCGGCGATTCAGAGACTGTTCGATCCGGAGCAGCGGCGACGGCTCGGCCGTGCCGCGTGCGCGCGTGGTGCGGCGCATCCACGCTGGGTGGACAGTGCTGCGGCGATTCGCAGTTTTCTTGTGGAACGTGTGGAACGTGTGGAAAGTATGGGGGAGCGTGTCAATGACCGACGATGAGTTCATCCGATATCTTGCGGCGAAGAAAAGCCTTGATGACCGCTCGCTGAATGCGCATGTGTATGCGCGCTTTGTCTCTGAGCTTGCTGCAGCGGGTGCGCGCCTGCGCGTGCTCGAGCTGGGTGGCGGCATCGGCACGATGGCACAGCGGCTGGCGGAGCGCGGTGCATTCGGGTCTGCGCTTCCGGAATACATGTTGATCGACGAGCAGCCGCATGTGATCACTGAGGCGCGCCGTCGCTGTGCGGCGTTGCCGTTCGAGGTGAATGCGCTGGCGATCGATGCGCGCGAATTTCTGCATACGCAGACGGGTGTGTGGGATGTTCTCATTGCGAATGCGTTTCTGGATTTGTTTGAATTGAAAAGCATCGTGCCGCTTGCGTTGCGCGCGTTGAAGCCGGGCGGCCTGTTTTATTTCACCATCAACTTTGATGGCGTTACAAAACTGCTGCCGCAGATCGACGCGTCGTATGACGAAGAAATCGAGGCGTTGTATCACCGCACGATGGATGAGCGCGTCATCGATGGTGTGCGCTCTGGGGACAGCCACAGCGGCAGTAATTTGTTCATGCATCTGCGCGCAGCGGGCGCGCACATCATGGCGAGTGGTTCATCAGACTGGGTCGTATGTGCTGAAGAAAATGAATATGCGCATGATGACGCTTTTTTTCTCGGGTGCATCCTCGGATTTTTTGAAGAGTCCGTCGGCGCACGCTCGGAAATTAATGCGTCGCGTTTTCGCACGTGGCTGAATGCGCGGCGCGCGCAGGTGGCGCGCGGTGAGCTGATCTATCTTGCGCACCAGCTCGATTTCGTCGGGCGCGCTCGATAGCGTTACAGCAGGTTGCCGGCAGCGGCGCGAATGCGAGCGGTGATCGCAGTGGCGTCGTCGCCGGCTGCGGCCATGTGAGCTGCATACAGTGGTGGGCCGAAATCCAGCCGGATGGTGTTGTGCTGCAGCGCAGGAAGCATGACCTGCAGCATCGCCGCCATGCGTTCGCGATCCGGCAGTGTTCGTTTGATGCGGGCGAGTGGATGGCGATATGCGGTCGGGTCGAAGACGCCGCGGACGATGACCGGCACAATCGTCGTTTCGGGTGCGAGGCGCGCCAGCAGGCCTGTGCTCTCGTTCCAGCTTGTCAGCGATTCGCGCGCGGCATCGCGGCGCTGCGCCGGATCTGGTTCTATGCGGCCGGCTGGAAAAGTCAGCACGGCGCGGCCGGCCTTCAGCTCGGCGACGATGCTGCGGAAGGCGCTCATGCGCGCGCCGGCGTCTTCACGCACGAAGACTAGTTGTGGCGCCAGATTCGGCAGCGCCGCGAGGAATGGCCGATGCGCAGCCACAATGCGCAGATCGTCGCGTGGGATGGAGGCGAACAAATCGACCGTGTCGGTTAGGCCCGGATGATTCGAGACTATGAGCAGCGGGCCGCTGGCCGGGATATGTTCGATGCCGCGCACATCGATCTGGCCGGCAAGCTCCCCGGTGATCCATGACGATGCCGCGCGCAAGCCGTGCACGCCGATGCGTTCATTAAACGCCGTCATTTGCTGGGCGAATCGAACCGCTGGTTTGCGGAATAGCGCATCTGTGAGGACGCTGCGGCGCACACCGAGCGAATCACAGATATCGCCGAGATTGATGTCGATGAGCTGGTCGAGCATGGAGATGATCATAGACGGAGCGGATGGGTCCGATGCACCCGATGGGCTTCTATTTGCGGCGTTTCGCATTCGCGCTAAAATTACCTTCGCATTTCAGGAACACACACTATGTCGCTGCTGCAGAGTCGTCTCCGGTTCCGCCTCGCCTACAGCGAGCGTGCGCGTCTGTGCAACTTCAGTGACAAGGGTGCTGTGATCGAGCATTTTAAATCGATCATCGGTTTATCGCTGCGCTGAACGCGGGCGACTCTCCCCGTTATTATTTCGTCCCTTCCGCGTTTGTTGCGGAGGTGTACTGATCATCCCTGGCGCATCGATTCGAACAATCGGGCGCCCCATTTTCAGCAAAACGAGTTTTTTATGAGCAATCCTTTTTCTTCCACTGTGCGTGAACTGCACATCGCCGGCGCCGATTCTGTGCGCTACTATGACATCAATGCGCTCGGGCCGCAGGTAGTCAGCTTGCCGCGCTCGATCAAGGTCATGCTCGAACAGGCGCTGCGCCAGTGCGATAACTTTGAAATCACAGACGCTGATGTGCGTCGGCTGGCGAATTGGAATGCGAAGGACGTCGGCCAGAGCGAGCTGCCGTTCAAGCCTGCGCGCGTGATTTTGCAGGACTTCTCGGGTGTGCCGTGCCTCGTCGACCTTGCGGCGATGCGCAGTGCGCTGGCGCGATTGGGTGCTGATCCGGCGAAGGTCAATCCGCTCGTGCCCGTCGATATGGTGATCGATCACTCGGTGCAGGTCGATTACTTCGGCACGAAAGATGCGGCTGTGAAGAACCTGGCGATGGAATTTAGCCGCAACAACGAGCGTTACCAGTTTGCAAAATGGGGCCAGAAGGCGCTGCAGAATTTTCGTGTGGTGCCGCCTGGGACCGGCATCGTGCATCAAGTGAACTTGGAATATCTTGCGGCGGTGACGTTCGTGAAGGATGGGGTGGCGTTTCCTGACACGCTGGTGGGCACTGACTCGCATACGACGATGATCAACGGCCTCGGTGTGGTGGGCTGGGGCGTTGGCGGCATTGAGGCAGAGGCGGTCATGGTTGGCCAGCCGCTGTATTTGGTGATGCCGGAAGTGATCGGCTTCAAAGTGTCGGGCTCGCTGCGCGAAGGTGTGACGGCGACGGACCTGACGCTGACGGTGGTGCAGATGCTGCGCAAGAAGGGCGTGGTTGAAAAATTCGTCGAGTTCTACGGCCCGGGTCTGAGCAGCATGAGCCTGGCGGATCGCGCGACGATTGCGAACATGGCGCCGGAGTATGGCGCGACGATGGGCTACTTCCCGATCGACGAAGAGAGCCTACGTTATCTGCGCGCGACGAACCGCAGTGCCGAGGCTAATCTGACCGAAGCGTATGCCAAGGCACAGGGACTTTTTCGCACTGATGATTTGGCAGACCCTGTGTTCACCGATTCATTGGAGTTGGATCTGAGCACGGTCGAGCCGAGCGTGGCCGGTCCGAAGCGCCCGCAGGACCGCGTGGCGCTGACGCAGGTGAAGAAGACGTTCAACGCTGCGTTGACTGCGCCGACGAAAGACCGTGGCTTTGGCTTGAAGGAAGAAGAGCTAGGTAACACTGCGACGGTGAAGACGAACGGCGAACTGACGCTGAAGCATGGTGCGGTGGTGATTGCCGCGATCACGAGCTGCACGAACACGAGCAACCCGAGCGTGATGCTGGGCGCGGGTTTGCTGGCGCAGAAGGCGGTGGCGAAAGGTCTGCGCGTGCCGGCGTACGTGAAGACGTCGCTGGCGCCGGGTTCGAAGGTGGTGACCGAGTATTTGAAGGATGCTGGCCTGATCGAGCCGTTGGAGATGCTGGGCTTCAACGTGATTGGCTATGGCTGCACGACGTGTATCGGCAACTCAGGCCCGTTGCCGGTGGCGGTGGCGAAGGCGGTGAGCGAGAGCAACATTGTGACGAGCGCGGTGATCAGCGGCAACCGCAACTTTGAAGGTCGTGTGCATCCGCTGGTGAAGGCGAACTACCTGGCGTCGCCGCCACTGGTGGTGGCGTATGCGCTGGCTGGGACGACCGACAAAGATCTGACGAGCGAGCCGATCGGCATGGGCAGTGATGGGCAGCCGGTGTATTTGAAGGACATCTGGCCGACGCAGCAGGAAATTCAGGAAGCGATCGAGAGCCACATTCGGCCTGATATGTTCGCCAGCCAGTACGGTGCGGCATTCGATGGCACGGCGGAGTGGCAGAAGATCAGCGGCGCTGAAGGGCAGCTGTACGTATGGGACGACACGAGCACGTACATCCAGGAGCCGCCGTACTTTGACGGGCTGACGCTGACGCCGGCGCCGGTACAGCCGGTGCTGGGTGCGCGTGTGCTCGGCATGTTCGGTGATTCGATCACGACCGATCACATTTCGCCTGCAGGCGACATTGCGTTAAATTCGCCGGCTGGGCAGTGGCTGGCGGCGGCGGGTGTGGAGAAGGACGATTTCAACCAGTACGGTGCGCGGCGCGGCAATGACAAAATCATGACGCGCGGCACGTTTGCGAACATTCGGTTGAAGAACCTGCTGGTGCCCGGAATTGAGGGTGGCGTAACGAAGTATCACGCGACGGGCGAGACGATGTCGATCTACGACGCGGCGATGAAGTACAAGGCTGATGGTGTGCAGCTCGTGGTGTTGGCGGGCAAAGAATATGGCACCGGCTCGTCGCGCGACTGGGCGGCGAAGGGCAGCAACCTGCTGGGCGTGCGCGCAGTGATCGCGGAGAGCTACGAGCGCATTCATCGCAACAACCTGGTGGGTATGGGTGTGTTGCCGCTGCAGTTCCTGCCGGGCCAGAGCTGGGAGAGCCTGGGTCTGAAGGGTGACGAGGCGTATGACATCCCGGTGAGCGGCGACGTGCAGTCGCGGCAGACGCTGACGGTGACGGCGACGCGGCCGGACGGCAGTGTGTTCACGTTCGAGGCGATTGCGCGCCTGGACACGCCGGTGGAAGTGAACTACTACCGCAACGGCGGCATCCTGCAGACGGTGCTGCGCGGCATGGCGAAGTAGTCGCCGCCCTGCGAGCCCACCTACGAAACGAAGGTTTGGAACCCGTCTTCTTAGAAGACGGGTTCCAAACCTTCGTTTCGTAGGTCACAAGAGTTCATCGCAGACGCGCGATCAACGCGCTGATCAGCACACCCAGCCCGAGCAGCGGCAGGAAGGACATCAGCGACGGAAATCTGCCCGCAAGCAGCGCCAGTAGCGGTCCTGCTACGACGACCGCTGCCCCGAGCCCCACTCCGACCGCCGCCGCCAGCCAGAAATACTGGCCGCGGATGCGTTTGAAGACGCGCCGCACGACTTCGGCGATGCCGGCGCCGGCAGCTGGTGCTGCGGTCATCAAAATGATGATGGCAAGGAAGCTGATGCTGCTGATGAGCCGCAGGCCCAGGCCCGTGAACATGCCCAGTGGCAGCGTCAGTAGAAATACCAGCACGTGCTGCAACGGTGTTGCGTTGTAGAACGTTGCTACGCGCGCCTTTACGTAATATGGGCAGACGTAGCCGGTCGGTGTGTGCACCGCATCTTTTACCGCCAGCGGCCGTTCGCATTTCGCGCAACGCAGTGTGCTTGGCGTCGGCGACACGTAATTGCCAGGGCAGTCGAAGGATGCTTCCATGTGCGTATTGTAGGGGTAGGGGCGACGCTTGCGGCGGCTATCGTTTATCGTTATCGTTTCAACGTCGTCAGCATCGCATCGTGCACGCGGCCGTTGCTGGCGCAGACCGCGCCTGCTGCGAACATGTCATCGCCGCCGCGCAGGTCGGTCACACGGCCGCCGGCTTCCTGCACGATGATGACGCCCGCGGCGATGTCGTAGGTCTTCAACTGTGGTTGCCAGAATCCTTCGAGCCACCCGCAGGCGACGAGGCATAAATCGAGTGCGGCTGCGCCCAATCGCCGTACGTCCTGTGTGTGCTGCATGAAATTCAGGAAATGCTGAAAATTGTTGTCTTGCTCAGATGAGCGGTTGGTTGGGAAGCCAGTCCCAAGCAGAGACATGCCAAGGTCATCGATTTTTGAAACGTGAATGCGCGCGCCGTTGAGCGTGGCGCCAAGGCCGGCGCCGGCTGCGAAGAGCCGCTCATTGATCGGGTCATACACCACGCCGACGTGTGCTGCGCCATCGACGACGAGGCCGATCGAGGTACAGAACCACGGGACGGCGTGCGAAAAATTATGCGTGCCGTCGATGGGGTCGATGTGCCAGCAGGGCCCGTCGCTTTCGGCCTGATACGCGCCGCCCTCTTCGCCCACGATCGCCCAGCCTGGATAGCGGCTGCGCAGTTCGTGCACGATGTGTGCTTCGGCGCGCTGGTCGTACTCGGTGAGCGGGTCGAAGCGGCCTTTGAATTGCACGGCGAGTTCGCGGCGGTTCGATATGGCGTAGCCTTCGCGCAGCAGCGGCCCGACGCCGCGGGCGATGTCGATGATGTCCTGCAAAATGGCAGCGGTGTTCATGCGGTGCGAACTTTACCCGATGTGCGGCTTTCACCCGTATGGCTGGGTGCCTCCGCCGTTGGGGGCAGATTTTATGAAAGGGCACGGGCCGTCCCCCAGACCGATGGTCTGGGCTGGGGCTGCGTCGCACCTTCGGCGTTAGCGCCGCCGGCGCGGTCCATCGTGGTGAATAAGCCATCGTGGTGAATAAGCCATCGTGGTGAATAAGCCATCGTGGTGAATAAGCCATCGTGGTGAATAAGCCACGAGCCCTGAAAGGGCGGTCTTTCTTTTTAGTTTGGGGCACAGCGACGCGTGGTCAAAATCCACCCCTTTTGGCGGATGCACCCATGGCTGGATGCGCTCCAAAACTCTGCAACAATTCGTCCCATGCGAGTGGTTCTTCAACGTGTGACACAGGCGTCGGTCTCGGTGGCGGGGGAAAAGGTCGGGGCGATCGGGCAGGGGGTGCTGCTGCTCACTGGAATTACGAACGACGACACGCGCGAGGTCGTCGAAAAGATGGCGCGCAAAATTGTGGCGCTGCGAATTTTTCCGGCGCTCGATGGGCCGAGTGGATTTGATCGTGCACTGCTCGCCGTCGGTGGCGCAGCGCTGGTGGTGTCGCAGTTCACGCTCTACGGAGACACGAGCGGGGGCCGTCGTCCGAGTTTCATTCAGGCTGCACGCCCGGAAATTGCTGCGCCGCTCGTCGATCACTTCGCTGCGCAGTTGCGTGTGCAGGGGCTGTTCGTTGCGCAGGGTGTCTTCGGTGCGGACATGCAGGTGTCACTGGTGAACGACGGGCCTGCCACGTTGCTGCTGGAAATGTAAACGGGCAACGAGATCATGTGCGCGCCTGCGCCAATGCCTCGGCGTATAACGCCGGGGTGTCGACGTCGCGCAAAATGCGATCGGTGTTCACCTGCAGCAATGCGACGGCATTCATGTGTGCGGCGAGCAGCACGCGCAGCGGCGTGCGCGCAGGGATTGTCAGCGCTTCGGGCCAGAAGCGGCGCGCAATCAGCACTGGGTGGCCGCGCTGCTCGCCGAAGCGCGGCGCGATGATGTCGCCGCAGCCGAGGCGATACATACGCATCAACTGCGCGACGATCGTGCTGGGCAGCAGCGGCATATCACCGAGCGCGATCAGCGCCGCATCCGCCTGCGTCTGCTCGAGCGCACGCAGCCCGGCTTGTATGGACGAGATCATGTCCGCTTCGAGATAGTGCGGATTGTGCACGATGTGTACGGCCATGCCGTGCAATTCGTCTTTGATGCGCTGTTCATCGTGGCCGGTGACGACGAATATTTCATCGGGCTGTGCATCTGCGATGCGTGCGATCGACGTGCGCAGCACGCTGGAATTTTCAAAGGGCAGAAGAAGTTTGTTTTCGCCGTAGCGCGAAGATGTCCCGGCGGCGAGCACGATGGCGGCGATCATTGCTGTGCTCCTTCGATCGCCTGCAGCGCCGTCTGTGCGCAGGCGGTCCAGGTGAAGCGCGCTGCGTTGTGCGCACCGCGTTCGATCAGCTGCATGCGCAGCACATCGTCGAGCGCAACTGCAAGCAGCGCGTCGGCGATCGCATGCACCTGCAGCGGATCGAACAGCAGCGCCGCAGCGCCGCTGACTTCCGGCAGTGATGACGTGTTGCTGCATGCGATGGGAGTGCCCGCCATCTGTGCTTCGAGCACGGGAAATCCGAAGCCTTCGTGCAGCGACGGAAATGCCAGCGCGCGTGCGGCGCGCAGCAGCGCGGATTTTTCCTCATCGCTCACATAGCCGGGGAAAAGTACTGAATCGTGCACACCACGCGCATCCGCATGCGCAGCGAGGTCTTCGCCACCCCAGCCTGCGCCACCGGCAAGCAGCAATTTGAAATGCGCCGGCATGCGCGTACGCGCGATTGCCCATGCGTCGATCAATCTACGTAAATTTTTGCGCGGCTGGCGCGTGCCGACGTGCAGTATGAACGCATGTGGCTGCACACCGACGCGTGCGCATGCAGCCGCGATCGTCGCTGTGTCGGTGTCGAGCAGCTGTGGTGCGCCGGGATGCGCTACGCGCGTCTTGCCACGGCTGCGCGGGTAGAAGCGATGCATGTCACTCATCGTGGCTTCTGAATCGGCGAGCAGCGCATGTGCATGCTGTGCGGCGAAGCTTGTGCTCCAGTGCAGATACATACGCTGCGTCGCGGTGTGCGCGCGTGGGAAATGGCGAAAGCCGCAATCATGTACGGTGACCACTGCGCGCGTTCGTTCACGCAGGGTGCGTGTGGCGAAGACGAGCGGAAGCACGTGCGCGGGGATAAACAGTGCATCTGGCGGCTGGCGCAAAATTTCATGGCCAAGCCCGAGGTGCGTCCACAGGCGTGTGCGTTCGATGTGCACCAGCTCTGCATGTGTGGCATCGAGCGAAGAAAGGGCGTCTGTGCTGCGCGCGTAGATGCGGAAATACTGCGCTGGTGCGAGGCGCAACATTGCGCGCAGCACTTCACGCGCATAGCGCTCCGTGCCGGTCATGCGCAATTGGTCGACGCGGCTGGCGTCCAGGCCGATGATCACAAGGAAATTTTAAGGGATGCCCCTTTGTTTTGTGCGAGATCTGCGGTAACTACTCAGGCCCAAATCAGTATTTCCCGCGAAACACACTATTTTCTCCCCCGAAGGGGGAGAAAATAGTGTGTTTCGCGTTGGAAAAATAGCTGGCCTGAGTAGTTACGATCTGCGAGATAGAGAGATAGAGAGATAGAGAGATAGAGTGGGGTGATGTCTGGTACGTACCAGCGTGCATTCTCCACTCTGACTCTTTACTCTGACTCTTTACTCTGACTTTCTCCACTCTTCTATCGTGCCAGCGGTGCGTACATTTCGCGGACGTACTGGCCGAGCATACGGCGCGTGCTGAATTGTGGTGCGATGGTGGCGATGGCGTATTTGCAGCGCGCCAACCATTCGGCGGAGATGTCGTTGTCGTCGACGTCGTAGTAGAGCGGGACGAGTTCGTTTTCGAGCACGCCGAAGAGCGACTCATAGTCGATTGCATCCTGCTCATCTGGATTGTCGTACTTCGTGTCTGTGCCGATGGCCCAGCCGTTGCGTCCGTCGCTGGCTTCGCGCCACCAGCCGTCGAGGATGCTCAGGTTGAGGCCGCCGTTCAGCGCAGCCTTCATGCCGCTGGTGCCGCTGGCCTCGTACGGACGGCGCGGCGTGTTCAGCCACACATCGACGCCCTGCACGAGAAAGCGCGCCACGTTCATGTCGTAGTCTTCGATGAAGACCAGACGGCCGGCGGAGGTGGCGTCTTTGACGGTGCGGTACAGCTCCTGGATCAGTCGCTTGCCAGGTTCGTCCTGCGGATGGGCTTTGCCGGCGAAGATGATCTGTACCGGGCGGCCAGGCTCGTTCACCAGCTTCCACAAGCGCTCGATGTCGTGCATGATCAGGCTGGCGCGCTTGTAGGTTGCGAAGCGGCGCGCGAAGCCGATCGTGAGCATGTTCGGGTCAATCAGCACACCCGAAGCGACGGTTTGCACCGGATGCTGCGTGTGGGTGGCCCATTTGCCACGCGCACGGTCGCGCATGAATGTGGCCAGGTTGCGCTTGAGGTGCTTCTTGACCTCCCAGAACTCCTGATTGGGGATGTCCATGATGCGGCGCCACATTGTGGCGTCGTCGATGTTGTGCACCCAGTCGGCGCCGAGGTATTTGTCGAACAGCGTGCGCATGCGGCGTGCCAGCCATGTCTGCGTGTGCACGCCGTTGGTGACGTGGCCGATGGGCGTCTCGCGGCCCGGGTACATCCAGTTCCACATTTCGCGCGCGACCTGGCCGTGCAGTTCGCTGACGCCGTTGGCCTTCGCGCTCATGCGCAGTGCCAGCGGCGTCATGCCGAACTGGCCCTGGTCGTCGCCGAGTGCGAGAAATTGTTCGCGCGTCAGGCCGACCGAGTTCCAATACCCGTCAAGATGGCGGTCGATCTGCCAGATCGGGAACTTGTCGTTGCCGGCCGGCACCGGCGTGTGCGTAGTGAAGACGGTGTTCGCGGCGATGACCAGCTTCGCTTCGTCGAAGCTGCGGCCGCCAGCCACGAGCGCGCGCGCGCGCTCGAGCGTGCCAAAGGCCGGGTGACCCTCGTTCATGTGCCAGACGGCGGGCACGATGCCGAGCTGTCCCAGCGCGCGCACACCGCCGATGCCGAGCAGCAGCTCCTGATCGATGCGCGTGTCCGGGTCGGGCGAATACAGCCGCTGCGTCAGGGTGCGGTCGTTGGGGGCGTTCTGCTCCAGATCCGAATCAAGCAGATAGAGCGGGATGCGGCCGATTTGTGCCTTCCACAGGTGCAGATATACCGGACGGCCGGGCAGGTCGACGATGATTTTGACCGGAGTGCCTGCGTCGTCCTGCATCTGCGTAATCGGCAGCTGCTCGAAATCGAGGGTGTCGTATTGCGCTTCCTGCCAGCCATCTTCGGTGATGCGCTGGCGGAAATAGCCCTGCAGATACAGGAAGCCGACGCCGGCAAATGGCAGGCCCATGTCGCTGGCTTCCTTCAGATGGTCACCTGCCAGAATGCCCAGGCCGCCGGCGTACATCGGCAGGCACTCGTGCAGGCCGAATTCGAAGGAGAAATAGGCGACCGGGCCTTTGTTTGGGTCCCACGCCTGGTTGTACTGTTCGAACCAGGTTTTTGTGCGCTTGTTGGAGGCCTTCACGCTCATATATGCGTCGAAATCGGCGACCACGCGATCGTAGAGTGCCAGAAAACGCTTGTCGCGAGATGCCACACTCAGGCGCTTGCGATGAATCTGGCGCAGCAGCTTTACAGGGTTGTGATAGACCTGCTCCCACAGCGGTCGATCGAGATAGCGGAACATGCGCTGCGCTTCCGGCTGCCATGTCCACCATAGGTTGTAGGCGAGACGTCCAAGCTGCGCGATGCGCCTGGGTAGGATGCTGGTTAGTGATTCAATGACGACGTCGGACACAGGACCTCCTGAAATTGTAACTACTCAGGCCCAAATTAGTATTTCCCGCGAAACACACTATTCTCTCCCCCGAAGGGGGAGAGAATAGTGTGTTTCGCGTTGGAAAAATGGCTGGCCTGAGTAGTTACCTGAAATTAGATATCAAAACGGCGTTGAGTAAACCGATTAACGATCAAAAGAGGTGTAATCCTACGCGCGCCGATGCATTTGCACAATCGAACAAATGTTCTGACAAGTTGTCTATTTGACACAAAGCAGCCTATAATCCTGCGAATTATGAAACTGGCCGTTGCAGCCGACCATGGCGGGTTCCCGCTCAAGAAGCCGATAATCGACCTGCTTCTGCGCGACGGGCATGATGTCCTGGATCTTGGCGCGTACAACGATGAGCGTTCTGACTACCCGGATTTCGCTCGATATGTCGGTGAAGCGTTGCAGCAGGGACATGCTGAGCGTGGCATTGTCATTTGCGGAAGTGGTGTGGGCGCCTGCATTGCTGCGAACAAGATGCTTGGAATTCGCGCCTGCATCGCGCATGATACATACTCGGCTCGTCAGGGGGTCGAACATGATGACATGAACGTGCTTGTCCTGGGCGGGCGCATCATCGGTGTTGAGCTTGCGAATGACCTGGTGCGCGCCTTTGTGGGCGCGCGCTTCGACGGCGGCGCACGTTATGCCGCGCGCCTGGCCAAGGTCGAAGATATGGAGCGTCGCATGTCGCTCGGCGTTCATCCGCCGGCGCATTCATCTGCTGCTTAGAATTTGAGACACAATAAACGTGTCAATGTAGATGGCACGTTCTATGTGTCTACATAAAGTAACCGGCCTTGTCGATTGGCTCCGTTTCGTCGATTTCACTTTCTTGAATCGCATCTTGTAATCCTCGCGCAGAGCAGCAGGGATCAGCAGCAGGGGGCGAGAAGATGCGCTTCAGAATCGTAAGCGGATGAAAT
The DNA here is from genome assembly GCA_947476335.1 of Anaerolineae bacterium. Lineage (GTDB taxonomy): Bacteria > Chloroflexota > Anaerolineae > J036 > Brachytrichaceae > CANJQH01. The sequence goes on along the minus strand of CANJQH010000009.1, from coordinate 37,752 downwards.
AAGGCAGTGACAGATTTGGTTAAGTAGTGTGCAAAAGTTCTGATCGATCCGCGGCTGCCTCTTGAAAGAGCGGCACGGAAGCGTTGATGCGACCGAGTGATTGTGCATCGGAAATTGCGGCCTTTGCAAGATGTGCGTGTTGTGCGCATATTTTGCACTGGATCCGTTTTTGAAGCCGGTTCACGCAGCTTGCTGCGTCCGGCGCCTTCGTCTGGTCGCTTTCCACCACCAGACCGAACAGCCTATGAGCGTTAATTTACAAAATCCTAATTTGGCAGTTCAGGCGCGTGGCCAGAGCTTCTGGTACGACAATATTCAGCGCAGCATCCTTGAGGGTGGCGAATTGCAGCGGCTCATTGCCGAGTATGGTGTGCTCGGCGTCACCAGCAATCCTTCCATCTTTGAAAAGAGCATCACTGGCAGCGGTGATTACGATGTGCAGATCGAAGCGCTCGTGCGCAGTGGCGCCGACACGAAGTCGATCTACGAAGCGCTGGCCGTCACGGACATTCAGCGCGCTGCAGATTTGCTCGAGCCGATTTTCCAGCGCACCGACGGCGTTGATGGCTATGTCTCGCTCGAAGTATCACCGCAGCTGGCGCATGACACGGCCGGCACCGTGACTGAAGCGCGCCGCTTGTACAAAATGGTCGGCCGGCGCAACTTGATGATTAAGGTGCCGGCCACGCCGGAGGGGATCCCGGCGATTCGCGAGCTGATCGCCGACGGCATCGCAGTGAACGTGACGCTGATTTTCTCGCTGGCTGTATACGAAGACGTGGCGCGCGCATATATCGCCGGCCTGCAGGATCGCATGGCGCGCGGTTCACGGCCGCGCGTCGCTTCGGTGGCGTCGTTTTTTGTCAGCCGCGTCGACACGCTGATCGACAAGCTGCTCGGCGAAAAGATTGCTGCCTCACATGACGATGGCTGGCGTGCGCATCTCGAATCACTGCGCAGCTGCGCCGCCGTCGCCAATGCGCGCCTGGCATATGAGGCGTATGAGCGTATTTTCACAGATCCGGCCTTTGCCGCGCTCAGCGCTCGCGGCGCGCGCCCGCAACGCCTGCTGTGGGCCAGCACCAGCACGAAAAACCCGGCGCTGCGCGACACGTTTTACGTCGAGGCGCTGATCGGCCGCGACACGGTGAATACGCTGCCGCCCGCTACGCTGCGCGCTTTTCACGATCACGGCACCGTCGAATCGACGCTTGCTCAGGGCCGTGACGAGGCGCGCACCGTACTCGACCAGCTCGCTGCCGCCGGCATCGATTCGGCTGCAGCAATGCAGAAGCTGCTCGACGATGGCGTGCACCAGTTCGCAGATGCGTTCGGCAGCCTGCTCGCCGGCATCGATGAAAAGCGCCAGATACTCGCCGTGCGCGGCGTCGCCGACGGTGTTGATGCGGCAGCTGGATATCTTGGTGAGCTCATCAAACTGCGTGCCGCCGACCGCATCTGGCAACGCGATTTGTCGTTCTGGACGTCGCAGCCGGAGCACATGAAAATCGTCAGCCGGCGTCTGGGCTGGCTTTCGATCGCCGAAGCCATGTTGCCGCACGTAGGTGAACTGATACAGTTCCGCACAGACGTCGAGGCGATGGGCATTACCGATGCGGTGATCCTCGGCATGGGCGGCAACGCGATCGCCGCGGATATGCTGCGTGTCACTTTCGGCTTGCAGGAAGGTGGCTTGCTCATGCATGTGCTCGACACGACTGACCCGGAGACGGTGATCGCACTCGAAAAGCGCATCGACCTGCGCCGCACGCTCTTCGTGGTTTCCAGCAAGAGTGGAGCAACGCCGGAGGTGAGCGCCTTTTATAAATACTTCCGCTCGCGGCTGGATTCCATCGATCAGGAGACCGCCGGGCGCCATTTTGTGGCGATCACCGATGAAGGCACGGCGCTGCAGACGCTGGCGACGGAGGAGACTTTCGGCCGTGTCTTCCTGAACCCGGACGACATCGGCGGATGCTTTTCTGCGTTGTCGTATTCCGGCATGATCGCGGCGGTGCTGCAGGGCGTCGACGTGAAGCTGCTGCTGGAGCGCGCAGTGCGCATGGCGCGCTGGTGTCGGCCGGATAGTGTGGCGAACCCCGGCGTATGGCTGGGCAGCCTGCTGGGTGGCCTGGCGCTCAATGATCACGACAAAGTGACGTTTATGCTTTCGCCGCGACTGAGCGCATTCGGCTCGTGGGTCGAGCACATGCTGGCTGAGAGCACGGGCAAGCAGGGCCGCGGCCTGGTGCCGGTGCTCGGCGAGCTGGGCGCCGGCATCGATGTGTCGCCGCGCAGCGCAGTGCAGATGAGCGAAGATCGCGTGTTCGTGTCGATGAAGATCGCCGGCGAGGAAATGGATGTGCGCGCGCTGGCTGCGCTGCGCAAGGCCGGTCGGCCGGTGATCGAGCTGGAGTTGCAGGATTTGTACGACCTCGGCGGCGAGATTTTTCGCTGGGAATTTGCCGCTGCCGTGACCGGCGCTGTGCTCGGTGTGAATCCGTTCGACGAGCCGAACGTCGAGGAGAGCCGCATCAATACGAAGCGGCTGCTGGATGAGTACGAGGCTGACGGCGTGTTTACGCAGGATCCGGAGACGCGCGCGGCGAACGGTCAGGCGGGCAAATTTCTGCGCCAGGCGCAGCCGGGCGAATATGTGGCGATTCAGGCCTACCTGCCTTGCGATGATGAGACGTCCGAACATCTGACGCGGTTGTGTGCCGCAGTGCGTGAGCGTGTTGGCGTGCCGGTGACGTTCGGCTTCGGCCCGCGCTGCCTGCACAGCACTGGCCAGATGCACAAGGGCGGCGCGAATAATGTCGTCGTTCTGCAGTTGACTTGCGATGCCGCCCACGAACTGTTGATTGCGGGCGAGCCATTTTCGTTCGGAAATCTGATTCGCGCCCAGGCGCTGGGCGATTACGAATCACTCATGGCACACGATCGGCGCGTGATGCGGCTGCATCTGGGAACGGATGTGGCGACTGGGTTGAAGCGAGTGACGAAGGCCGTCTCCGGAACTGTGCGTAAGGCACGCGCCGTAGAGGCGTAGAAGTTGTAGAAGGCAATAAACTTTTCCCAGTCAATGTTTCTCGCGAAATGCTGACTTTAGGTTGAGCCGTTGTCACAACAGAGGAAAATCATGCAAATTGGTCTATACGGTCTGGGACGAATGGGCGCCAACATGGCGCGGCGCTGGAAGCAGGATGGCCATGATGTGATCGTGTGCAATCGCAGCGCCGGCCCGGTCGATGAGATGAAGAACGAAGGCTTCACCGGTGTGTATACGCTGGAGGAGCTGGTGGCGGCAACGTCGGGCCCGCGCGCGATCTGGGTCATGATTCCGGCCGGCGCGGCGACGGATGCGGCGATCACGAATCTGCTCGGGCTGCTGTCGCCCGGTGACGTCATCATCGACAGCGGCAACAGCAACTGGCGTGATACCAAGCGCCATGCGGTTGAATGCGCAGTGAAGGGCGTCGAGTTCATGGACCAGGGCACCAGCGGCGGCGTGTGGGGTTTGAAGAATGGCTACTGCCTGATGATCGGCGGTGAGAAGTTGACCTTCGCACGGCTCGAGCCGGCATTCAAATCATTGGCCCCACAGGACAAGTACTATCTGCATTGCGGCGTGGCCGGAGCCGGACATTTTGTAAAGATGGTGCACAACGGCGTTGAGTACGGAATGATGCAGTCGTACGCCGAAGGCTTCGAGATCATGCGCAAGAGCGAATTTGGCATCGAGCTCGACAAGGTGGCTGATGTGTGGCGCGAGGGCTCGGTCGTGCGCTCATGGCTGCTCGATTTGCTGGCTGACGCGCTGCAGCAGGACCCGCAGCTCGATGGTGTGAAGGGCTATGTCGAGGACAGTGGCGAAGGCCGCTGGACGGTACAGGCTGCCATCGATGAAGACGTGCCGGCGCCGGTGATCACGATGGCGCTGTTCCAGCGCTTCGTCTCGCGCCAGGATGAATCGTTTGCAGCCAAGGTGCTGGCTATGATGCGCAAAGGCTTTGGCGGGCACGCAATCAAGAAGAGCTAATCTCGAAGTCCTGAGTTCCGGAATGAGTCCGGAACTCGGGACAATCCTCATGCGAACCTTATCTCCCAACATACTCGTCATCTTCGGTGCCTCCGGCGATCTGACGCACCGCAAGCTGATTCCGGCGCTCTACAACCTGATGTGCGATGGCATGTTGCCGGAGAATTTCGCCATGGTCGGCTTCGCGCGTAAGCCAAACACGAACGAGGGCTATCGGGCGGATATCCGTCAGACGGTTGAGAAATTTTCACGCACTAAGCCGATTAACGAAGCTGTCTGGGCGCGTTTCGAGACGATGATGCACTATCAGCAGGGCGACTATTCGACGTCGGCTGATTACGAAAAGCTTGCCGAGCGGCTCAGCACCATCGATGCGGCCCAGGGCACGAATGGCAACCGTCTGTTTTATATCGCCACGCCGCCCGAGGTGTACACGGCCATCACCGAGCATATTGGTTTGACGCAGTCGCTGAAACCTGAGGGTGGCTGGTCACGCATCATCATTGAGAAGCCGTTCGGCACCGATCTCGCGTCGGCGCGTAGCCTTAATGAGCACGTGCATCGTTTCTTCGACGAGCAGCAGATTTTTCGCATTGACCACTATCTCGGCAAAGAGACGGTGCAGAACATTCTCGTGTTTCGTTTCGCGAACGGTATTTTTGAACCGATCTGGAATCGCAACTATGTCGACCACGTGCAGATCACCGTGGCCGAGGATATCGGCATCGGCAACCGTGGTTCGTATTACGAAAAAAGCGGAGTGGTGCGCGACATCATACAGAATCATGGCCTGCAGTTAATTGCGCTTACGGCGATGGAGCCGCCGATCGAACTTGACGCCTTGTCTGTGCGCAACGAAAAAGTGAAAGTGTTGAAGTCAATGCGCATCGACGATGCGCACGGCGACGGCACTGTGCGCGGCCAGTACGGCCCTGGCAAGGTCGATGGGCAGGTGGTGTCCGGTTATCTGCAGGAAGAACAGGTCGCTGGTGATTCACAGACCGAGACGTACTTGGCGATGAAGTTCTACGTGGACAACTGGCGCTGGGCCGGGGTGCCGTTCTACATCCGCTCAGGCAAGCGCCTGCCGCTCCGCACTACGGAGATCGCGATTCAGTTCAAACTGCCGCCGTTGCTGTTGTTTAGCCATAACACCGCTGCGGCGATCGAGCCGAATGAGCTGGTGCTGAACATTCAGCCTGAGGAAGGCATCTCGATCAAATTCGGTTCGAAGGAGCCGGGCAGTGGTGAGAAGGTGCAGCCGGTGAATATGAACTTCGCGTACGGCAGCACATTCAAATCACCTGCGCCGGATGCGTACGAGCGGCTCATCATCGATGCGATGCTGGGCGACGGCACGTTGTTCACACGTGCAGACGAAGTTGAGGCGCAATGGAGTCTGATCTCGCCGGTGATCGATGGCTGGCAGTCCGGCAGCGGCTCGTTCATCGAGCAGTACCGTGCAGGCACGTGGGGGCCGAAGGCGGCCAACGACTTCATCGCACTCGATGGCCGCAGGTGGCGCACGTTGTGAATACGCTGCGACCATTCGTCATCCAGCTCAACGACGACGGCACGTATCATCTGAACGTGCAGCCGGATGGGACGGCGCTCACGCGGCTCGCAGCGAGCGCCGTCGTCTTCTGGGCGCGCAAGGCGATCGAGCGGCGCGGGCGTTTTCACATCGCGCTCAGCGGTGGAAGCACGCCGCGCACGTTGTTTGAATTGCTCGCTACAGCCGAATTCGCCCGGCAGATTTTGTGGGAGCGCGTGCATGTGTGGTGGGGCGATGAGCGCGACGTGCCGCCTGATCATGCGGACAGCAACTTTCGCATGGCGAACGAAGCGCTGCTCCGCCATGTGCCGCTCCCGGCTGAGAACGTGCATCGCGTGCGCACTGAGCTCGGCGCAGAAGCCGCGGCGGCAGACTACGAGCACGAAATTCTTGCAGCATTTGAAATGCAGCCTGGCGCCGGTGGCTGGCCCGTATTCGATCTCTTGTTGCTCGGCATGGGCGATGATGGCCACACCGCATCGCTTTTCTCCGGCAGCGCTGCACTCGAACCTGGCGAGCGCCTCGTGCTTGCCAACCGCGTGGAGAAACTCCACACCACGCGCATCACCTTCACCGCACCGCTCATCAATGCCGCCGACACGGTGATCTTTCTCGTCGCTGGTGCTGGCAAGGCGCCTATGCTGCGGCGCGTGCTGCTTGGTGAGTACGACGCTGTTGCGCTTCCGTCACAGAGCATCATGCCCGCAGGCAAACTCTTTTGGATGACCGACGCCGCCGCCGCTGCGCAGGTCGCGGAGGGCCCGGCATATCCACAGGGCGAATTCATTTATCGGCGGATGGGAGAAGGGGAGTAGCAGAGAGCCAGAGTAGAGAGTCAGGGCAGAGAGGGATTTGCATTTGCCTGGGCTTCATACTCTGACTCTCTGCTCTGACTCTCTGCTCTGACTCTCCACTATCATTCTCAACTTCGCGTCAAGAATATGGAAAACACGTCCCTCATTCGCCTCGACCACGTGACACGGCGCTATGAAGAAGCAGGTGTGCTGCGCACGATCTTTGAAGATGTGTCGATCACATTTGCGCGCGGCGAATTTGCCGTGCTGCTTGGTCGTAGTGGCAGCGGCAAAAGCACGCTGCTGAATCTGATCGGCGGCATCGATGAGCCGACGGCCGGTGATGTATTCATCGATGGCAGGAACATCACGCGCATGGGCGATGAAGAGCGTACACTCTTTCGCCGATTGCACATCGGCTTCGTCTTTCAGGCGTTCAACCTGATCCCGACGCTGACGGTGCGCGAGAACGTGGTGCTGCCGCTTGAGCTGGTCGGCCGTACTGCCGCCGCTACCTCGCGTGTGCGTGCCGCTGAGCTGATCGAGCAGGTCGGCTTGTCGCATCGCATCGACGCTTTCCCTGATCGCCTGAGCGGTGGTGAGCAGCAGCGCGTCGCCATTGCGCGCGCGTTGATCAATAACCCGCTCGTTGTGCTCGCTGATGAGCCGACCGGCAATCTTGACACCGACACTGGTGCGCGCGTGCTCGACCTGCTCGATACGCTCACGCGCAAGGCTGGCCGCAATCTCGTCATGGTTACGCACAGTGAAGAGGTCGTTGGTGTGGCTGATCGTGTGATGCGTTTGAAAGACGGGAAGATCATTTAATTCATTCCGAGTTTCGGTAACTACTCAGGCCAGCTATTTTTCCAACGCGAAACACACTATTCTCTCCCCCGAAGGGGGAGAGAATAGTGTGTTTCGCGGGAAATACTGATTTGGGCCTGAGTAGTTACGAGTTTCGGGTATTAAGTTTCAGGTATTAAGTTCCGAATGAACGATGCCCGGAACTCGTAACTCTTCGTCCATGCTCGAACTCATCGGCACATTGGTTTTTGCCTACTCTGGCCTTGTGGTGGCACGGCGCAAGGAGATGGACTTCATCGGCAGCTACAGCGCCGCTTTTTTGAGCGCATTCGGTGGTGGCACGCTGCGTGATCTGCTGCTCGACCGGCATCCGCTTTATTGGATCGCGCATCCGGAGCAGCTGGTGATTGTTTTCGTCGTGTGCGTCATCGGTTCGTTGCTGCTGCGCCATATGCCGATTCGCGTCGACGGCGCCGTGTTGCAGCTGGCGGACGCACTTGGGCTGGGGGTGTTCAGCGCGGCTGGCGCAGCGCTGGCGTTGCAGAGTGGCGCGCCGGCGCTGCCCGCGATTTTGATGGGTGTGCTGACCGCCACCGCCGGTGGCGTACTGCGTGATGTGATCTGCGCTGAAGTTCCGCAGGTTTTTCGCAGGCGCAGTCAGTTGTATGTGACGTGCACCTTCACGGGCGCAGCCCTGCTCGTTGTGCTGCGCATATTCGGCGTCGAAGCAGACGCGGCGGCGGCGGCATGCGTCGTTGCTACTGTGCTGTTTCGCCTTGCCGCAATCCGCTTCGATTTGCAGTTGCCGTTTTAAAAAAGTGCGCTTGTGTCTGCGTTCAGCGCTGCACAGCGGTTGTGAGGGTGAGCGCTTCCGTAATGGATTTCCCGGCGTAGTCCTGTGCACGGAAGAATCGGCCGCTGATGCCGTCGTCCAACAGGGCCGGAACCAGCGCACCGGGGATCACCGTTGACGGATCGTTGGGCGCATTGGAGCCGCCCATGTCTGTGCGCAGCCATCCCGGATCCAGAAGATTCATCATGACGCCGGAATTACTCAGCGTAGGAGCGAAGTCGCGCACATACTTGTCGAGCGCGGCTTTGGAGATCGAATACGCCATCAGCTGTGGCTGGTCGGCAATGCCGGACGTCAGATTCACGACGCGGCCCCATTTGCGTTGCAGCATCAGCGGCACCAGCCGATTGCAGATGCGCACGATGCTGATGACGTTGACTTCGAAGCTTTTGCGAAAATCCTCTGCCGTCGTTTCCCATGGATTTCCACGCCACGGCGCCATGACGGCTGCGTTGTTGAAAACAATATCGACCTGCGGCGTGCGCGCCAGAATGTCGTCGAGCATCGCGTCGACTTGATTCTGATCATCGAGTTCGGCAGCGACTGCAATGACTGATGCACCTGTTGCTGCGAGTGAGGCGGCGAGACCCGCTGTGTGCTCGATGCTGCGGCTATGCAAAATGATGTTGCAACCGAGGCCTGCAAGCGACGTCGCAATGTGTTTGCCCACACCACGGCTGGCTCCGGTGACCAAAGCCCATTTCCCCTGTAAATTCGACATGAAAATCTTCTTCTTTTTCTCTGGATTTATGCAGATTGATGATCATCGTTTCACATGAAATCGGTAACTACTCAGGCCCAAATCAGTATTTCCCGCGAAACACACTATTCTCTCCCCCGAAGGGGGAGAGAATAGTGTGTTTCGCGTTGGAAAAATGGCTGGCCTGAGTAGTTACTGAAATCGACGTATCTGTTCAACCTGATGACTGAACGCCCGATTGTAGAGCGCCCGTGCCCGGGCACAGTGGCGCTTGTATTCTGCAACTGTTCAGCCACAGATAAGCCGTTTCCATGAAGCATGCGGGCTTTCAAGAAAGAGCGAGAAAGCCTGCATGTTTTAGGGTGGAAATGAATTGGTCTGAGTGAGCTATATCACTTCGTGCAGCCATGTGGCGAAGTTGTAGTACAGCGGCAGGCCGACCAGCAGGTTGAATGGGAAGGTGATGCCGAGCGAGCTCGTCAGATAGATGCTCGGATTTGCCTGTGGCAGGGTGGCGCGCACCGCCGCCGGTGCGTCGATGTACGAGGCGCTGGCGGTGATTGCGCCGAGCACGAAGCTGCCGCCGACGGAGAGGCCGGCCGCTGTGCCGAGGCACACGCCGAGTACGCCGTTGAAGATCGGCATGCCGATGCCGAAGACGAGCAGGCGCGGCCCAAGCTTGAAGAATTCGCGCAGTTGCCGCGCCGCCACCATGCCCATCTCGAGCAGGAAGAGCGTCAGAATGCCGCGGAAGGAATCTTGAAAGACGGGCTTGATTGCTTTGAAACTTTCCGGCCCGATGAAGTAGCCGATGAACAGACCGCCGAGCAACAGGATGACGCTGCGGCCGCGCACGGTGTCAATAAGGATTTCGCGAATCGGCACACTGGCTGCGGCTTCGGCGCGCCGCAGGCGCCAGCGTGCGATAAACAGTGCCACAAGGATGCCCCACTACATGATGCTGACGAGCACCGGCACGAAGGGCTCCGCTGGCGTATTTAGTTTTTCTGCGAGTGTCAGCGCTGCAAAGAACGTGACGGATGACACCGAGCCGTACAGTGCAGCAATGCCGGCTGCATTGGGAATGTCGAGCCCGATGAATCGGCGCGCCAGGAAGTAGCATGCCGAGGGCACGATGAAGACCAGCGCCAACGTCACGAGCGCGGGCACTGCGATGCTGGAGAAGCCGGCTTCCGCAAGCTCGGTTCCTCCCTGCAGCGCGATGGAGAACACGAGATAGATCGAGATCGCATTTAGTACCGGCTGTGGAAACTCGAGTTCGCTACGGATCAGTGTGGCGATCATGCCCACCAAAAAAGCGAGCACCAGCGGGGACAGGAAACTGGTTCGAAGGATATCGGTCATTTCGGACATGGTTTTCTCTCCGCTGCAACGCAGTCGCTATGCCGGCGATGAATGCCAATCATGACCTTCCATGCATGTGTCTTTCGACTTAGTCGACTTAGTCGACTTAGTCGAGATGAACATCTGAGTAACGACTCAGGCCTCGGTTTTCCGCGAAACACACAGGCATGAGTAGTTACATATTTGATCGATTGGATTCGCCGGCATGCATATTGCGTTGCGATTTACAAATGAAACACAGCTTGTATAAAAAAGTTACGCGCTGAAAAATAGGCTGTATTTCACGATGGGAAATTGATGGGAATGGCTAAACCCAAATGGAGAGAAATCGTAACTGCTCAGGCCAAAATCGGTATTTCCCGCGAACCACGGACTCTGCTCGGATTTAGTCACTTCCAACCCAAATTGAAAAACAGCGTAACTACTCAGGCCATTTATTTTTCCAACGCGAAACACACTATTCTCTCCCCCGAAGGGGGAGAGAATAGTGTGTTTCGCGGGAAATACTGATTTGGGCCTGAGTAGTTACAAAACAGCAAACAGATGGGCCTGAGTATTTGCGTGTTATGAAACTCTCATCGCCTCAAACGGCGCGCGCTCGGGCACATCGGCGGCGATGTGCATAACGCCACCGGCCACATCCATGACGATGCCGCACACGGCTTCGACTTGTTCGACGGGATGCAGCGCTGGGTCGGCATAACGACAGATGGCATTTACATCGCCGTCACGATCGCGCAGCATCGTCTGCAGTGCAGTGAGATCGATGCGACCGCGCGCTTCTTCGAGCAGCGCTGTGCCGCGCGCATAGCGCGGTAGTGTGCTTGATTTTCCTGTGATGACTGATGCGATCGGCATGGTTGTTTCGCACACACAATGGTTGGCGTGCACAAGCACACCATCGACCGGGTGCAGTTCGCCGACGCCGCCAGGGGTGATTTCCAGCGCTGTCATACGCCCATCTGCGCTTGCAATAGTGACGCATGATGAAGCACCGGATGCTGGCGATTGCGCGCGTGCGATGGCGTCGTCGAAGCTGGCGCTTTCAAGCATGAGGCGCAGCAGCACATGGATGGGCATGCCCGGTGCGCGCCCGTCGAGTTCGGATGCGAGGATGTTCATGCACACAGCCACGCCTGCGCTGTTCAGGCCGATTTTGCCGACGATGCCGCCCTCGGTCATCGTGAGCAGGTCGGGCTTGCCGGTTTCGTGCACACGCAGCAGCACGCAGGCCTTGCGCTGTTCGCCGCTCCAATCCCAGTTTTGCGCTAGCCAGGTGCGGCCATCAGCGGTCGCACTCGGCTGTGCGGCGAGCGTAGTGCATTCGTTTGGGCCTTCGCCTGCACTCAGCCCATCGCCGGTGGTGTGCTGCGGCACGTCGCGCATGCGGTTGCGCCCCATCGCCGCATCGTATTCGGAATGGCGCAGTGCGAAGCTGGCGCCGGCGAGCAACTCTGTGCGCGTATTCAGCGCGAGGATTTCCTCAAAGGCGACGCCGGCGCCGATGGCAATGCCGCGCATTTCATCGAGTAGATGCGGCGCGGTATTTTCCAGCAGTGGCAGAAACGCCGTCGCACGGCGCTGCATCTCGTCCCAGTCGACGCCGCGGTAATACGCGAAGAGCCGCGCGTACGTAGCGATGCTGCAGCGCACGCGCATGGCGAAAGCACGGCCGTGCTGCTCGCCTCGCGAACGCGGTGAGCCGGTGAGGGTGAGGATTGGGAAAGTCATAGGATGTCTAAAATTTATGCTGCGTCTGCGAAACTGATTGGCGCGGTAATCACCACGCGCGTGCCGCGCTTCGTGCGATGCATTGTCAGCGTGCCGCGCAGGTCTTCGATGACCAGCGTACGCACGATTTGCAGGCCGAGGCTGTTGTCATTCATTTTGCCGGCGCGGCTGCCGAGGCCGTTGTCGCGCACCGTTACTTCAAGCGTGCCCTCCATGTCGATGAGTGCGACGTCGATTTTTCCATTTGCGCATTCAGGGAAGGCGTGCTCCATTGAATTGGCGATCAGCTCGCTGACGACCAGCGTCAGCGCAGTGGCGGCACGTGAAGGCAGTCTGCACGAATCGCCTTCGATGCTCAGCACAATTTTTTGATCGCGACAGGCCATGTTTCCCGTCACCATGTGTCCGACACGCTGGAGCACATCCTTGACATCGACGAGGCGGAAGCCGTCGTGCGCCATGGCGTCGTGCACTGCTGCGATGCTTTGAATTCGATTGATGCTTTCGAGCAGCGCCTCGCGCGCCGAGAGGCCACCATCTTCCGTCAACTGCATCTGCAACAGCATCACTATGTTTTGCAGATTGTTTTTCACACGGTGGTGCATTTCCTGCACAATGGCAGTGTTGCCGATCAGGTGCGCATTTTCGATCGCGAGTGCGACCTGATTGGCCAGCGTGGTGCATAGTGCAACCTGTTCGTCACTGAAATGTGTCTCTGCCGCAGCCCACATATTCAGCACACCAATGATGCGGTCGCGCACGTTGAGTGGCACGCTGATCAGTGCTCTCAAGCCGACGCGCTCGCTCCACTCGTGGAGCTCGGGACGAAATTCCCCGGTGTCGTTGTGCACGACGACGGGATCGTAGATTGTGCTGATGTTGACAAACGGCGGTGCATCGATGCGCCATGCCGGCTCTTGTTCTGTGTTCGCATCGCGGTCGAACACAGCGCGTGGTGTGAATGTGTTTGCTGCTTCGTCGAGCAGCAGAATCGAACAACGGCGCGCGTTCACTGCGTGTGCTGCCATGTCGGCCACCACGCGCAGCGTTTCGTCGAGATAGACTGGCGCAACGACGGCTTTGCTCACTTCGGCAACGGTGGTCAGCTCACGAATTTTGCGCTCATTTCGCTCTTCGAGAACTGCACGCTCGAGGATGCCGGCTGCGACGTCGGCGATGAGCGCGCCAAATTCGAGATCGGCTTCCGTCCATGTGTGCAGGCGACGCGTCTGCACGTTGATCGCGCCGATGACGCGGTCCTGGCTGATCAGCGGCACAGCCATCAGTGACTGAAAGACGCGCTCGCCTGTGTTTGGCACGATGCGAAAGCGCGGATCGTGCTGCGCATCGCGCACAGCGACGACCTGGCGGTTCTTGGTTGCCCAGCCCGTCAGGCCTTCGCCCATCGCCAGTGTGCCGTGATTGATCGCCGCCGTCGACAAGCCTGTGGTGGCCTTCAGCGTCAGCCGTTGCTGCGCTTCATCCAGCAGATAGATCGTCGATGAATCGGCGCCAATGACTTCTGTGGCAGTGGTGACGATTTCGTTCAGGATCGAACGCAGATCAGATGTGGCGTTGATCGAACGCGTGATGCGCCGCAGCGCTTCGAGCTCGCGCGACAATCGCCGCAGCCTGGTTTTGTCTGATGGAATGCGCGTAGGCATCAAGGAAGCTCCTCGAGCTGCGCCAGCCACAGCGCGCCGACGGCGTCACTTGGCATGCGCCAGTCTCCGCGTGGCGACAGTGCCACCGACCCGACCTTCGGGCCGTCTGGCATTGCCGAGCGTTTGAATTGCTGCGTGAAGAATCGTCGATAAAAAACGCGCAGCCACTTGAGGATAATTTCATCGCCGTATGTGTCGGCAAAGGCGCGTTGTGCGAGGAAGAAAACCTTGCGTGGCGCAAAGCCATAGCGCACGACATAGAACAGAAAAAAGTCGTGCAGCACGTATGGGCCGACGGTGTCCTCAGTTTGCTGTTGCAGCTTACCGTCTTTGTCGAGCGGCAGCAGCTCGGGCGTAATTGGTGTGTCGACGATATCGCGCAGAATTGCTGCGGTCTCACCGCCGAAGGCCGACTCCGCTACCCACGTAATCAGATAGCGCACGAGCGTTTTTGGCACGCCGGCGTTCACGTGATACATGCTCATGTGGTCGCCATTGAACGTCATCCAGCCGAGCGCCGCCTCGCTGAGATCTCCGGTGCCGACGACGAAGCCGCCGATGCGGTTGGCCACGTCCATCAGAATTTGTGTGCGTTCACGTGCCTGGGAATTTTCATATGTGACATCATGCTGTGTTTCGGGGTGACCGATATCGGTGAAGTGTCCGCGCACAGCGGCGGCGATTGGGATTTCACGCGCGCTTACGCCGAGGTTTTTCATCAGCCCGAGCGCGTTCATGTAGGTGCGATCTGTGGTGCCGAAGCCGGGCATGGTGATTGCACAGATGCCGCTGCGGTCGAGGCTGAGCCTATCGAAGGCGCGGCAGATCAACAGCAGCGCCAGTGTCGAATCGAGGCCGCCGCTGATGCCGATGACCACATTTTTTGCACCAGTGTGGCGCAGTCGTTTGGCAAGGCCGCTGGCCTGAATTGCAAAAATCTCGTCGCAGTTCGCCGCGCGCTGTGTCGGATCGGAAGGCACAAACGGCATTGAAGAGAGCGGCCTGTGTAGTGCCACATCGCCCTGTGGAGCGGGGTGAATTTCGAACTCGATCGCGCGTGTGCGTGCGGCGCCCCCTTCGGAGGCAAAGGTGTGGTTCCGCATGCGTTCGTGTGCGATGCGCTGCAGGTCAATATCGGCGATGGCGATTTGTGTTTCGAATGAGAAGCGCTGCGTTTCCGTGAGCAATGTGCCGTTTTCAGCGATGAGCGAATGACCGCCGAAGACGACGTCCATTGTGCTTTCGCCTGGGCCGGCTGCGGCGTAGAGATATGCTGCAATGCAGCGTGCCGATTGATTCACTACGAGGGCGCGACGGTACTGCGCCTTGCCGAGCACTTCGGTGCTGGCCGACAGATTCAGCAGCACTGTGGCGCCGGCCAGCGCCAGTGTGCCGCTCGGTGGATTTACTGCCCACAGGTCCTCGCATAATTCGATGCCGATCACGCAGCCCGGAAAATTCGTTGCATGAAAAAGCAGGTCGGTTCCGAAAGGTACATCGACGCCAGCGAAGCGCACATGATCGACTGTGGAATTTTCTGCGGCGGAGAACCAGCGCTCTTCATAAAATTCGCTCTGGTTGGGCAAATGCGTTTTCGGAATAAAGCCGAGCACGCGGCCGTCTGCGACGAAGGCGGCGCAGTTGAAGAGGCGGCCGCCCGCGCGCAGCGGTAATCCCACCAGCGCGGCGATGCCGAGATTCGCAGTGTGTGGCAAAAATTCTGCGAGCACGTTTTCAACTGCATCGAGCAGCGCGTGCTGATGAAAAAGATCGCCGCAGCTGTAGCTGGTAAGGCCGAGTTCGGGGAACACGACGAGCGCGGCTCCGGCATCGCGCGCGTCACGCAGTGCTGCAACCGTGCAGTCAAAATTAAAGCGCACGTCGGCGACGCGCATTTCCGGTGCGACGACTGCGGCGCGCAGCAGGCCGAGGGAGGGCGGCGGATTGAGCATGGGGGAAGATTCTAGAGTGGTAACTACTCAGGCCCAAATCAGTATTTCCCGCTAAACACACTATTCTCTCCCCCGAAGGGGGAGAGAATAGTGTGTTTAGCGTTGGAAAAATGGCTAAGTTCCTGTCCATAAGTTTTGTCCGGCAGATTCGCCTCCCCCGCAAAGCGGGGGAGGCGAATCTGCCGCCAGAACTTTTGGCGACTCACTTAGCCTGAGTAGTTACGCTTTTTACTTCCTCGCAGCTTTAGTACGCCCCCAGTTCCTCAAGCCTGTCATCATCGATGCCGAAATAATGTGCAAGCTCGTGGCGCAGCGTGCGGCTCGCTTCTTTGTGCAGTTGTTCGGGCGTATCGCAATCGAGCAGGTGCGCGTGGCGGTAGATGTAGATCACGTCCGGCGCAGTCATGTCGTAGCCGAATGAACGCTCGGTCAGCGGTGTGCCGTCGTAGAAGCCGAGCAGATCGTCAGGATCATCGACGTCGGCCAGGTCGAGTTCATAGGCATCGGGCGCATCCTTGACGATGATTTCGACGTTGCGGAGTTTGTCACGAAAATGCGCTGGCAGGGCGTCGAATGATGTTTGCACCATGTCTTCGAATTTGCGAAGGCTGACGTTGAGCATGGAGTGATTTTAGAAGTAGATAGTGATAGTGGATAGTCATAGTGGGAATCGTTCACTATCGTAACTACTCAGGCCAGCCATTTTTCCAACGCGAAACACACTATTCTCTCCCCCGAATGGGGAGAAAATAGTGTGTTTCGCGGGAACTACTGATTTGGGCCTGAGTAGTTACTCACTATCACTATCCACTTCTAAAATCACCCCATGCATCTTGTCCTTGATCTAGGCAGTTCCAGCACGCGCGCGATGATTTATGCCCCAGATGATTTGCGCGAACCTGTGGCGATGGTTCGTGCGCCATTCTCGTTTGATGTCGATGAGCATGGCCGCAGCGAAGAGCACGCCGTTGATGTGTGCGAGCGTTTGTTCGGTCTGCTCGATGCACTTGCGAACGAGGCGTCGAAGCTGCCCCCGATCGAGACGATCGGCTTCTCCAGCTACGCCACGTCGCTGCTGTGCCTCGATTCTGGCGGTGCGCCATTGACGCCGGTATTTACCTATGCTGATACGCGCAGTGCTGCTGATGCGCGTGCGTTGCGCAGCCGTATCGACGAACTCGCGGTGCTGCAGCGCACCGGGTGCCGTGTGCGCGCCAACTACTGGCCTGCGCGTCTCACATGGCTGGCACGCACACGACCCGAGATTTTTGCGCGCAGCGCACATTTTGTTTCGCTGGCCGATTTTCTGATCCGCGAACTCACCGGCGATCTGTGCACTGGCGTTTCGTTGGCGGCGTGGACGGGCATGCTCGACCGACATACTCGCGATTGGGACGCAATCTGGCCGACTGAGCTTGGCGTCTCGCACCAACGTCTGCCGCGCATTCTGTGCGACGACGAAGACGGCCCAATGCTCACTGCGAAATGTGCGGCGCGCTGGCCGTGGCTGCGCCACGCGCGCGCGTGCGCGCCGCTCGGCGATGGTGCCGCTGCCAACGTTGGCAGCGGCTGTGTCGATCGCAGCCGCATTGCGGTCACCATCGGCACCACGGCGGCGATGCGCATCGTCGCGCCGGCATCGATCGCCGCACAGCCGCTGCCGCCGGCGCTGTGGAATTATTTCGTGGACGGTTCACATGCACTGATCGGCGGCGCGACGACCGAAGGTGGCAACGTCTTTGCCTGGGCCCGTGCGACGCTGCGGCTGCCGGCCGATGATGTGCTCGATGCCGCGCTCGCGGCGCTGCCGCCCGACGGCCACGGCCTGACCGTGCTGCCGACTTTTGCGGGTGAGCGCAGCCCAGGCTACGCAGAAGATATTCGCGCCACGATTCATGGGCTGTCGCTGAAGACGACGCCGCTGGAAATTCTGCGTGCAAGCATGGAAGCCATCGCTGTGCGGCTTTCGACAATTGACGCAGCGCTGCGCGGCGCAGGGGTGGCCGATGCCGGCGCTCAGCTCGTCGCCAGCGGCGGCGCGCTCGAGCTGTCACCGACGTGGTGCCAGATGGTGGCCGACGCCTGCGGCGCGCCGCTTGTGCTCACCGATGCCACCGAGGCGAGCAGCCGCGGCGTCGTCGAAGTGGCGCGTTGGCGCAGCTGTTCGTACAGCGCACCCACGTTGCATGGCCGCGTCTTCGAGCCGAAGCTGTCCAACACGCGCATCTATCGCGCAGCGCGTGAGCGGCTGGACGAGCTGTACGGCAGGATCGTGGACCGCTGATCACTCTGACTCTTTACTCTGACTCTTTACTCTGACTCTTTACTTTTTCAGTCGCCGCTTGACAATCTGTCGCATTATCGCCATGCTTGCGCGCGATGAGCACACTCTTCGATCTCACAGGGAAGACGGCATTGATTACTGGCGGCGGCGGCGTATTGGGCGGCGCAATGGCGGATGCGCTTGCCGCGCACGGCGCGCGCATCATCGTGTGCGGCCGACGCGAATCGCTGCTGCAGGCGGCAGTGGCTCGTATGCAGGCGAACGGCGTCGATGCGGCGTACGTGCAGGCTGATACGACTGATGCGGCCGCATTCGACACAGCGCTGGCACAGGCTGGTGACGTACACATTCTGCTGAACGCCGCTGGCGGCACCGATGCCAAGGCGATGACCGGGCCGACGCGCACTGTGTTCGATCTCGATCTCGAGGCAATGCGCGCCGTGATGGATCAAAACTGGATGGGCACGGTCGTGCCGTGTCTGTCTGTGGCGAAGCAGTTCGTTGAGCGCGGCGAGGGCGTGATCGTGAACATCGCGTCGATGTCGAGCTACAAGCCAGTCACGCGCAACGTGGCGTATTCATCGGGCAAAGCGGCGGTGAAAAATTTCACGGAGTGGCTGGCCGTGCATATGGCTCAGCATTACTCGCCGCGGATTCGTGTGAATGCCGTCGCGCCCGGCTTCTTTCTCGCTGAACAAAATCGTGCGCTGCTCACTGATCCAGCGACCGGCGAGCTGAATGATCGTGCGAAGACGATGATCCGCGGAACGCCGATGGGCCGCCTTGGCCAGCCCGATGATCTTGGCGGTACAGTGGTTTTTCTTGCGTCCGATGCCTCGCGTTTTCTCACCGGTGTGACGATTCCGGTCGATGGCGGTTTTCAGGCGTTTGGGGGAGTGTGAAGGAAGAAGGGGATAGGGAACAGGGCATAGGAAATGCTTGAAGTCATCGCCCTCTCACTCGACGACGCACTCAGGGCCGAAGTTGGCGGCGCGACACGGCTGGAAGTGACATGCGCCATTGAGCAGGATGGGCTGACGCCGCCGCTCGATCTGGTCGAACGAATTCTTGCGCATGTGCGCATTCCGATTCGTGTCATGTTGCGGCCACGCGATTCATTTGCGATTGCCGACGCGGACGAGCTCGATGAGATTTGTGCACAGGCGTGTGTGCTGGCTGCGCTGCCCATCGACGGACTAGTGCTCGGCTGGCTGCGCGCCAGCGCTGTGGATGTATCGGCGCTTCGCGCAATTGCTGCTGTGGCTCCGCATCTGCAATTCACGTTTCACCGCGCTGTCGAACGCGCTGCCGACATTGATGCTGCGCTCGATGCTCTGCGCACGATTCCACAAGTTGACACGATTCTGCATAGCGGAGGTGCCACTCTCCCGGATGTTGCGCGCATCGCCATGTTGCGCGATCTGCACACGCGCTGTGCCGCACACGACTTTACACTCCTTGCCGGCGGCGGCCTGAACGCTGCGCTCATCGCGCGCCTGCGACGTGAAACATTCGTGTGCGCTTTTCATCTCGGGCGTGCCGTACGGCGAGGTGGAAAGTGGGAGGGAGTAGTCGAGATGGAGGGAATAGTGAATGGTGAATAGGCAACTTAGGACGCTCCCTATTCCCTATCCCCTGTTCCCTCTCTCTCACCAATCCAGAATCGCATTGTCGTGCGCACGAATACTGAGTGCGTGTACGACTTCCTGCTGGAATGGATATTTGCGCGCGGCTTCTTCGTTCACCTCGATGCCGAGGCCGGGTGCTTCGGTCGGCAGCCAGTAGCCGTTTTCGGTTTTCAGCGAATGTTGTACTACTTCCCAGCGCCATGGCACATCGGTGAGCATATCTTCCTGAATCAGGAAATTCGGCGTGCTGAGTGCGAAGTGCAGCGCGGCAGCGTTGGCGACTGGGCCGAGCGGATTGTGCGGCGCCACGCCCATGTAATACGTGTCGGCCATCGCGGCAATTTTCTTGGCTTCCCACAGGCCGCCGCAGTGGCACAGGTCGGGCTGAATGACGGCGCAGGCCTGCTTCTCGAGCAGCGGGCGGAATTCGTAGCGTGAGACCAGCCGCTCGCCGGTGGCGATGGGCACAGGGGATGCGCGGCGCACTTCGAGCAGCGCATCGACGTTCTCGGGTGGCACCGGTTCCTCGATGAAATACGGCCGATACGGCGCGAGCACGCGGCAGAACTCGATTGCGTTCGCCACGCTGTGGCGGCCGTGGCAGTCGACCATGATGTCGATCTCGTCGCCGAGCGCGGTGCGCAGCGCCTCCATCGTGCGCGCGGCATATTTGTACGATGCGATCGAATTCAGTGATTCGGTCGGTGGCGTGATCAGCACTTTTACTGCGGTGTAGCCGTGCGAGACGACCTCGAGCGCAAGGTCGACGAATTTCTGTGCGTCAGCGCCGCGCTGCGTTTCGTACACAGATTTCATGTCGCCGCCACCGAGGTGCGTGTACATGCGCACGCGATCGCGCACGCGGCCGCCGAGCAGCTGATACACCGGCCGGCCGAGTGATTTGCCGTGAATGTCCCACAGCGCCTGCTCAATGCCGCTGATGGCTGACATGCCGATCGCGCCGACGCGAAAGAAGCTCTGGCGGTACATCTTCTGAAAGAGAAACTCGATGCGTTCCGGGTCCTCGCCGATGAGGAACGGCGCGAAGTCCTCAACCGCGCCGACCACCGCGCGCGTCTTCCATTCGAGTGACGCTTCGCCCCAGCCGTACAAGCCGGGCTGATCGGTTTCGACTTTGACGAAGATCCAGTTGCGCATCTGCGCATTGACGACGACGGTTTTGACGGCGGTGATTTTCATACCAAGAGTGATTCTATGTAACGCTGCCGAATCTGCTTTAATGTAACTACTCAGGCCCAAATCAGTATTTCCCGCGAAACACACTATTCTCTCCCCCGAAGGGGGAGAGAATAGTGTGTTTCGTGTTGGAAAAATAGCTGGCCTGAGTAGTTACGCTTTAATACCGTCTATGCCAACCACGTGGAGATTCAGCACATCCGACGAAATTTTGTTCGGCCGCGGCGCAGCGGCGCAGATCGGCGCCGAGGCGGCGCTGCGCGGCTATGCGCGTGCGCTGATCATCACCGACGCACGCCTGATCGATGCTGGCCTGGCTGCGCCGCTGCAGCAGAGCCTTCAGGCAGTCGGCGTGCGCGTCGACGTGTTCGCCGGAGGCGCACCCGAACCGAGCGACGTCATCGTCGATGCAGCGGCGGCGCTGGCGCGCGAGACCATGCCGGACGTGCTCGTCGCGCTCGGCGGCGGCAGCAACATGGATGTGGCGAAGGTCGCAGCGGCCGTCTACACGCACGGCGGCGTCTGCGCCGACTACTTCGGCGAAGACAAAATCCCCGGCCCGACGCTGCCGGTGATCGCTGTGCCGACGACGGCCGGCACCGGTTCCGAAGTGACCGCGGTCGCCGTCATCGAGCATGTGGCGCGCGGGCTGAAGCTCGGCGTGGCATCGACGCATGTGCGACCGAAGCTGGCGATCGTGGATCCGCTGCTGACGCGCAGCTGTCCGCCGCGCGTGACGGCGGAGAGCGGCATGGACGCGCTCGTGCACGCGGTCGAGGCGCTGACGGTTGTGACGCCCGGTGCGCTGGTTTTGCCGGAAGGGCTGCGACCGCAATTCACCGGCCGCTCGCCGTTGACCGATTCGCTCGCTGAGCGCGCGATCGGGTTGGTGGGTGAACATCTGCGGCGCGCCGTGTACACGCCGGCGGACATGGATGCGCGCGAAGGCATGCATCTGGCAGCGCTGCTGGCGGGCATGGCATTTTCAAGCGCTGGGCTGGGTGCGGTGCACGCGCTGCAATATCCGGTGGGCGCGGTGACGCACACGTCGCACGGCCTGGGAACCGGTCTGCTGTTGCCGTACGTTGTGGAATATCTGCTGCCGGCGAATCCGCGCGGTTTCGCGCGCGTGGCTGAGCTGCTCGGTGCGCCGGCGCAGGCCGAACGCTGCGTCGAGGCGATTCAGCAGCTTAAAAAAGACATCGGCATCCCGCTGCGGCTGCGCGAGATCGGTGTTGAAGAAATGCATCTGCGGCCGATGGCGGAGCAGGCGGCGACCTATGCGCGCCTGCTCCGCATGAGCGTGCGGCCGATGAACGCCGATGCGCTGCTGGAAATCCTGAAGCGGGCGTGGTGAATGGGGGGGAGTAGAGAGTCAGAGTAGAGAGTGAGAGTGGCGCGCGGCCTCCTTCGACTGCGTGGCCAGGTCAGTATGCTGTTCCTGTCGATGCCACGGCCACTCCGCTCAGGAGGGATGCGCCGGGGGACTCAGCGCATCCCTCTGACTCTTTACTTTTTGCTCGCACATCGTGTATACTCTGCACCGTTCGCGGGCCTGTGGCGCAGTTGGGAGCGCGTCTCAATGGCATTGAGAAGGTCAAGGGTTCGAATCCCTTCAGGTCCATACCGCCGGGGAAACTCGGCGGTTTTTTGTTGATCGGCGACGATCGGAAGTAGTAGGTCATCTCCGCAGCGAGCTGGGAAGCATGGTGTGAGCCCGGCGATGTGCCCACGGAGAGTGCGAAAGGCCGAACTCATCCGTGAGCCGGAATCGGGTGCGCCCGTTAACGCGCAAAGAGGTGCGGCCGAAGGGCTGCGCAAAACAGGGTGGTACCACGGGCCCACTCGTCCCTGTACGGACGAGTGGGCTTTTTTGTTTTCCGAGGAGTGTGCAGAATCTGAATGGTGAAATCCGCGAATTGCGGATACCGTTTGCGTTTTGTGCACTCTTGCTTTCCGAGATCAACTTTCCGAGATCAATATGGCTGAGCGATACAACCCGCAGGACATCGAATCGAAATGGCAGCAGCGCTGGGAGCGTGACGCTCTCTATAAGAGCGAGCCGTCCGGCGACAAGCCGAAGTACTACATCCTCGATTTTTATCCGTATCCTTCGGGTGAAGGGATGAGCGTCGGCCACGCGCGCAACTACGTGCCGACGGACGTGGTTGCGCGCTATTACCGCATGCGTGGCTACAACGTGTTGCATCCGATCGGTTTTGATGCCTTCGGCCTGCCCACCGAGAACGCCGCCATCAAGCTCAAGAAAAACCCGCATGAGCTGAACGAGCGCTATTCGGCCAATTACATCCGTCAGTACAAGCTGATGGGCCTGAGCTACGACTGGTCGCGCGTGATCAACTCGGCGCACGACGATTACTATCGTTGGACGCAGTGGATCTTTTTGAAACTGTTCAACTCGTGGTATGACCCGCGCAAAGATTGTGCGGCGCCAATTGCCGACCTTGAAGCTGAACTGTCTGAGCGCGGCGCAGCGGCGATCTTCGAATACGTCGATGCGCACGCCGAGCAAATCGGCGTGATCACCGCCGGCGCGCCGATCGTTTCCGCCGCTGAGTGGAACGCGATGAACCGCCGCGAGAAGAACGCGTATCTGATGAACTATCGGCTGGCGTTTCGCTCGAACACGCAGGTGTGGTGGGACCCGGTCGACAAGGTCGTCGTCGCCGACGAAGAGGTCGAGAATGGCCGCGCCTGGCGCAGCGGCGCGCTCGTCGAACGCAAGACGCTGCGGCAGTGGTATTTCAGAATTACCGCGTACGCCGAGCGGCTGGCCGGCGATCTCGACAGCGTCGACTGGCCGGAGCGCATCGTGAAGATGCAGCGCAACTGGATCGGCAAGAGCGAAGGCGCCGAGGTCGATTTCAAGCTGGCCGATCACGAGGGCTCGATTCGCGTCTATACCACGCGCCCGGACACGCTGTGGGGCGCGACGTTCATGGTGCTCTCGCCCGAGCACGCGCTCGTCGAGGCGATCACCACCGCTGAGCAGCGCGCGGCCGTCGACGCGTATCGCACGATGGCGAAGGCGGAGACCGACGAGCAGCGCACGGCGACAAACCGTGAGAAGACCGGCGTGTTCACCGGCGCGTACGCGATCAACCCAGTGAACGGCGCGCGCATTCCGGTGTGGATCGCCGACTATGTGCTGACGGGCTACGGCACCGGCGCGATCATGGCGGTGCCGGCGCACGACCAGCGCGACTTCGATTTCGCGCGCAAATTCGATCTGCCGATCATTCAGGTGGTGCAGGGCCCGAACGACGACGGCGCGCCGACTTCGCAATGGAAAGCTGCGTACGAAGAGAAGGACGGCGTGATGGTCAACAGTGGCCCGCTGAACGGCATGAGCACTGGAGAGGACGGCCGCGCCTGCATTCGTGCAGCGATCGAGCACGTCGGTGCGCTCGGCGTCGGCAGGCGGCGCGTAAATTACCGCATCCGCGCGTGGCTGATCAGCCGTCAGCGCTACTGGGGCACGCCGATTCCGATTCTGCACACCGACGATGGCGAGGTCGCGCTCGATGAGAGCGAGCTGCCGCTGCGCCTGCCCGACGTCGAGCATTACGAGCCGTCAGCGACGGGGGAGTCTCCGCTGGCGAATATCGCGAGCTATGTCGAGACGCCGCGCGGCCGCCGCGAGACGGACACGATGGCGACGTGGGCGTGCAGCTCGTGGTACTACATGCGCTTCGCCGACCCGCACAATGATGCGGCGATCTTCGGTGCGAACGATCTTGACTACTGGCTGCCGGTGGACATGTACGTCGGCGGCGCCGAGCATGCGGTGCTGCACCTGTTGTACGCGCGCATGTGGACGAAGGTGCTCTACGACGTCGGCGTGGTGCGCTTCAAGGAGCCGTTCACTGCGCTGCGCAACCAGGGCCTGATTTTGAGCAATCAGAAGAAGGTCGATGAAAACGGGCGCGAGTACTACGAGAAGATGAGCAAATCGAAGGGCAACGTGATCACGCCCGACGAGGTCGTGGCCGAACACGGTGCAGACGCACTGCGCGGCTACGAGATGTTCATCAGCGATTTCACGATGACGGTGCCGTGGAACACGCAGGGTGTGCCCGGCGTGCGACGCTGGCTCGACCGCGCCTGGCGCATCGTGTTGTCGCCGGACGAAGACAGAGGTGCAGCAAATGCGATGACGGTGCGCGATCTGCGGCGCGCGGCACATTTGACGATCGAGCGCTATGAGCGCGACCTGGCGGCCTTTAGCTTCAACACTGTGATCTCCACGATGATGGAATTCACGAACATGCTGTTCAAGGCACGCGACGCCGGGCTGACGGGCACGGCGGAGTGGGCGGAGGCGATCGACATCCTGCTGCGGCTGCTGGCGCCGATCGCGCCGCACATGGCCGAAGAATTGTGGGAATGCCTTGGCCGTAGCTATTCGGTGCACAAACAGGCGTGGCCGAAGCTTGATGCGTCGGCGGTGGTGGCCGAGACGATCACGATTCCGGTGCAGGTGAACGGCAAGCTGCGCGATCGCATTACCGTGCCGGCCGACGCCGACGAAGAGGCGATCAAGGTGGCGGCGCTGGCGTCGGAGGCGGTGCAGAAGTTCGTCGACGGCAAGTCGCTGCGGCAGGTGATTTATGTGAAGGGTCGCATGCTGAACCTGCTGGTGTAGCAGGCCGTTAAGGCGGAAAGTGTGGGCTCTATCGTTGTGCGCGACCGCATGCACGAAAGCGCACCTACGAAACGAAGGAAACGAACCCGTCTTCTTAGAAGACGGGTTTCAGATGGTCATGTGGTCAGCCACTGTCAGCTGCGTGCCCGGCGAAAAATCCGCCCCAGTTGCTGGATGAACCTCTGGCATGAGGGCGCCCGAAGCGCCGCCTATACTGTCGCGCATGAAGACTGAAGAAGTTCCCGTTGAAGTGCAGGTTCGTAATGCCGTCGAAGACTGGAAGGCGGCGATCATTACGGACGCTGAGCTCATGCGTATTCTTGCTTCGCAGGAGTTCTGGGAGATGCCCGTCTCTGATGCGGCAGCGGCAGAAGCCATGGAAGACGACGTCTTGTCAGGTGTGCGTATTCATGAGGATAAAGGCGGCACGCGGCGCCTGTTCATTTTCTCCGGCTCGTCTGCGTATCGCGCGCATCAGAAAATCACGGGTGAGAAGGAGCTGCCGGAATTTCTGGCGGTGCAGGCATCGTGGCTTTTCCAGATCCTGCCCCCGGACATCGACTTCCTGGAGATTGATCCGAACTCTGCGTATGGCATCACATTTGATCGTGAGCAGATGGAGCAGCTTTCCACCTGCGCTTGTTCGGTCGACATCGAGCAAACGCTCTTCGATTTGGGCGATGACGAATCGTTGACATCGGAAGAAATGGACGCCATGCTGTCCGAAGTTGCTGAGTACCCGAGCTATCAGCTGGCTGTATACGAAACCGAAAACGGTCGCTCGATTGCGCTGGCACCGGACGAGAATGATCGCGCGCTCGCCGCGGTGTTTACGCACGACGACTGCTTTGCCGCCTTCGTCGAAGAAAGCGGCGACGAAGAAGTGCGCACGATTACGCTGTCCGGCGTCGAGCTGTTCACGGAACTGCGCAGCGCAGACTTGACTGGTATCGTATTCAACTGCAGCGGACCCGGCGAGCCGGTGGCATTTGCCCTTGGCATTGCCGATGTCGTGCTGCGGTCAGTGAACTAATTCGTTGGCAACAACTCGGGCCAGCCAATTCTCCATTGCGAAACACGCTGTCCCCAGCGTGTTTCGCCGGAATTGCTGATTTATACCTGAGTCGTTAATTTGCTGTGCGCAATCGCAGGTCGCCCGCCGATGCGCCGACATGCACGACGAACGTGCCGCCGATTTTCTCCCACGCCGTGTGTTCGGTGCT
The DNA here is from genome assembly GCA_947476335.1 of Anaerolineae bacterium. Lineage (GTDB taxonomy): Bacteria > Chloroflexota > Anaerolineae > J036 > Brachytrichaceae > CANJQH01. The sequence goes on along the minus strand of CANJQH010000009.1, from coordinate 11,291 downwards.
CCACATCGAGCGTGCGCGCTCGTCGAGTGTGATCGCCACGCGGCGCGATTCGCCCGGCTGCAGTTCGACGCGCACCCAGCCGGCCAGCTTGATCGGCTCGCCAGTTTCGACGGGTGGAGTGAGATACGCCTGCGCGGTTTCGCAGCCGGCGCGCGCGCCGACGTTCGTCAGCATGAACGTGGCGGCGTCGTCGGAGGCCTGCAGGTCGGCGTACTCGAAGCGCGTGTAGGTCAGTCCGTGGCCGAAGGGATATTCCGGCACGATGCCGAGTGCGTCGTAGCCGCGATAGCCGACGGCGCGCGCTTCGGTGTAGCGAATTGTGCCGTCGATGCCGGGGTATTGTTCGGTTGTGCGCAGCGGCGTGTTTTCTCCGCGCGGGAAAGTCAGTGGCAGGCGGCCGCGCGGCGCAACGTCGCCGAAGAGCACGCGCGCCACGGCTGCACCTTGTTCCTGCCCGGCAAACCACGCCGAAAGAATTGCCGGTGCGGCGGCGTTCCAATTTGAAACGTCGAGCGGGCCGCCGCTCATGGTGACGACGATCGTGCGCGGGTTGGCTGCGCAGACGGCGTGGATGAGCTCCTCCTGACCGCCGGGCAGATGCAGGTGCGCGCGGTCCATGCCTTCCAACTCTTGTGTGCGCGCGACGACGACGGCGACGTCGCACGTTGCGGCAAGCGCCGCGGCTTCGGCTGCCAGCGGCATGACGACGCCGGCCGGCGCGACCATGCCGAAGCGGAACTGCGCGCCGTTCAGGAAATTAATCGCCGGGTGATCGGCGGCGTATTCAATGCGCACGGAGCGGCGTTCGCCTGCGCGCGCGCGCATCGTGTGGCGCGTGATGCGTGCGCCAGTGAAGGGCTCCTTCGGAATTTCGAGCGGAATTTCGAGCGGAATTTCTAGCTCCTGCGGATTCTGTGAGGCGCCGCCGAGGATGGGCATAGACGCGCCGGAGGCCGCTTCGGCGGGCGCGTTCGATTGCAGCGAGGCGTCGATGATGAGCGCGTCGTCGAACCACAGCCGCGCTGAGCCGAGCGCGCTGAGGACGAGCGTGTACTCGCCATCGGCGGGGAATTCGAGCCCGCCAGTCCAGCGCACGGAGAACTTTGGTCCGGTCTGCCACGGCACGGGCGAGCGCTTGGGTGACGAGGTGCTGAGCGCGGGCGAATCGAAGAGGATGCGGTTGATCTCGACGAGCAGCTCGTCCTGTTCGACGATTGGGTCGCTGGTGAAATCGAGTGAGGCGAAGTACTGCGCGTGCAGGCCGCGCCCGCCGGCGGGTGTGGAGAGCAGCGCCGAGGGTACGGCGTCGGGGCCGGGGACGAGCGTGCCGGCAGTGATCGGGTCGACGCCCTGCGCGTATTCGATGCGCACGTCGGCGCCGGCACGCGCGCGCAGCGCCTGCAGGACGGGCGTGGCATGCGTCGGTTCACAGCGGCCGCTGCCGCCGCCGGCGGCCGACACGTTGTCGGCGTCCGAGCCGATCACGGCGATGCTGCGCACGCCGGAGAGCGGCAGCAGGTCGCCGTCGTTCTTCAGCAGGACGATGGCGGCCTCGGCGATGTGCTGTGCCGTGGTGGAATGCTTTTCGACGGGCAGCGGGCCGACGGGCAGCGGTGCGTCGACCTGGCCGAGGCCGACGGTCGGGCGCAGGATGCGGCGCACCATTTCGTCGAGGCGCGCGAGTGCGACTTCGCCGGCTTCGATGGCGGGGACGAGTTCCTTGTGCCAGTGATGCGGGCCGAGCTCGCGGTCGAGGCCGGCGTTGGCGCCGGAGACGGCGCCGTGGGCGGCCATGAAATCGGTGACGACCCAGCCGCGGAAGCCGAGGCGTTCGCGCAGGATGGTTGTGAGCACGTGCGGATTTTCGCAGGCGAACACACCGTTGATGCGGTTGTACGAACCCATCACGGACGCGGCGCCGACGCGGATGGCCGCTTCGAACGGCGGCAGGTAGACCTCGTGCAGCGTGCGGTCGTCGACGATCACGTCGCAGTCGTTGCGGCGGAATTCCTGATTGTTGATGACGTAGTGCTTGAGGCAGGCCTGCACGCGATGCGCCTGCAGCGCTGGAACGTAGGCGGCGATGATGCGCGAAGCGAGCAGTGCGTCTTCGCCGACGGCCTCGAAGATGCGGCCGCTCCACGGCGCGCGGGCGATGTCCATGCCGGGGCCGAGCAGCACGTGAATGCCGAGCGCGGCGCACTCGGCGCCGACGGCGTCGCCGTACTCACGCGCGCAATCTTCGCTCCACGTCGCGGCGAGCGCGATCGTCGCCGGCAGCGCCGTCGATGGGCCGAGGATGTTCTGGAGATCTGCACGCCGTACACCCGAGGGTCCGTCGGCCTGCTGGAGCACGGGCAGTTCGGCGAACGCTGAGTCAGGGCTGGTGGTCACCAGCTGAATTTTCTGTTCGAGCGAGAGGCCGGCGAGGAGCTGTTCGACGCGCGCGTCGACGTCGGCGGAGTGGGGCCATGCAGCGTGGGGCATGGGGGGAGTGTATGCGTTTTCGGAGGATGGGGTAGGACAGACGAGGGAGGACCGCCGACCGCCGACGGCTGGGGAGGACCGCTGACCGCTGACCGCCGACTGTCGACTGCCGACCCGGAAGACCAGCTCCCTGCTGTCGGTCGTCAGCCGTCGGCGGTCGTCCCCCCGGGCGGTCGTCCGTCGTCTCTTTACGGCGGTGGTGTCGGGAGCGGGGGGAAGGCGCCGTCGGGGAGCTGTCCTTCCGGGGTGGCGATCGGCGCGGCGGTCGGTGGAATGGCGGTCGGCAGTCGGCGGTTGGCGGTCGGGGCTTGGGTCGGAGCCGCGATCGGTGTGCGCCGGATCTGGACAGCGGTGGGTGAGGCGACTGAGCGGATGACCTCGCCGATCGGCTGCGGGGTGGGCGAAGGTTCAGGTGTTGCGGTTGGCGAAACGGTGGTCGGCGTTGCCGTGGCTGTCGGCGTAGGCGTCGCAGCCGCGGTTGCAGCCGCGGTCGTTGTCACGGTCGCGGTCGTCATCGCGGTTGCAGCTGCAGCCGTAGTTGCACTCGTGACCTGCGTCGGCGTGGCGAGTGGCGAGGTCAGCGGTGGAGCAGTCGACGCGGTTTGGGTCTGCATCGGCTCTGGCAGTGCGAGTGGCGATTGCAGCGCAGTGAGTAGTGAGGTGGGGACGCTGAGCTGATTCAGTTGGTTTGTAGCGAAAGTGAGTGCGTTGGCTGCGGCGGTCTGAGCCTGGGTGCGGACGAAGATCCATTGTTCCTTGCCGTTGAGGGTGTAGAGGAAATAGGGTGCGGCTACGGCTGCGGCGAGCATCAGCAGCAGTGGAATGAGCGACGGCCTGCGGCTGCGCTTAGGCGGCGGCGGGGGTGTCGGCGGTGTCAGATCCAGTTCTGGTTCCAGTTCCTGTGGCAACGCTGGTTCATCAACGATGGAGGTGGGAGTGGCTTCGGTTGTGGGCGCGGCGAGTTCGACCGGTGCGGCTGGTTCTGGAGGTGGAGGTGCGGCTGGCGGTTGTGGTTCCTGCTGTGGCGGCGGTGTGGGAGCGCTGCTGGTGGCTGGCTGATCGAAGAGCACGAGCGCGCCGTGGGCGTGTGGCGGGTCGGCGGCCAGCATATTGCGGTAGAACTGCGTTGCGTGAGTGACGTCCTGTTGCAGAGGCAGATTGTTGCGCAGCAGCGTGGTGCCGTCGCTGTTTATGAGTGCGACGCGATCGCCGGGCTGCAGCGTCAGGCTTGATTCAAGGATGGAGTCGAAATCAGCGGGTTCGTTGCTGAGCGAGAGCGCGCGCCCGTTGCGCAGCAGAAATGCGGCTGCGTCGCCGACGCGTGCGAGCAACAGTTCGTTGCGCCAGACCACACCGGCGGCGACGGCGACGGCGAGGTGCGCGCTGCCAGGTGGGCGAATCGACTCCAGGGCGGCGACTGCGCGCTGCACGGCGAAGCGCAGGGCGATTTGCGGATCGCTGCCGGTTTCGGCTGAATAAAAGAACCGCAGCAACGACTGGCCGACGACCTCGGCCGCCTTCTCCGGCTGCGCCGGGCTCATCGAACCATCCACCACGACGAGCAGCACGCCTTTGTGCGCGATGGCGCCCGCGTCTGCTGCTTTGACGGCGAATGCGCGCGAACGGCTTTCAGTTCCCGGTCGGCAGTACGAGGAAGCGGCCCAACTGGCCGTGTCTGTCATAGTCATGCAATTTCTCCGGGAAAATACCTAGACTTGTGATGGTTCGCAGTGAAAATGATGAGGATTTGAGTAGTTCAAAAGCCCAAGATCAAAGTGAATTCTAACCGCGATCTGCGTAAATTGGCAAGGGGAAGAGGTGGTGAGTTCTGAGTTTCGAGTGAGGATCTCACAAGGCTACAGATTTTTGTGGATCTTCTTTAGGCACCTGGGGGGTGAGGAGCTGGGAGGCCGATTTTCCACAGAGCGCCTACGAAACGAAGGAAACGAACCCGTCTTCTTAGAAGACGGGTTTCACACGGTCATATAGTCAGCTGTTGTCAGTGACGCGCCCGGCGAAAAATTCGCCTTCAATGACGGATGCACGCCTCTTTCGTGCGCTCTGCAAATTTCGATTGGTATGATTTGTCAATTCCCTTAGTGTCGGAATGCCACGAAGTCGCAGGTGCGGCGTGCGCTCCGGTGCTGAGCCCACGAAACGATGAACACGCGATTTTCCCCTCCTCTCTCCGAAACTCCCGGTTCCGAGGCGATCCACATCGCCGCTGGGCGCACCGCCGCAGCCGAACACGGGGCCGAGGCGGCTGGATTTTCGCTTGCCGAGAACGCGCCGATGTATAACGCGCGTTTCGAACATGACGCGTGCGGCATCGGTTTCGTGGCGGATTTGTCTGGCCGCGATACGCACCGCATCCTCGACGACGCGCTCAAGTGCCTCGAGCGCCTGGCGCATCGCGGTGCATTCGATGCGGACGGCAAGAGTGGCGATGGCGCCGGCATCCTCTGCTCGATTCCACACACGCTGCTGAACCGCGAACTTGAGCGCGCCGGCCAGCGCGCGCATCGGCCGGGTGACCTCGCCGTTGGCATGCTTTTTCTGCCACGTGCACCGGAAGAGAACCTGCGCGTGCGCAAAATCATCCAGGACGAACTCGATCGGCGCGGGCTGACCGTGCTGATGTGGCGCACCGTGCCGCTGGAGCCGAATGCGCTCGGCAAGCGTGCACAGGAAATGTGCCCCGACATTCAGCAAATCCTCGTCGCGCGGCCGATGCATTTTGCCAGCGAGCTGGCGTTCGACCAGCATCTGTATCTCGTGCGGCGCTGCATCGAGAACGCTGCTGCAGCCGACGGCATCGATTCGCTCTATATCCCGTCGTTCTCGTGTCGCACCATCGTTTACAAAGCGCTCGTATCGGCGCCGCAGCTGCGTCGCTTTTACACCGACCTGAACGACACCGACTTCAAGGTCAATCACTGTCTTTTTCATCAGCGCTATTCGACGAATACTTTTCCAACGTGGGACAAGGCGCAGCCATTTCGATTTATTGCGCACAACGGCGAGATCAATACGGTCGAAGGCAATCAGCGCTGGATGACTGCGCGCGAGGCCGATTTCGATTCACCGATCTGGGGCACCGAAATCGACAGCCTGAAGCCGATCATCAATGAGCACAGCAGCGATACCGGCCGGCTGGATAACGCTGTCGAGCTGCTCACGCTGGGCGGGCGCGACATTCGCCATTCCCTGAAAATGCTGGTTCCGCCGCCGTGGGAGAAGGATCCCGATATGTCTCCGTCAGTGAAGAATTTCTTCCGCTATCACTCTTCGCTGATGGAGCCGTGGGACGGGCCCGCCTCGATTTGTTTCTCCGACGGCTACGCAATTGGCCTGGCGCTGGACCGCAACGGCCTGCGGCCTGCGCGCTATGTGAAGACGCACGACGGCATCGTGTACGCCGGCAGCGAAGTCGGCGCGCTGGACGTCGACCCGGAGCGCGTCGAGGCGAGCGGCAAAGTGGGGCCGGGCGGCATGATCTGCGCCGATCTGCAGGCGCGTCGCTTTTGGACGAACGACGAAATCCTGGTTGAGCTGGCGCGGCGCCGCAATTACCAGGAATGGTGTCGCCGGCAGCGCATTCGGCTGGAAGAAGCGGCGTCGATCGTGATCGAGCATCCTGCGGTGAACAGCGACGTGCTGCTTACGCGCCAGCTGCAGTTTGGCTGGACGAGTGAGGAACTCACCTTCGTCATCAAGACGATGTTCGAAGACGGCACTGAGCCGGTCGGTTCGATGGGTGACGACACTCCCCACGCGGTGCTGTCGCCGAAGCCGCGCGCGTTGTTTAATTTTCTCAAACAGCGTTTCGCCGAAGTGACGAACCCGCCGATCGATCACCTGCGCGAGGATCAGGTGATGAGCCTGCGCGTGCTGGTGGGCCGGCGCGGCAATCTGCTCGCGGAGAGCGAAGATGCGGCGCATCTGATTCGACTGAATTCGCCGATTTTGACGAATGAAGAGATGAAGGCGCTTGCGCGCGTCGACGATTCGGCTTTCCAGAGTGTGACGCTCGACGCGACTTTTCCGATTCCGTCTGCGGCGGTGCAGGGCGCGGAGATGCACAAGGCAATGCAGCGGCTGTGCGCCGAAGCCGAGCGCGCTGTGCAGGTCGGTGCGTCGCTGCTGGTGATCAGCGATCGCAAGGCCGGGCCGCAGCGTGCGGTGATTCCGATGCTGTTGGCGCTGGGCGCGGTGCATCATCATCTGATTCGCAAGGGCCTGCGTAATCACGCCAGCCTGATCATCGAAAGTGGCGAGGCGCGTGAGGTGCATCATTTCGCCGCGCTGCTGGGCTTCGGCGCGAGCGCGATTAATCCGTATCTGGCGCTGGAAACGGCGCGCGAGGCGGTGCAGCGCGGCCGTGTGAAGGACAAGACACTCAGCGAAACTGACGTGGTCAAGCGCTACATCAAGGCGGCAGAAAAGGGCGTGCTGAAGGTGATGTCGAAGATGGGCATCGCCGCGGTCGATGCCTACACCGGTGCGCAGCTGTTCGAGGCGGTCGGTCTGAGCCAGGCGGTGGTGGATGAATGCTTCGCCGGCATGCCGTCGCGCATCGGTGGGCTGGGCTACGGCGAGATTGAAGTGAATGTGATGCGCTGGCATCGCGCGGCGTACCCTGAAGGAGGTGCTGCACCGGCGAAGCTGGAGCATCCTGGTTTTTACAAGGAGCGTGTTGGCGGTGAGCCGCACGGTTATTCAACACGTGCGGTGCATGCGCTGCAGAAGGCTGTGCGCGTGCCGGATATTTTCACGTATGAAGGCGTGCACGTACTGACGACCGGCATCGCGCGCACACAGGTGCGCAACTTTAAAACCACCGATCGCTTCTACGAGGCGTATGCGCTTTATAAGGAATTTTCGACACCGTTTTTTCATCCGGAAAATCCAATCGAACCGCGCGACCTGATGGATATTCGCAGCGACCGCACGGCGATTCCGCTGAGCGAGGTCGAGCCTGCGTTGGCCATTGTGGCGCGTTTCAACTCGGCGGCGATGTCGCTGGGTGCGCTGTCGCCGGAGGCGCACGAGACGCTGGCGGTGGCGATGACGCGGCTGGGCGCGCTGAGCAACAGCGGCGAAGGCGGTGAAGACAATGCGCGCTTCGACGATGAGCGCAACAGTGGCATCAAGCAGGTCGCGTCCGGCCGCTTCGGCGTGACGCCGGCGTACCTGATGAGCGCGCAGGAATTGCAGATCAAGATGGCGCAGGGCTCGAAGCCCGGCGAGGGCGGACAGATTCCCGGCCACAAAGTGACGGACCTGATCGCGCGCCTGCGTCACACTGTGCCCGGCGTGGCGCTGATTTCGCCGCCACCGCATCACGATATTTACTCGATCGAAGATCTGGCGCAGTTGATCTATGACTTGAAGCAGATCAACCCGGCGGCGAAGGTGTCGGTGAAGCTGGTGGCACAGGCCGGCGTTGGCACGATCGCGGCCGGCGTGGCGAAGGCGATGGCCGACGTCGTGGTGATCAGCGGACACAGCGGTGGCACGGGTGCGTCACCGCTCAGCTCGATCAAGAACGCGGGCATGCCGTGGGAAATCGGCCTGGCCGAGACGCAGCAGACGCTGGTCTACAACAATCTGCGTGGGCGCATTCGTGTGCGCACCGACGGCGGCGTGCGCACCGGGCGCGATGTGCTGATCGGCATTCTGCTCGGCGCCGAGGAATTTTCATTCGGCACGGCGGCGCTGATCGCTGAGGGCTGCATCATGGCGCGCGTGTGTCATTTGAACACGTGTCCGACCGGCGTGGCGACGCAGCGGCCGGAGCTGCGCGCGAAATTCGAAGGCAAACCCGAACATGTGATGGCGTACCTGCTGTTCGTGGCGGAGGAAGTGCGCGAGATGCTGGCAGGGCTGGGCTATCGCAGCCTTGAGGAGCTGGTCGGCCGCAGCGACCTGATCGCGCGGCGTGAGACGACGTCGGCGGCGGTCGAACTGTTGAACCTCAGCGCGCTGACGCCGCTGCCGGCGCCGGATCGGCCGATTCGACAGATGGCGGAAGCGCCGCGGCATCCGACGAACGTGCTGAACGAGATGATTGTGAAGGACGCGCGCGTCGCGGTTGATAAGCAATGGGCGGTGCGGCTGCACTATTCGATTCGTAACCAAGACCGCAGCATTGGTGCGCGGCTGGCGGGTGAGATCACGCATCAGTACTTCGATGGCGGGCTGCCGCCGGGCACGATCGAGATCGACTTTCGCGGCTATGCCGGCCAGAGCTTCGGCGCGTTCACGACGAACGGCATGCGCCTGCATCTGGTGGGTGCGGCGAACGATTACGTTGGCAAGAGCATGCGCGGCGGTGAAATTTCGATGCGGCCGTTTCCGGAGACGACGTACGACTGGACGGACAACTACATCCTGGGCAACACCGCGCTCTATGGTGCGACGGGCGGCGCGTTGTTCGCGGCCGGCCGCGCCGGCGAACGCTTTGCCGTGCGCAACAGCGGTGCATGTGGCGTCGTCGAGGGCGTCGGTGAGCATGCCTGTGAATACATGACCGGCGGCGTCGTCGTCGTGCTTGGGCAGACCGGGCGCAACTTCGCCGCAGGTATGACGGGCGGCATGGCCTTCGTCTATGACGCGGATGGCACTTTCCCAAATCGCTGCAACCAGGAGCTGGTCGACATCGACCGGCTGACGCACCCGGGCATGAAGAAGCTGGTGAAGAGCCTGCTGCGGCGGCACTATGAGCTGAACAACAGCCCGCTTGCGCGCGACCTGCTGACGAATTGGGACGAGGCCGCGCTGTCGTTCCGCCGCATTCTGCCGAAGGACCGCGTCGCGGAAATCGAGAGCATCAATGAGTTCAGCGATTTTCAGGTGACGTGAGGCGCTTAACCTGGGCTGCGCCTCGGAGACGGGCTCGGGCTGCAATAGCGCACGCGTGCTCAGCGCTCGACGTGCCTGCGGAAGTTATCCAGGATGGCCTGCCAGCCGAGCTTCTGCCTTTCCGGCGGATTCACGGCCTCGGCTTCGAAGCGTTCGACGACGTGCGTTTTTCCGGCGACTTCGGTGAATATGACGTCGACGGTGCGGCCGTCGTCGATCGTGTAGGCGAGATGTGTGAGCGGCTCGACGATCGTGTCGTGCCGGTGAAATCAAACGAGAAGCTGCCGTCCTTTGCCGCCATGGTGGTTTTGAAGCGGCCACTGACGCGCAGGTCGTTCTCTGCAGCAGGCGCATGCCAGTCGTCTGAGGCATGCGTCCATTGCATGATGTGTTCGGGTAATGTCCACGCGCACCAGACGGTGGCCGCATCTGCGGCGACGGTGGTTTCAACGGTGATGAAGGTCACGAGTTTTATCCTTGCTCGGGCCTGGATCAGTATTTTCTGCAAAACACGCGATTCCTTGCATCTTTCAGGGCATCTTTCAGGGCATCTTTCAGGGCGTCTTTCAGGGCGTCTTTCAGGTAAGGAACAGCGTGTTTTGTGTAGGGAAGCTGAGCGACCTAAGCCGCGGCTTTAAAAATGATAGTCGATGTACCAGTTGAGCGTCTGCCCGGCGGCGACGGTGCGTTCGAGGAAGGGCTCCCACGAGAAGGTTTGTGGGTTGCCCCAGATCGGGAAGAAATCGGGTGCGTAGCTGCACGAGGCGGCGACGAGGCCGAGCTTCGGGTGTCGCTGCAGCACGGTGAGCGGCGCTGTCGCCTCGTGCGAGAGCGGCAGGTAGTAGCCCTGCGTCCATGGGCCGTTTTTGCGGCGGATGAAGCCTGAATCGGCGCGTGCGTAGCCTGGATCATCTGCGGCGAAGTCGACGGGGATGTCGAAGCGGCACAGCTCGTCATCCGTAGGTTGCGGGTAGAACGGGTGCGGGAACCAGCGCAGCGGTACGGGTGCGCGGCCGATATTGTGCAGCGACGTGTGTGAACGCACAGTTCGATTTGACAGGCCGACGGTGCGGATCAGCTCTACGCCCCAGTCTTGATACACATGCTGTGTGGTGAAGCGCAGCATTGTGTCTGCTTGTTCGACGTTCCAGCGGCAGAACTCCAGCACCGTGTTCGCTGTGAGGTCGCATTTGCCGATGCCGAGGAGCAGTGCTTCGTCGCCGCGGCCGCGCAGCGGGCCGAGGTTGAATGCGTCGGGGATGCCCTGGCCGTCGAACCGATTGAAGCTGTCCGGGTATGTTGGTCCGCTGAGCAACGATCCATGCGAAACATCGTCGATTTGAAAGATGTAGCCGCCCGTGCAATAGCGCGGGCCGAAGCGCGTGGCGTCGGCGATTGGGTCGAGCACTTGTACGGTGAGCTGGTCATTCTGCAGAGTGAGCATAGTGGTGGAGTGTACGACGAAAGATGGCTGGCTGCTGACGGCAGGTATGGCGGTGTTTGGGAAAATTTGCCAGTGGCCACCGCTGTCGTATGCAGCGCTTCTATCTTCACGGGAAAATCACGGAAAAGTGCCAACGGCGCGACGCAGCTTTTTTAGCTCAGACTCTCGGTCTGGGGCTCGCGGCGCATTGGTCGGCGGTCGGCGGCCGTCAGTCGTTTGTCGTCGCAACGATTCAGGCTCGGAAAAATATTTGGCATTGGGGAACTGGTGTAACTATTCAGGCCATCGGGTTTTTCAACACGAAACATGCGCGTGTTTCGCGGGAAATACTGATCTAAGTGAGTCGCCAAAAGTTCTGGCGGCAGATTCGCCTCCCCCGCAAAGCAGGGGAGGCGAATCTGCCGGACAAAACTTATGGACAGGAACTTAGTAGTCCGTCCAGGCAAAACTTGTGAGCGTCTGCCCTGTGCGAACCTTGCCTACAACCCACATTGCG
>CANJQH010000008.1 GCA_947476335.1 Anaerolineae bacterium | reverse complement strand
GGTGATGTCGATGCGCCCATCGTCCAGTACCTCGAACTCCACCGGCTGCCCATCGACCGTCACCGAATATGCCCCGGTGAAGCCCGAGCCGAACAGCGACACCGGCATCCCACCCGTTGGCACGCCCGTCTTCGGCCACACGTTGCCGATCGCCAGCACGCCCGGCGTCTGCGTTGGCGCCGGCGTCGCCGTCGGCGTCACAGTCGGCGTCACAGTCGGCGTCGCGGTCGGCGTCACGGTCGGCGTCGCGGTCGGCGTCGCAAGCGCCGCCACCGTGATCTCAATGAAATACTGCTTCGTCGTCGTGCCGTCCGCCGCCGTCACCGTGGTGGTGATCCACGTCTTCGGCCCGGCCACCACGCAATTCGACGGGGTGGCGTTCCCGGGCGTGCACGACCCTGCCGACGACGAGTAGACCACCGTGGCGCTTACGTCGCTCGTCGTCGCCGCCACCGTCGCGCTCGTCGTCCCGTTCGGCACGCCCACCGTGTAATTCGTCGTGCTGCTCACGAACGCCGGCGCCAGCACCCCTGGGGAAACCGTCAGGTCGAGCAGGTCCGCATCCTTGGCCGGCGGCACGATTACCAGCGCCGCCAGATCGTTGTCGGCCGGCAGGCAATACACATGGCCACTCGCCGTCAGCGCACAGGAATTCTCACTGCCCATGACGATGTCCACGACGTCGGTGAGTGTTTCACCGGACTGAATCATCATCGCAGTGGGCGTCAGAATCTCATCCTGATGCCCAAGGCCGAGTTCTCCGGCGTAATTGTGTCCCCAGCAGAGCGGGGTTCCGTCCACCAAGCGCAGGCAACTGTCATATTCCCCACCCGAATGCTGCCCCACGCCGGTCAACGGCTGCAATGCGCCGTCGACGGTATATGTCGGCACCGAACTATCAGCATCGATATCTCCCGTCCGTACGGCATTTCCAAGCAGCTCATCGCCCCAGCACACCGACTGGCTCGTGCCCAGGATAGCGCAGGTATGCCGATAGGCAGCCGTTATGGAAATGACATTGGTCAAAAAACCGATGTCGTCGACGCCGTGCACCTGCACCGGGGTCAGACTGTCCACGGTGGTGCCGTCTCCCAGCGTGGACTGGTTCTCTCCCCAGCATCGCACGGTGCCATCATTCATGAGCGCGCATGTATGGAAATTGCCAGCCGATACCGCGGCCACATTCGACAGGCCCGTCACCGTCACCGGGATACTTCTGGCAACCGTAGTGCCATCGCCCAGCTCACCCCATCCATTGTCACCCCAGCAGCGCACGATGCCGGTATCCATGCGCGCACAAGTGCGGCTAAAGCCCGATGAAATCTGCGTCACTCCGCGCAGCGCCGGGCCGCCGGCGTAATCGAGCACCTGCACGGGCAGCGTCGAAGAAACCTCATACCCCAGCTGTCCCGTTCCCAACTGGCCCTGCGATCCGTCCCCCCAGCACTTCACCGTAGTATCAGAAAGCAGCGCACACATTCCGTAAGCGGTGCCGGCCACTTCTACGACATCGGTGATCAGCGCGCGCACCGGGGTCGTGTACGCTTCCCGATCCCCAACGCCGAGCTCACCGCTGAAATTTTTTCCCCAACACAACAAGCCTTTGTCCGCCGTCACCGCACAAAACGCGTTCTGGATACTTGTACCTTGCGTAAGTTTCGTCACATTCGCCACGTACGGCACCGGCAGCGCAGCCGGCCGGGCCGCGGGCGGCGTCTGCGCCGCCTGCGCCGGCGTCGACATCGTCAACGACACCAGCGCAACGCCGATCGACAGCCCCATTCCACAGAAGCCGATCACCTTGTTTTTTTGCTTTTTGGGTTGATTTTCCATATTTTCCTGCTTGTTGCACCGGATGCATGGCAAAGCCAGCAGCGCCTCATGCCGGAAATGGATATAGAACAAACCAATACTGGTGTAAATTATCAAAATTGATAATCAAGAACACCTTTCCTCCCCAGCGACGGCACTGGATCCGTCGGCCGCGCCTTTTCGAGGCGCTGGCCGGATGGCGTGAACTCGCCCTGATCCAGATCGTCGCCCCAGCCGGCTACGGAAAGACCACGCTCGGCGCGATGTGGCTGAATTCCCTGCTGGATGCCGCCGACGCCCCCACAGCGATCTGGCTTACGCTCAATCCCGAAGACGACGATCCGAATCTCTTCCTGCATCACGTCGGCGACGTACTGCAGCCGCACTTTCCGGCGCTCCGCGATCTCTTTCCGCTCATCGACGCCCGACAGATCACCGTACCCCAACTCCTGCGCGCCGTTTTTCGCGCAATCAACGCCGCGTCGCAGCCGTGCATCCTCGTCCTCGACGACTATCACCTGATCGACAACGCCGCCACGCATGATCTGACGCAGTCCATCCTCAGCCATGCGCCGCAGAATTTCCACCTCGTGCTCCTCTCGCGCACGACGCCGCCGCTGCGCATGCACCGTCTCTTCCTCGAAAATCGCATCGCCGTGCTCGACGAACAGGCGCTGCGCTTCGACCACGATGAATTCGACCGCTTCGTCGACGCCTTCCCGAACAAAATCACCGACGAACAACGCGCCGCCATGGAAACCCAGGGTCAGGGCTGGATCGCCGTGCTGCACCTGCTGCTGCACGCCGCGGCAGCAGACAGACGGACACCGCACACGGCGCCGCACAGCCGCGCCATGCTCGACGAGTTCGTCGAGTCCGAAATCGTCGCAGCGCTTCCGGACGACCTGCTGCGCTTCCTCATCGACACCTCGCTGCTCCCCACCATCACCCCGGAACTCGCCGCTGCCGCCACTCGGCAGCCGCTCGCCGTGTGCGAGCAATTCCTTCGACGCGCCGCCGCAAGCATCTTCGTCGCACCGGTCATACCAGCGTTGAGTTCCCCATCCGAACCGCACGGCGTCCGCGTGCATCCACTTCTGCGCGACCGGCTGCGATACCGGCTCACGCTCGACTCAGATGACGCCCGCGTGCTCGGGCTGCGCACGCGCGCCGCGGCCCGGCTCGCCGAACAAGGCGAAATCGACGCCGCGCTCGCCCTGCTGGGCCCAGAAGAAAATGAACAGGCGGCCGACATCGTCGCCGCCGCATTGCGGCCGGCGCTCTGGCGTCTCGATCTCGAGCCGGCTCACCGCTGGCTGCGGCGCCTGCCGGACGCAGTCGTCAACGCACATCCGCAGCTCGCCCGCGACGCCGCCTGGCTGAGTTTTCTGCGCGAAACCGCGGATTTTCACTCGCGCGTCGAACGCGCCGCCGCCCATGACGGCGATCCGGACGGCGAAATCGCCGTCCTGCAGGCGCTGAGCCTGTACTTCCATGGCCGCCACCCCCAGGCGCGCGACACGCTCGACGCTGCCGCAGGGCGCATTCGAAATGACACGATCGCCGGCGGATACGCCCACCTGACGCGCGGCCTCAGCCTCGACAAAGGCACATCCATCGAGCTGCGCACGGCGGCGCTCACCGCAGCAAGAAACAGTTTCCAAAACGCGGGCTTTATGCACGGCACCATCTTCGCCGTCACTTTGCTCGGCGCCATACACGCCACCTACGGCGATTCCACAGCCGCGCTGGCGAACTACGACCATGCCCTCGTCATGCTGCACAACGAACGACTCGGGCGCAGTTCCATCGCCGCCGAAGTGCGCTGCGCGCGCGGCGACCTTCTTTTTCAACTGAATCGCATCGACGCCGCCCGCGCAGACTACGCACAAGCCGCCGTCGATTCGGATTTCATGCGCTACCACGCACAATTGGGCGAGCAACTGTGCGACCTTGCGCAGAAACATCCGATTCACTTCGACCTCGATGTGGACGCCCGCACCTGGTCCGAGATCGTCACCAATCGCAACCTGAATCCACAAATCGGCTGGCTGCGCACGTTGCGCGAAATCATGCTCGATCGGCCGCACGAAGCATGGAAGACCGTCGAGCACTTCGGCATTCAGCCGTCGCAGCTGCAGCCGGAGATGCCGGACGTCCTCTGGCTGAGCGTGCTCGCCGGAAACCTGTGCAGTGGAAGACATGTCGAGCTGCTCGCCGTGCTGCTGCCCCAGTTCCGCGATCGCATGTACGCCAGCCGGCACTTGCCGATCGCGCTGCGCGCCCACGTGCTGTGCGCACTATTTCAGCTTCACCACAGAAACCAGGCGGCCGCCCTCGACGAACTGCGCGCCGCGCTTCCAGCCATCGAAGCCAGCGGCCTGCGTCGCATCGTCGACGACTTCGACGCACTCCGGCCGCTGCTCGCGCAGTGTCTGGATTTATCGAAGCATGCGCTGCCCTTCGGCATCAGCCCGCAGGAAGCGCGCGTGCTGGCGCTGCTCGCCGCCGGCCGCGGCACCGAGGAAATCGCGGCTGAGCTCGTCGTCAGCCTCGCCACCGTTCGCGCCCACATCAGAAAATCGTTCGCCAAACTCGGCGTGCACCATCGCGCCGCCGCCATTCACGTCGCACGCGAAGCAGGGATCGTTTAGGTAACGAAATTTCGGCCCGGTCGCGACGGCGTCGTGCCCCGATGAATTTGCCCATGCCGCGCCCGGACCCCGTCGCACTCGCCGCACCCCGCCCGGACCGATGGTCCGGACCCCGTCGTGCGCACCTCCCCGCCCGGACCGATGGTCCGGGCTAGGGAAGCTGCGCGCCTCCGGCGCTACGGCGATGCGCTGGAGTGTGCAGGCCCACTATCCACGATCACTATCGACTATCTACTTCACCACAGGCACCACCGGGAACCAATACTCCCGCACATACGCCGTGCTCAGCGCATACACGCCCATCGGCCGCAGCGCCACCGTCATCAGCCGCGTGCCCGGGTTGTATTCCTGGCCGCGGACGAGGGACCAGGAGCCCGCTGCAGCGGAGTGGATAGTCATAGTGTTAGTCTTAGTGGCAAGTCGCCCACTATCACGATAACGATTACTATCACTTCCGCCGACCCACTGATACAGCCACGGCCGCTCGCCGTCGGCGATCGCAAAAATCCCCTCGTCGATCGGCAGCGTGATCGTCACCGGGTTCGTCAGCGTCTCCAGCTTGAAGCCGTTCAACACCGCATCCAGCCGGAACGAATACATCAGCACGTTCCCCGGCACCCCCGGCGCCGGCGGCAGCGGGGTCATCGTCAGGAAGAAAGTGCCGGCGATCCCCTGCGGCGGGATCGTCACGACCACGCCGTCGGTCGTCGTGAACACGCCGCCCGTTTCGCCGTCGAATTCGATCATCTCCGGCTGCACGTACGTGAACGCGTTCGACGCCGTCTGCGTGTCATTCGCTGTCTGCACGGTCACGCTCACGCGCTGCCCGGCCACGCCCGCCGGCATCACGAAGTCGATCTGGCCGTCGTTCACGGACACGAACGGCACGTCGATCATCAACCCATCGGTGTACGGGCCGACCGTCACCGTCAGCGCTGCAACGAAGCCCATGCCGAAGATCTGCACCGGCATCCCGCCTTCCGGCAGGCCAGTCCCCGGCCACACTCTGTCGATCGTCGTCAGCGATGCCGCCACCGTGATCTCGATCACGTACTCTTCCGTCGTCGTGCCGTCCTCGGCCGTCACCGTCACCGTGATCCACGTCTTCGGCGCAGCGACGGTGCACGTACCCGCCGTGCACGCCCCCGCCGACGAGGTATATGCCACCGTGGCGCTCACCTGGTTCACCGTCGCCGTCACCGCCACGCTCGTCGTGCCGGCCGGCACCTGCGCCGTGTAGCTCGTCGTGCTGCTCACGAACGCCGGCGACAGCGTCCCCGGCACGATCGCCAGTGCGCTCAACGTCGCGTCGCTCGAGACCACAGGTGGGTTGACCACGATCACGTAGTCCAGCGTCGTCGTCCCGTCTTCCGCCGTCACCGTCAGCGTGATCCACGTCGTTCCGCTCGGGTCGATCGTGCAGCCACCGTTGCCCGCTTCCTCACCCTGCGAGTACGAGACGTCGCAGCCGCCCGCCGACGAGTCGCCGTTGATGTTCAGCGTCGACGTCACCGAAGGCGTCAGCGCGAACATCACCCCGGTCTCGCCCGCCGGCACATTCACCGTGTAGCGCGTCGTCGACGACACCCACGTCCCCTGCAGCACCGCTGGCGCGTCCGGCGTCAGCGCCGCCAGCGAAGCGTCGTCGCTCGAGGCCACAGGTGGGTTGACCACGATCACGTAGTCCAGCGTCGTCCCGTCTTCCGCCGTCACCGTCAGCGTGATCCACGTCGTTCCGCTCGGGTCGATCGTGCAGCCGCCGTTGCCGCCTTCCTCACCCTGCGAGTACGAGACGTCGCAGCCGCCCGCCGACGAGTCGCCGTTGATGTTCAGCGTCGACGTCACCGACGGCGTCAGCGCGAACATCACCCCGGTCTCGCCCGCCGACACATTCACCGTGTAGCGCGTCGTCGACGACACCCACGTCCCCTGCAGCACCGCCGGCGCGTCCAGCGTCAGCGCCGCCAGCGAAGCGTCGTCGCTCGAGGCCGGTGGAATGACGATCGACAAATGCGGTGAGAACATCGGCGAGAACAAACCATTTCCCACCAATCTGCCCCAGCAGTAGACGCCCGTATCCGTGCGCGCGCATGTGCTGTCGGATCCGCTGGTGGCAACTTCCACCACCCCGCTCAGCGGCGGGCCACCGAGGGACGTCGTCACTGTCACCGCACGGGAGCTTTCCGCAAGTGGGTAATCCAGGCCAATGCCCACCGAGCCGTTATAACCACTTCCGCTACAGTGCACTGTGCCACCAGCTACCAGAACGCACTTGTGAAACATACCCGGAGCAGACTGCACCACGTTCGCCAGCGCCTGAGCGGTGCCTGTCACCGTCATCGTCACCAGCAATGTCCGAGAGGTGGCTGGGTCGCCGTCGCTCATCGTGTAATAGGAGTTGCTGCCGGTGCACAGCTGATATCCAGATGCCGCGATGACACATGTGTAGTCTTGACCCGCACGCAGCGCCGTGGCGCCGATCAGGTCCGCTGTTCCAGACGGGTCCTTCATCGTCACCGGCACCGAGATCGGGTCAAGGGACGTCGTACCAATGCCCATTTTGCCATTCGAGTTGCCATTCCCCCAGCACTGCACTTTGCCAGCGTTCGTCAACACACACGCAAACCCTTCCCCCACAGCCACATCAGCCACACCGCTCACACCCGATACCGCCAGCGGCAGCGTGTGAGAGTACGTGTTGGTATAGTCGCTCAAGACGAAATCAAGCCCCCAGCATAGCGCCGTGCTATTTACGACTGCGCAGGTAAATCCCGCACCGAGCGAAATGCTCGTCACGCCTGTCAGCGGGCCTGTTCCAGCCAGATTCAGCACGTCCACCGGCGTCGTGCGGTTGGTCGTGGTGCCGTCACCGAGCTGACCTTTGTCGTTGGCTCCCCAGCACTGCACCGCGCCGCCGGTGCGCAGGATGCACGTGTGATCAAGTCCGACCGCCACATCCACGGCATCCGTCACCCCGGTTACCGTCAGCGGCAAGTATTCCTCGCTCGAGGTCGTCCCCAGCCCAAGCTGGCCATACTTGTTTTCGCCCCAGCACAGCAGCTTGCCATTGCGCAGCACAGCACATTTGTGCTCCGCGGTGGCGCTCTGGCTCAGCTTCACCACCGGCGCAATCATCGGATCCGCCATCACCCCGTCTGCTCGCTGGTACGTGACCGTGTAGTACCGTCGACTAGAGTCCTCTGCATTCACTCCAAACACATACTGCCCGGTATTCGAATCCTTAAGCGAACACGTCTCCGGAGTTCCATAACAGTGATATGAAATGCCAGAGGCAAGCGGGGAATTCGTCGTATACGATACGACGACGGACGGCACATACGGTGCCGTCAGTGTGTACTCCTGCGTCGTGCTAATGAACGCCGGTGTGAGCGTGCCCTGATCAAAGGACAGATTTGACAGATAGCTGTCCGAAGACGCCGCCGGCGCTGCCGGCGCCGCCAGCGCGTTCGGCGCCCCTGGGCTCGTCAGCCCCATACTCATTGCCGTCATCGCGACAGCTGCCAGCGTGCGAAAAATTTGTCCTGGTCTCATGTTGCTCGTGTCCATATCTCCGTGATGCGTCCTATTTGTTACGTGCATTTCAGATTGGTAACCTGAATAGCAAATTCCAAAATAGCAAATATCGTTGCGTGAAGCTTGACGCAATCGATAGGGGACTAGCACGTTTCCGTGCCAAAAAAGTACGTCGGTGGTATGTGTCTGGTATGCGGGTATAGTCCTATTCACATGAGGTTCACCATTCCGCGCGCTCGTCGCTCTCTCATAGCGCGCGTACGCCTCTACGGCGCTCTCGGCAACGGGCTCGCCTTTCGACTCATCTGCGCCAGCGCCCCGGCGGGATTCGGCAAATCCTCGCTCATCGCAGAATGGCTGCGCACCCTTCCCACGAGCCCGCACGCCGCCTGGTGGAACCTCTCCACGGCCGACGACTCGCCCCACACCCTCGTGCAGCATCTCGCCGAGGCACTGAGCGCGAACGGCGCAAACAACTCGAACAGCGCGAACAGCGCGCACATCGCCACCGCCGTCTCTCACGGCGACATGTCGCCGGAAAAAGGTCTCTCACTCGTCATCGATGCCCTCACACAGGACGAACAGCCGCGGCTGCTCATCCTCGACGATCTACACCTGCTCCACAGCGAGCCGGTTCATGCCCTGCTACACAGCCTGGTCAACGAAGCTCCGCCGAATCTGCATCTCATTTTTCTGTCACGCACGCCGCCGCCGTTCTCGCTGATGCGCCTGCGCCTCGCCGGCGATCTGCTCGAACTCACCGCCCGTGATCTCGCCTTCGACCACGCGGAATTTCAAGCGTTCGTCCGTTGCGGGCCGCTCGCTCACTCAACCCCCGAACGCATCGCCGAAATCGAACGACGCACCGAAGGCTGGCCGGCCGGCCTGCAGCTTTTTGCCCTCGCCGCAGCGCAGAAGCACTCCAACGACTCAGCCGTCGCCGACGCCTTTCTCGCTGAATATCTGCACGGTGAGCTCCTGCGTCGCCTGCCCACTCTGCTTGCCGCTGCGCTGCTGCGGTCCGCCTTCCTTCCGACTCTCGACGCGGCCAGACTTACGTCCGTCCTGTGCATCGATCGCGCCGCCGCGTTCAGCCTGCTGCAGGACATTCAGCAAACCGATCTGCCTTTTCAGAAATTCGAGCAGCACGCCAGCGCGCACAGCGACGTGATCTTCCGCCTGCATCCCCTCTTCCGCGATTACCTGCTCGCGCAGATGCCGACGCAGATTCCCACCGCCGACGTCGCCGACCTGCGCACGCGCTCGGCCACCGCACTCGCCGACGCCGGCGACGTTGACGCCGCCCTCGCACTCCTCATCGACGACTCCCTCGGCGCCGCCCGCGTGATCGCCGCGCACTCACGCGCCGCCGTCCTGCGCACCGACATCGTTTCCCTGCAACGCTGGCTGCGCCTGCTTCCGGCCGAAGCACTGCGCTCTCAGCCGCAGCTCGTCATCGATGACACCTGGCTTGCCTACGGCACCACCGACAAGCGCATGCGTGAGCGCTATTCCACCGCTCACGCCGTCGTCGACGCGATCAGCGCGAATTTCCCCGACCACGTGCGCAGCGAATGGGAGGCGGAACTGCACGTGCTGGACGCCATCATTGCGCAGAACGAGTGGAACTTCGATCGCGTGCACGTTGCTCTGCAGCGCGCCGCCGATACGCCGCACGATCTGCGCGGCCTCGCCGAGGCGTTCCGGCTGCAGAAAAGCATCTACGTACCGCCGCACAGCCCTGCACTGGCGGAACAGGGTCGCCTGCTGCAGCAGGCGGCGGCAATCTTTCACGAGCTGAAACACGAACACGCCAACGTCGAATGTTTGATGGCGCACGGCGTGCTGCTGTGGCGCAGCTTCGACCTGCCACGCGCGCTGATCGCCTTTAATGAGGCCGCCGCAATCGTCGCCGCCGAGAACCTCGAACTCAGTGCCGCCGCCGCCGAGCTGCACTACGACCGCGGCGAACTGTTCTTCCTTATGAATCGCCTCGACGAAGCGCGCGTCGAATTCGAACGCGTCGTTCAACTCCACACCCTGCTCGGCGACAGCGTCTATATGGTCGACTGGGCACGCGTGCATTTGCAAGAGTGCGATTTACTCGCAGGTGCATCATCACAGGATGTGCTCGACAACGACGCCGACCATTGGGCCGAGGTCCGTCACAAGTCGCCACACTGGGTCGTCACACGCAGCGCATGGATGCGCGTCCGGCGCGATCTGCGCACGGGCCAGCTGCTCGGCGCGCGCCGCATCGCTGCCGGCCTGGGCGTCGCTCTCGATCAGCTCACGCCGGAGATGCCGGAATCGCAGTGGCTGGCCCTGCTGCTCAGCGAGCTCTACGCCGGCGAAGCCACGGAATCACTCCTCGCTTCGCTGCGACAGCTCAGGGAAATCGCCCGCCAGCGCGAATGGGCATGGCTGGATGTCTACCTGCAAATCCTCGAAGTCGTGCTGCTGATGCGCACCAGGCGCACCGAGGCAGCTCACACTATGCTGCGCGATATCCTTCCGCGCATCGAAGAAGCGCGCGCGTCGCGCATGATTCTCGACTTTCCGGACCTCGCGCCGCTGCTCGCCGTCGAAGGCTCGCACTACGCGCAGTCGCTGGTCCACCGCATGCCGCGCTCCGCCGCCACCCCCTTCAACCTCAGCGCGCGCGAGCTGGAAATCCTGCAGCGCTTCGTCGCCGGCCGTTCTCCTCAGGAAATCGCCGACGAGTTGTCCATCACCATCGGCACGCTTTACGGCCATCGCCACAAGATTTATCAGAAGATGGGCGTCCACTCTCGCACCGAAGCCGTGCGCGTGGCGCGGTCGGTGGGAATAGGGGATAGTGATAGTGGATAGAGAAAAGAACTGCTGCGGGTCGTCCCTCTTTTCTATCCACTATTCACTATTCGTAACTACTCAGGCCAGCCATTTTTCCAACGCGAAACACGCTATTCCTTCCCCCTTCGGGGGAAGGAATAGCGTGTTTCGCGGGAAATACTGATTTGGGCCTGAGTAGTTACCACTATCCACTATCACTATCCGGTATCACTATCCACTATCTACTTCTAACACGGCCTGCGTAGAATCCATCGTATGGAAAAATTGGCAATCATCGGCGCCGGGCCGGCGGGTCTGACCGCCGCCGTCTACGCGGCCCGTGCGTTTCTGGAACCGCTCGTGTTCGTCGGGCCGGCCTTCGGTGGCCAAATTGCGATGACGACCGAAGTCGAGAATTTCCCCGGCTTCCCGCACGGCCTGCAGGGGCCGGAGCTGACGGCGAATATGCGCGAGCAGGCCGAGCGCTTCGGCTCGCGCATGGTGGAAGAGATCATCGAAAAGGTCGACTTCACGTCGGGCGGGCCGTTCAAGCTGACGAGCAACGAAAAAGAGTACGAAGTGCTGTCGGTGATCATCGCCACTGGGGCGACGCCGCGGCCGCTGGGCGTGCCGGGTGAACAGGAATTCATCGGGCGCGGCGTGAGCTACTGCGCCACATGCGACGGCTTCTTCTTCCGCGACAAGGAAATTCTGGTCGTCGGCGGCGGCGACAGCGCCTTTCAGGAAAGCTTGTTCCTCACGAAATTCGGCAAGCGCGTGCGCATCGTCCACCGTCGCGACGAATTCCGCGCCGGCGCCACGCTGCAGCGCCAGGTGCGCGAGAATCCGAAAATCGAACTGGTGACGAACACCGTGATCGAAGAGATTCGCGGCAACGGCAAGGTCAACGAAGTTATTTTCCGCAACGTCAAAACCGGCGAGCAGTCGCCGAGCAGCGCGGACGGCATCTTCGTCTTCGTCGGCCACGAACCGAATTCACAGCTTTTCCACGGGAACCTGGCGATGAGCGAAGAGGGCTATGTGTCGGTCAACGAGCGCCTGCACACCAGCGTGCCGGGCGTGTTCGCCGCCGGCGAAATCCACGACAACTGGTTCAAGCAGGCGATCACCAGCGCAGGCTTCGGCTGCATGGCGGCGATGGAAGCAGAGAAGTTCCTCGCGGGACACTGAGCATTGCAGATTGCAGATTTCGTAACTACTCAGGCCATCCATTTTTCCAACGCGAAACGCGCTATTCCTTCCCCCCTTCGGGGGGAAGGAATAGCGCGTTTCGCGGGAAATACTGATTTAGGCCTGAGTAGTTACGAAATCTGCAATCTAAAATCCCCATCACGTCTGATTTGCAGCGCTGCCGTGGAAAGCGCTGGCATTTAGCCAGATATGCAACAAGCGTTTATTAGGCCATTGCTCGTAGCTCTGCGTGAATCGTTCGACCCAAAGCGTCGAGTAACGCTGCAACAGATCAGCGACTGCGGCGCGTTCATCGGTCGCGGCGGACATCGGAATCTCCACGAGCTCGAACGTGTGGGCGCCATTGGACGCGATCGATCCGAACACCGCGGCCAGGCGTGCTCGGCTGCCGAACGCCAGCTCGAAGGCGCCGGAGCGAAATTCGAAAGTCAGTCCGCAGTGATTTCGAGTCAACGCAACCGGCCCGACTCTGCCGTCTCCGGCGATCAGACAAATTCCTCCGCTCTGAAGCGCCTGCCGCGCCGCATACAACTGAGGCAGCAACGCCACGGATAATAAACGATGATTTTCTGCAGCGCCCCGTCGAACCAGTTGGATCGGCCGATTGCACTCGCGCAGCGCCCCTGCCAGGTTGTCCCACTCGGCCACGGTATGGGTGAAGACCAGAACCAGCGGCGCTGAAGATTCTAGAAGACCGACGTCGCCGGCCCATTGCAGCAGGCTCGTCGGCCGCATACGCTTCAGCGTGCGGCGCCGGTAGCTGCGCAGGAGATTCACTTGCAGAGATGTGCGAGCAACTTCATCAAAAGGTCGTGCGTCACCAAGCTGTGAGTGCCACGCACGCAGCACGCGAAGCTGGGATCGCCAGAATGCGTTCCGCACAAGCCCACTCGAGAGAATGACACGCTGCAGCCTCATCACGCTGTCATACGACAATGTCCTTTCGACGATCCGCCAAAACGTGTTCCGAATCGATTCGATGAGGCGATGGCGCATGCGCCGCAGCCAGGAAGTTTTCGGCAGCCCACTCGGCGGCGCGCTCATCGACGCTGCCGCCGACGACCGCCGACTCTCGATCTGATTCAAAATCTCCTGCACCGTCGGTCGCACGACGAGCTGCGCCAGATTCAGTTTGCAACCGTAGGTCTGCTCGACCCGCACCAGCTGCTGGAGCAGGCGCAGCGACTGCAGACCGGCGTCGTACAGGTCATCGTGCAGTGCGAGCGTCGGCTGGCCGGCCGCCGCCGCAAATTCCTGCAGCAGGCGCGCAGCCAGCGTCGCCGGCTCAGCTGCGATCACAGCCTTCGGCATCGACGCATATTTTTCAGCCGCCGCCGAACGCCGCACCTTGCCGCTCGTCGTCACCGGAATCCACCCGCGCCGCACGAGGCGCACATCCGCGAGCGACACATCCGTGCGCTGCAGCACCTGCGCACGTATCCGCTCGGCCAGCTGCGCCGCTTCGTCGCCGGCGAGGCCGCCGCGCACCTCACAGGCCAGCACCGGCGTCGTCAGGCCCAGACGTTCGTCATAGACGCCGAACGCCGCCGCACGCCCGGCCGCTTCGCCCGCTGCCTCCAGCGCGATCTCTTCGAGCCCTTCCGGCAGCACGTGCTTGCCCGCCACGATGATCACGCCGTCCATGCGGCCCAGCACGAACAGCTCGCCGTCCGCCAGATAGCCCAGGTCTCCGGTGTGCAGCCCGTCCGGCTGCAGCGCACGCGCCGTGCGCTCGGGCTGGCCGATGTAACCGCTGAACAGCGCATCCGTCGAAACCACGATCTCGCCGACCCGCCGCTCCGGCAGCGGACGGCCGGCCTCGTCCACGATTTCGATGCTCGTGTCGCGGATCGGCATGCCGCAGCTGACCACCGCGCGCGCGCCGGCCGCATCGCTGGGCTGGGCGATGCCATGTTCGATCAGCGCCAGCGGGTCGATACGATCCGTCCGCAGCGGCCGATCCGCTGCGCGCAGCGTCGTAACCAACACGCTTTCAGCCATGCCGTACGCCGGGAAGATCACCCCCGGCCGCAGATTACACGACTGCAACTGCTCCTCGAACGCACGCGCCGACTGCTCCTGCACCAGCTCCGCACCAACGAAGACCCGACGCAGCGAAGACAAATCAAGGCTGGCAAGATCTTTTTCGCGCACGTGCTCGGTCGTGTGCACCAGGCCGAAATTCGGCGTCGGCACGATCGTCCCGCGATACACATGGATCGCCTCCAGCAGCAGGCGCGGACGCCGCACCCACGTCTGCGGCGCAATCAGCACGCTGCGCACACCGGCGCACAGGGGCAACAGCAGGCACTCGATCAGGCCAAAATCATGATGCAGCGGCAGCCAGCCGACGATGACGTCCGTGCTGGTGACGTCCTCCACGAGCATCAGGCGCTGCAGATAACGCATCAGCACGCCATGCGATACCAGCACCGCCTTCGGCATGCCAGTCGTCCCGCTGCTGAACTGCACATACGCCGCATCCATCGGTTCGAGCGAAACCGGACCGTCCATCGGAGGTGCGCCGGGCTGAGCGGACAAGTCGAGGCCGAACACGCGCACCGGCAGCCCATCGAGTGCGTGGGCATACTGCGGTGCGATGAGCACGGCGGCGGCGCTGCTGGCCTGCACGAGTTTGCGCAGGCGTTCGTAATACAGCTCGATGCGGCTGAACGTGTCCGGATACGCAGTGATCGCAGGCGCGCAGCCGGCGTACATCGCGCCGAGAAAAGTTCCAACCATCTGCGCATCATGCTCACCGGCGACCAGCACCACATCGCCCGTGCGCAGCCCGGCGGCGCGCAGGCCAGCCGCGACGCGCAGCGCTGCGGCATGCAGCACGGCATAGGTAACGTCCGAAACAGATGCGGAATTGCGAAAAAACGTCAGTGCAGTTTGCTGTGGCGTGCACAATGTATGGGCAGCAATGACATTCACGAAGAGCATAAGGATTGAATTGTAGGGGTACGGCGTTCGGGACGAAATTTCACCGGGGTGCATCCGCCGTTTGGGGCGAATTTCACGAAATGACAGCGGCTGTCACCCGGACCCGGACCGAGGGTCCGCAGCGTCGTGCTGTTGGCGCTTTTTCCGCGGAACATGCGCGCCGGAGGCGCGGTCCACCGCAACAAACCAGCCCCTCGCCCCGCAGGGGCGGTCGCTTCCCCAGCCCGGGGCGGAGCACCGAAGGTGCACATGCCACGGGTGGCGGCGGCGCAGCGACGCGCGGTCAACGTTTGCCCCAAACGGCGGATGCGCCCAATTTCACGCCGTGCACGAATCACCACGCGCACGCACGCGCACCCGCCCAGACCGAGAGTCTGGGTGGCGGCCCGCACCATTTCGTGAAATCTGTCCCCAACGGCGTCTTCACCGCCGCCGCGGAGCGCATTCGGCGGTGAAGACGCCTCTCATAAAACGGCGCAGGTTCGGACGTGCCCGGATCAGCGTTTGCGCCAGAACACTGACCCACCGCGGCAAATGCGATTTACTGTAACTACTCAGGCTAAGTGAGTCGCCAAAAGTTCTGGCGGCAGATTCGCCTCCCCTGCAAAGCGGGGGAGGCGAATCTGCTGGACAAAACTTATGGACAGGAACTTAGCCATTTTCCCAACGCGAAACATGCGATTCCTTCCCCTGAAGGGGAAGGAATCGCATGTTTCGCGTTGGGAAATATTGATTTGGGCCTGAGTAGTTACGATTTACTACGAAATTCCGTAAAAGAACTATGGCAATCTATAGCAGTAAGGCACATGGATAAAAACTATCCCGCTCACATCCATACACTCCGACTAAGATTGATTGGTCCGGAGCATTTCTATGAGCCAGCGGCCCCGGATGCGCCCCTGGGGGCGCACGAGATGCTGTCGGAACCACCGCAGTGCCGATATCCGCTCGGTTTGCTCACCTCGACGGAGGCGCGCGTCAAACCACATGCGGCTGCCAATTTCGTCAGCTCATACCCTGAACTTGCGCACACACAGGCCTTCGATGACGCCCCTGACTACACGGCACCGACCTCATTGGGCCTGAACGTGCGGCTGCGACGATCCGTTGCGGCGCTCGACGTGGAAGTGTACTGGGGGGACTATGAACAAGAAGCGGGGGATTGTTATCGACGCATTCCACGCAGCGCAATGTTGTGCATCCCGATTCCAGCGCCAGGTGTGCCCATCGACGTGCCCGATTCCGGCGGGCTGCAGCTCACGGTGCGCATGCGTGGCGAGTTCGTCGACGTCTTTCTCATCAACCGCCGCGCAGCACAGCCGAACGCACCCCAGCGCAGCTGTGCATTTCAGGTGACACTGGTGTTGCGCTGTGCCGAAGGCTTCGCCCCACACGCCCCACACGCCTCACAGCCGAACACATTCGCCATTGGCCACGGCATCGCGCCAGCGCAGCAGCTCGATGCCGACGGCGTCTGCCGCGAAGTGCGCAGCGACTGGACACCGACTGCGCCGCTGGAATCTGCACCGCCCACAGCGCTTGGTGAACTGAGCATGGACGTCCTCGGTGCGCTGGCTGATGGCGCTGCGGCAGCGGCGGCACTCGCCCCCCTCGCGGTGCTGGCCGGCGACGATGCACAGCGCGTCGAGGAGGGCATTGCCCTGCTGCATGACCAGCAAATTCTCAGCGCTTTTTGCATCACCAGCCGTGCACTGGCCGCTGCGGCACGCCAGCGCAAAGCGAGTGCCACATGGCACCCATTCCAACTGACTTTCCTGCTGTTGACGCTGCGCGGACTCTGCGATCCGGCACATGTTGATCGTGAGCGAGCGGATTTGTTTTTTCGGCTCGACGATGATGAGCGGCTCAATGCGCACCTCGGCCCAGCCGCCTTCGCCATGGTACTGCGCCGCCTGCGCAAGCCGGGACGGGACGGCGGCGGCGTAAGCGTACTGTTGCGCGCCGCCAGGCATGCCCTCACCCCCGATCTGCTCAGCCGCGCCACAGGCATCATCTGTGCGCTTGAGCTCGAACGCGCGCGCGCTCCACAGCAGATGGGCGAATGGCCTTTCGAAATTGGCCTATGGGTTGAACACACCAGCGCATCCGTCCGCATCGGCCGCGCCGGCGAAAAACATATCGACGCTGAGCACTCCGCTTACGCGCGCATGATGCGCTTTAAACAAGACGACCAGCGCAATCCTGCACCGATTCCGCTGCAGGCGTGCCCATGGTGCGGGACAAAATTCAGTCGGGGGTCATTCTCCATGTGGCCAAACGACCGCGATCCGCTCGAAATGCGCGTGCGCTGCGCCAATCCGAACTGCGACTTCGGCGGCGAGCACAGCCTGCCGGTGCACACCGTCGATGAATCCATCCACCGGCGGCTACCGGCGTTTCTGATCGCCGACGCCGATAAATTTGCAGCGCTGCCTTGGGCCGGCGAACTCGGCGCGCTGTTCGGCCACGTCGATGCATGGGATGCGCACGGCTACTACGGACCGGCGCAGACAGGTGCAGTGCGACCGCGCGACTGCGTGCAGCTGCACGACGTGCTGCCAGGGCCCGACCTGATTCTGCAGGAAGGTCTAGAACATCTATGCGGCGTCTTTGGCAGCATGTTCGGTGCCTATGAAGCTGTGGTTGACACGCTGGCGACGCGCATGGTGAAAGGCCAGCGCGTGCGGCCGAAGATCATCGCCGGCGCGGCGGAGGCGTTCCCGGCGAAAGAATTCATGCGCGGGTTATTTGACCGGCGCGAGACGACGAGTTTCCCTCCGCCTCTAAATCGTCCCCACGAAGCGTCGCACGCACAAACCCACATCTACATTGCCGCAGCAACTGTGCAGCAGGCAGAAGCCATACGCGCGCGCCTGCCACAGCAGAACGATGGCCTCATCGTCACCGTGCTGAACATGCAAAATTTGCGCGAGCGGCGGCGTTGCGAGCGCTTCCTGTGTGCGTGCGAAACGCCGCCACGTACGGCGTCATTTTCGCCACGCGCGCTGGATCGGGCGTTGCCGGCGCTGCTCGTCGCGCTGGTGCGCTACAGCGAACCGGAGATGACGCCGCCGCAGGGCGCAGCACAAATCGCACAGGCGACAGATGCGGCCGAATGCGCGACGCTGACGCTGGCGCAGCGCGCGGCATCGAGCGGGGCTGACGACGAATTCGTCGAAGCTGTGCTGGTGCGCGGGCGCAATCTGCTGCAAGAGTGGAGGCGCATCGTCAACGACCAGCAGCAGACAGAGGCGCCACTGCAATACGGCACGGAGCTGGCCGGCGGTTATCCACCGCTGTTGCGTGAATTTTCTGAAATACAAATTGAAGGCTGTACCTTCCGTGCAGAACGCACGCTGCACATCATCGAACCGGTTGTGGAAGTTGAAATACGGCGCGTACCACAGCGCGTCAGGCGCGGAATCCGAGGAGGATGACATGGGCAAAGGGCAAATGCAAAGCATCCATCTGGTGACGCACAGAGGGCCGGGCGCGTTGCTAAACACGACCAACGCCACGGCCATCATCGCCGGGCTGGACGACTGGCACTACGTCCCAGGAGATGCGCATCCCATCGATGAGCCACGTCTGACGATGCGGCTCAGGCGGCATTGCAAAGCGCCGGCGCTGACGCTGCGTGCGCTGCCGCACAGTACGCAAAAGTACGGCGCGCGCACAAAAGTGACGGCGTGGCAATTTCCGGAATGGTTCCTCGTGCAAAACACGGAGGCGCACAAGCTGGGCCGCCGCCTGGTGCATATCAGTCAACTCGACGACGGTAATTTTCATGACCACCGCACAAACAAAAAACAAAAAGTTCTGCCCGTGCACTTTGTGCAGGCCTGCGTGAGTGGCCATATCGACGACATCAATTGGCGCAGTTTCGTGCATCACAAAGCCAGCGAATGCACACATGATCTATGGATGGACGAAGGGATGGACGAAGGGATGGACGAAGGCGGCACAAACAGCACAGTGCGTTGCGAGTGCGGAGCGCAGCGTACGCTGAGTGCATCGACCGTATTCGGCCGATGCAGCGGACGGCAGCCCTGGCTCGGAGACGATGAGCACGCTACATGCACAAACCGAAGCCGACTGTTACTGCGCGACGCGGCGCACGCGTACTTCCCACAGACGCTCACCGTCATCACCATCCCCGACGTCAGCGACCCGCTCGACAAGATCATGCATGCGCATTGGGATACGATTTTCCAGTTTGTCGAGACGCATGCCGAGATAGCGAAAGCGCGTCAAAAACGCGTGGTAAGTCGGTTGCTACAACCATTCAGTGAAGAATCGATACTGGCGGCTGTGGCTCATCGGCGTGAAATCAATACGCGCGACATACAGCCACTCAAACATGTTGAGTTCGACGCATTCGTCAGCGCATGCGTCGATGGCGCTGCAAATGGCGCTGCAGATGGCGCTGCAAATGAGGTAATGCTGATGGTGCGCGAGCTGCCGCGCGAGCAATGGGCAGATATGGCATGGATGAGTGTCCTGCGACGCGCAATGCTGGTACATCGGCTGCGCGAGGTGACGGCGCTGCTGGGTTTCACGCGCTTTGAAGCGACGGCGCCAGATGAACAGGGCGAGCTGCCCGCAAATGCGCCGCGCAGCGCGCTGAGCCGAGAACAAAACTGGCTGCCGGCGCACGAGAACTACAGCGAGGGCATATTTCTGGAATTCGATCCGAACGCAGTTCGTGCGGAGAACGGAGCGACATATGCGCAGCTGAGCGCGCTGGCGCGTTTGTTGATTGCCGAGATTGCGGTGAAGTGCGACTGCGCGGAAGCCGATCTCAAAGAGCGCATCTATGCGCACGAGGCGAGTGGGCGCTTCGGCGTGCTGATTTACGGCGCGGCCGATGCGGCGGGCACGCTGGTCGCGGCCGGACGCGCGTTGTTATGCAACGAAAATCCCCGGCTTCTTAGCCCAGAGATTTTCATTCCATAATCACGACGACGCACTCGAATAACTGCGCACCGCGCGTCGCCACAGCCACGCTGCACCGACGTAAAACGCTGCGCTCACACACAGCCCGGCGACGAATGTGCCGACATCCAGCCGCCCCAGCAGCGCCTGCGCAGGCGCCGTGGTCATAAACGCCACCGGTGCGACGAACGTCAGCGCGAAGCGCAACCCGCCAGTAAATGCAGACACGGGGAAGCGCGAGGTGTCCCACAAGGTGCGAAAAAGCTCCTGCAGGTTATCGACCTTCACGAACCAAAACGCGCACGCGCCCATTGCCAGCCAGATGCTATATGCCAGCACCAGCGCAAACACCAGCATCCCCGCAAACGACAGCAGCTCAGCCAGCCCTGGCGCGGCGCGCAGCGTGATCAGCGCATATGTCGTCACCGCCAGCCCGGCGATGACGTCCGTCAGGCCGGAAAATCGCACGTGCCGCAGCGTGCAATAAAACTGACTATCCACAGGCTTCATCAGCACAAAATCCATCGTGCCGTCGCGCACCATGGCAATGATGCGCTGCAGATTCGCTTCGAAGAACGTGGAGATTATGCCGCCCAGCAGGATCGACATACCAACCACGACCATCGCCTGGCCATAGTTCCAGCCGCCCAGCGTATCAGTGTGCGAATAAAACAGCGCCACGCTGGAAAACGTGATCACGCTCCACAACACACCAAGCAGTGCCTGCGCGACAAAATTCGCCCTGTATTCCAGCTCGACGAGCACACTGCTCTTCACGAACAACCGAAACAATTGCAAGTTCCGCATCTACGCCCCCACCGCGCTGTAGCTGCGCATCGCCAGCCGCCAGCCGCCGCGCACCGCGAATATGAACGCAGTCACCCAGAACGCCTGCACAGCAAACCCGAACCACAGCTCATTCGCAGGCAGTCTGTGCGTCAGAATCGCCGTCGGAAAGTTCAGCATATATGGAAACGGCGTCCATTTCAAAAATTCCTGCGCCGCCTGCGGAAACATCACCAGCGGCGCCACAATTCCAGAAAGCAGAAGCCGCAGCCCGTAAAAACCCATGATGAACGCACCCGTCTGCGTCGTCCAAAATGCCAGCAGCCCGACCAGATAATCCGACAAAAACACCAGCATCCAAGCACCGATCATCGCAGGCACAAACATAGCGAGGCTGACAATGTCCAGGTTCACATGCGCATCTGGCGACAAAATCAGCACAATGATCACAATCGGCATCACAATCGCCATACGGAAAATTTTCTCCGTCAGGTTCGCCGCAATTTCATTCAAGATCGGGTGAATCGGCCGCAGCAGCAGCGGCGACAACGTACCCTGTCGAATCTGATAATCCATCTCCCACGACGCCCACACAGCCGTCAATGTGCGCACTACCCAGCCCACCATGTAGTACGCGATGAAATCGCCGCGCGTGAAACCGTTGATCGCGCCCTTGTCGCTCACACCCAGCCACACCATCAGCATGATGACCATCAGCAGGCTCGTCATCATCCACAGAATGGCCTGCGAGCGATATTCCATGCTCAGCGCCCAGGAAACGCGGGAAAAGGCGAGGAATTTCTTGACCATGGGGTGTTGGGAATGGAGTAAAGAGTCAGTCCGCCGTTTCAGCGTACGCCGCGTTGACCATCGTCTTGAGGCGCACAGTCCACGCGTCGCGGCCGCTGCGCAGATGGGTGTTGCTCATCACGGCCACAGAGATATTCGTGTCCGGATCGACGAAGCACCAGCAGCCGCTGGCGCCGCCGTGGCCGAAGGTGCGGTTCGACGACAAGTCGCAGTACACGCCGGGTGTGTACGCGTTCTGCAGGCCCCAGCCGAGCCCCCACGGCGCCGGCGCAACCGGGCTGCGGCCTTCCTGGGCAATGACATGCCCACGCACACCGCCAGCCATGTCGCTCGTCATCGTGCGCACGGTCGCTTCGCGCAAAATGCGCGGCCCGCCGGGCGCGAAGTGCTGCAGGAATCGCATCAGGTCCGGCGCAGTCGCCAGCACGCCAAAGGCTGGATGCGCCAGACCGCGCGCATGCACAGAGTTGTACATTTCGCCCGGCGTGCCTTCGGCCATCACATTGCGCACACGTGCGATGCGCGGAGTCAGCTCAGCGCCCGGCCGAATGTGCGTGCCGCGCAGGCCCATCGGTTCAAGCACCAGCTGCTCCACCAGCTCAGCGAACGGACGGCCAGTCGCCGTCTGCGCCATGTGGCCGGCCAGCAGCGTGTTGTAGTCGGCATACGACATCGAGCTGCCGGGCGCGAACAACAGCGGCGCAGTGAGCGCTTCGTCGATCAGCGCATCCATCGGAACCTGTGCGGCGAGGCGCACATCCATCTGCGGCGATTCGTAGATCAACCCGGACGTATGCGTAAGCAGATGCCGCAACACGACATTCTCGCGGCCGCCGCCGGTGAACTGCGGGAAAAAATGCCGCACGTGCATGTTCAACGACAGCACACCCAGCTCCACCAGGCGCATGATCATGGTGACCGAATACACCTTCGAGATCGAAGCAAGCGGCCACAGCGTGCCCGCCGACGCAGGCACTCCCGGCGCAGCGTCACCGACGTAGTGCTCCTGCGTCACGCACCCATCGCGCACGACGATCAGCGCCGCACCAGCAAAATCGCCGCGCGCAACCCAGCCTTCCATCACTTTTTGGGATTGATACGTAGTCATTTCAGATTTCAGATTTCAGATTTAGATTCCAAATTTGAGGCTTCAATCTGAAATCTGAAGTCTGAAATCTGAAATTCGAAATCCGAAATCTCCTTTATTGTTTCCCACAACGCAGCCACATGCTCACGCTCGGTTGGGTATGCGCCGATGCTGATGCGGCACATCCAGCGCCCTTCGAGGGTCGCCGGCGTCAGATACGCGCGTCCGCTGCGGTTTAGCGCATCCACCCATCTCTTCGTATGCGCATCGAGCGCCTCACCCTGCAGGCCCGGCGGCTCATGGCGCACGCACAGCGTCTGCAAAACGACCGGTGCAAGCAGCCGCCAATTCTCCTGTATGCGCACCTGTTCAGCCAGCCACTGCGCATTTTTCATGTCACGCCGCAGCCGTGCCTGCAGGGCGGCGACGCCCTCGGTACGAATCAGCGTCCACAGCTTCAGCGCACGGAAGCGGCGCCCAAGCGGAATACCCCAGTCGCGATAATTTTTCACGGCGCCGTCGGCCGCGCTCTGCAGGTAACTGGGATTTGTGCCCATCACGCGCATCAGATGCTGGGGATCACGCACATAGAAAAGTGAGCAATCAAACGCCACGCCGAGCCACTTGTGCGGATTGATGACAATCGAGTCGGCGCCTTCGATGCCCTGCCACATCCAGCGGCATTCAGGCAGGATCATGGCCGAACCGGCCAGCGCGCCATCGACATGCATCCACAGCCCGTACTTCTGTGCGATGCCGGCCACGGCGGCGATCGGGTCAAGCGCCGTCGTCGTCGTAGTGCCGATGGTGGCAACGACGACGCACGGCACAAGACCTGCAGCGCGGTCGGTGGTGATAGCGTGCTCCAGCAGATCCGGCCGCAGTGCGAAATTTTCGTCCACTTCGATCACACGCACATTGGCGCGGCCAAAGCCGGCCAGCAGCGCCGCCTTATCGACCGAGCTGTGGCTGTATTTCGAAACATAGACGACGAGCGGGTGCGGCTCGCCCTGCAGGCCGCCGCGCACCATACCGAAATTCGTAGTGCGTTCGCGCGCGCACAGCAGCGCCAGCAGCGTGCTCGTCGACGCGGTGTCCTGAATCGCGCCGTGCCATAGGTTCGATAAACCGAACATGCCGCGCATCCATTCGGCCATACGCTCTTCGAGCTCAGCCAGCGCCGGCGCCGATTGCCACGACAGCCCAAGCGCGCCGAGGCCGGTGCTCATGAAATCGCCGAGCACGCTGGATGGCAGCGAATTCGCGGGGAAATAGCCAAAAAACGACGGGTGTTGAAAGTGCGACAGGCCAGGCGCGATGATCGCGTCGAGGTCGCGCATCACCGCGTCGAACGACTCCGGCTCTGCGGGCGGCTGCGCAGGCAGCTGCGCAAGAACGTCCCCGGGCTGCACCTGCGCCTGCACAGGCCGTGCGGCGATTCCGGCGCGATAGTCTGCAATCCAGTCGACAAGCGCATGCGCCTGCGCGCGAAATTCTTCGATGTCCATAGGAAGTTCCAAGTGCCGAGTTTTACGTGGAAAAAATTCGAAACTCAGCAATGCTTCCGCAGTGTACCTACATCAGGACTGGATGAGTATTTCGGGAGTGGCTAAACTCGACTACATGAACCCGCGAATCACGGCATCACCCCGCCGTTCCCCATGAAAAGGAAAGGAATAGCACGTTTTACGGCAGAAACTGACCTGCCCAAGTAATTACTCTGAACTTCTTCAGAGCATCGTGTACCCGTTACCGCGTAGATTTTCGATGCGATAGCCGAAGCCGGGATGCGCAGCGAGACGGCGGCGCAGGCGCGCAAGGTGCGTGCGCAGCAACTGAATTTCGCGCTGCGGGTTACGGTCACGGTCGGCAGCAAGCGTAAACTCGATCAGCTCTTCGATGCCGACGGTCTTGCCACGGCGCGTATACAAGAGATCGAAAGTACGCGCTTCGGCCGGACTAAGCTGGACCGTACCGCTGTCGCCTATGAAGATCGTGTGCGATCCGACATCCCAGCGCAGATCCAGCGACGCCATCGGATTCGGCAGGCGCCGCGACCGTTGCAGGCTCACCGTGCGCGTCTCTACAGGCGCGACCCAGCGCAGCAACTGCTGTGCGGCCGACTCCACGAACATCCGCGCGCGCGATTCACGCTTCGACTCGTCATCCCAGGGCAACAGGTACTCGCGCACGCCAAGCCGCACACAGCGCCGAACGCGTTCGACATCTCCGCCGACGCGATCGATCAGCAGCACCGGAGGCATTCGCAGTCCGCGCTGCCACATCGTCTCCAGCAACATCATGCTGCCCTCGATTTCAGCTACCAGCACCACCAGCGACTCAGTCACACGCAGCATATGCCGCTCCGTCGCCTGATGCTCAAGCAAAGTCAGCGTTTCAGCTACGCTCTTCGCCTGGTACACCCTGCATTCCGCCTGCAACAGACCCCGCTTCACTGCCACATCTATATCACTACTGCCTGCGAAATAAATCGCCTGTCTCATCATCGCCCCCAGTTCAGCCTCAAAATGCAATTACTCTAAGCTGCGGTCAGGACTTCCCATGAAACACGCCGGCCCTCCCCGAGGGGAAAGATGGCATGTTTCATGACTGGAAATTGACCGGCCTACGTAGTTGCTCGAAACGCACCCACCTGCGCAGCTTCGGTACCTGTAGCAGCTGAACCCATCATTAGGCCCAAGCATGCTCCATCTTTAGTACCGCAAGAAGCCCTACGGCGCGTCCGCATTCGGACTGAACTGAAGACCTACCCTTATTACCTACGTCGAACTAGGACCAAAGTCTGTCCCACGAGCGATCATCATCCCACTGCGTCGACGGCCCAAAGTATTCCTCGCCCGGCAACATGTGCTCACGCACAACGGCTTCGTTCAGGTCGATGCCGAGGCCAGGTGCCTCCGGAACCGGAATAAACCCATTCTGGATGACCGGGTTACCGACGTCGCCGCCGGTGCTGACCACAATGTCGCTCCAGTACGGCAGCTCAGTGAAATGATGCTCCAGCGCGATGAAGTTCTCGGTCGCCGCAGCGCAATGCACCGCCGCCATCGTGCTGACCGGCGTGCCGGCCATGTGAATGGCCATGCTGACGCCATATTCCTGCGCCAGATCGCCGATCTTCTTCGTCTCGATAATGCCGCCCGACGTCGCCAGATCCGGATGAATGACGTTCACTGCGTGTGCCTCAAGCAGCGGTTTAAAGCCTTCTTTGAGGTAGATGTCCTCGCCGGTACACACAGGCGTGCGCAGCGAGCGCTCGAGGCGCGCCCAATCGGTCGTGTGCTGCCACGGCACCATATCCTCCAGCCACGCCAGATTGAATGGTTCCAGCACCTCGCCCAGCTTCAGACAGTCATCCACACCGATATGGCCGAAATGATCGACCGCGAGGGGGATGTCATAACCGATCACCGCGCGCACATCAGCGACGTAGTCGGCCAGCATTTTGAGGCCCTTGGGCGTGATATGAACATGCGTAAACGGGTGCATGATCTGGCTGCGGTCGACGATTTTGTCGAACTCACTGCTGTTCATCGGCGTTTCGCCAAGCATGCCAGCCGGCCAGGTGAGCGTGCCGGGTTCGTCGCGCAACATTTCGATGCCGACGTCCATCTTCAGCATGGTGAAACCCTTGGCCATGCGACCGAGCAGCTTGTGACCCATCGCCTCGCCCGTCGGCTCATTCGGGGTGTCGCAGTACATGCGCACCTTGTCGCGGAATTTTCCACCAGCGAGCATGTATGCGGGCACGTTATACGCCTTGCCGGTGAGGTCCATCAACGCCATTTCGACGCCGCAGACACCGCCGCCCTGGCGCGCATGTCCGCCAAACTGCTTGATTTTGCGAAAAACCTTATCCAAATTGCAGGGGTTTTCGCCAATCAACTGGCGCTTCAGCATCAGCGCGTAGTTCTTCGTCGCGGCGTCGCGCACTTCGCCGATGCCATAAATGCTCTGATTCGTGTCGATGCGCACGAGTGGAAAGCGCCAGCCATGCCAGCCGACCGTGCACGTGCGCACATCAGTGATGCGCAGATCGCTCGGCCGCGATGCGCTTTTAACGTTGTCCTCAGGTCGTCGGTTGTCAGAATTGTTGCTCATGATCTTGATGGTGACTACTCAGGCCCAAACCAGTCATTCCCACAAAACGCGCTGTCCCTTTTTCTGAAAAGAGTTTCCGAAAAGAGCTCCGATTCGAAAAAACTCCAAAGAGCTGAGAAAACCGTGTTTTGCGATGAAAAGTAATGAAAAACGAATTGAACGTGAGTAATTACTCGTGATGAACCCAGCCTAGCAGTCGTTCCGCTTTCGCGCAATCGTAAAAGCCAGTGTTGCCGTCGAGTGGCGCGCGCAGCGCCGCGGTGGGGTAATGCTGAAATGCCAGCGCCGCGCTTGCAATTTCGGGGTTGAAAATCGTGCGCGGCGCCACGATGAAGAATGCCTGATGTCCGCGCCATTGTGCCTGCAGGGACAGTTCCACCGCGTGCGCCGCCGATTCGATGTTCACGTACGCCCACAGGTGGTTCACAATGCGGAAGCGATGCTCAGCCGGCACGTCCATCAACACTGCGTCATGATGTTCCACGCGTGGGCCGGGCGCCAGCCCATGCAGGCGCAGGCTGGTGATCGTCATCTCTGAGTGCATGCGCGCCACGGAATCAGCCTGCGCTTCGGCCACCCATTTCGACAGGCTGTAGGCGTCCTCGTTATAGGTCGGGTGTGCCTCATCGACGGGGAAATAGTCGTAGCGGGCAACGCGGCTCCATGCGCCACCGATGGCGTTGATACTCGACGCCTGGCAGACCTTGCGCACACCGGCTTCGGCTGCGGCAATCAATACGTTGTAGCTGCCGACGGTATTGTTCGCGTATACATGTTCGGGCGGATCAAGCAGCGGGTGCGGAATCGCCGCCAGATGCACGACCGCGTCCTGGCCGGCAAATCGATTGCGCAGCCAAGCTGCGTCCATCAAATCGCTCTGTTCGAAGGTAGCGCCCCCAGGCAGCGTGCTCTTGGGCGCCTGCCGGTCGAGCACATGCAGCTCGTGCCCCTGCGCCGTCAGTCGGCTCAGCACCACTGCGCCGAAGCGGCCGCAGCCGCCGGTAATCGTCACTTTCATTCAAAACACCCGTAAAATCCGCAAATCGCGTTATGTAACAAAAATCCCCGTCTTCTAAGAAGACGGGGATTTTCGTTACATAATCAATACGCCCACAGCCCATCCGACTGTGTGCCGCACCACAGCCGCCCGTCATTACCCACTGCCGCGCACAACGCCCCGCGCGGGCCGCGCCCTTCCGCACGCTGCCACGTCGCGCCATGATCCTCCGACCACGCCACCACCTGCGGCGTCACCAGCAGAACACGGCCGCCATCTGGCGAAGCCGCCATCGCACTCACCGCGCCCGAACGGAACGTCGCACGCTTCGCAAATGAATGGCCAAAATCCGCCGAGTGATACACGCCGCGCGTCTCACTGCCCACCAGCAACGCATCACGCGACCAGGCGAACCCGGACACTGGCATTGCCACCGCCTCAATCGGCAGCGGGCTCCACGTGCGGCCCAGGTTCCGGCTGATAAACGCACCCGTGTTCACCGCCGCCACCAACATGTGGTCGAAAGGAAAACGTGGCGAAAGCGCCAGCACCCCCGCCTCCGGATCGCTCAGGCCGAGGTTCGAGAACCCCCACGTCACCCCACCATCCGCCGAACGCAGCACGCCACCCTGCATCGTCGCCGCAAATACCAGCCGGTCGCTCGCATACGCCGGCGACGGCACGATCTGCGAAACATGCAGGCTGCCCGGAAGCAGCGCCGCCGTCCACGAAGCACCCTCGTCATCCGTGAAGGCGATGCCGTCCGATGCACCCACGAATATCCGTCTACCTGCCGCCGCCGTCGCAGACACCGTCGCCGGTCGCAGTCCTTCCGATACAATCTCAGATGTTGCGGACACCGTATCCGCCTCCAAATTCAAAGACACGGAAACAGCCCAGATGCCCTCGTTCGTTCCGATCAAGAACCCATCCTGCTGATTTTCCTCAGCAGCACTCCGGACAGCGATGGAAAGTACGGTCTTCGGACCGGGGATTTGCTGCCATCTACGCATAATCATGAGCCGTCTTTGGTTGCTCCAACTCCATCAGTTTTCGAACAAACGAATCACAGGATCAGCTGTGTTCGAAACAATTCGTAATTGCACAATCGCAGCGATTGTAGCCGTGACACTCAGCGGCTGCCAATGGCGCGAGGCCACTGCCACACCTACTCCCCAGCTCCCACGCCCGAACATCGTCGTGGTGCCGGTCGAACTGCGTGCAGGAGATCCGATTATCGTCATCGGCGACAGCTGGCAGGTCGGTGAGGAAATCGCACTCACCCTCATCCCCGTCGGCACCAACCCGAGCGGCTCGATCGCCATCGGCATCACACGTGCCGACGCCGAGGGGCGCTTCCGCTTCAGCGGCGCCATCCCAATTCAATCCACCGCCGGCCCCTACGATCTGCTCGCACAAAGCAGCCTCATCGGCCGCCCCTTCGCCCGCGCCAGCCTCACCCTGCTCGCCGCCACCGCACTGCTCATCCCGTCCGCCACGCCCGCTGAAATTCCCACAGCGTCGCCGACGACGCCTCCCACGGAAATTCCCGTCGCCCCGCCAACAAGAAAAGTGCTTCCTGCCGCCACGCACACCACCGAACCTACGTCCACACCGGTGCCAGCCACCGCCACCGCCACCGCCATCCAGTCATTCCCAGATTGGCGCGGCGATTACTGGAACAATCCCAGCCTGAACGGCGACCCAACCGTCACCCGCAACGACGACGTCATCGACTTCAACTGGCGCACCGGCTCGCCCGATCCGCGCATCCCCTACGACGACTTCTCCGCGCGCTGGCAGCGCACGCAGTACTTCGATGGCGGAACCTGGCACTTCACACTGCGCGTCGACGATGGCGCGCGCCTGTTCATCGACGACGTGCTCGTCATCGATGCATGGCAAGACGGCTCGCGCACCGCCGAAGCCGAAGTCACACTCGGCCGCGGCAACCGCCGCCTGCGCGTGGAATATTACGAACGCAGCGGCCTGGCCATCGCACAGATGTCATTCAATCAGGTCGTGCCCATCACACCTTCGCCGCTGCCCACACACACGCCACGCCCCACCAGAACGCCTGTCCCCACGGCCATCCCCATGGCCACCGCCATCCCCCCCACCGCCACAGCCATCCCGATTCCCATGGCCACCGCCGTCCCCCCCACCGCCACGGCCATCCCGATTCCCATGGCCACCGCCGTCCCCCCCACCGCCACGGCCATCCCCATCCCACCGACGTCACTGCCGACCATGCCACCGATCGCCACGGCCATTCCCATCGCCACCGCGACGCGCAAACCGCCCACCGCGACGCGCCAGCCGCCCACCGCGACGCGCCAGCCGCCCACCGCGACGGCCATCGCCATCGCGACAGCCATCCCCATCGCGACAAACACGCCGCGCACTCCAGCCACAGCGACAGCCATCCCCATCGCGACAAGTACGCCACGTGCCACCGCCACCGGCGGCATCACCGCGACCACCGTCGCCACTTTCACCGTCGGTGCCGGAGGTACGCTGATCAACATCTCCGGCGCACGCTGGCCGGCCGGCGATCGCGTCACCATCTCGCTGACCGAAAACACCAACGGACTGGACGCCATCGTCGTCGGCCGCCGCACCGTTGCCGCCAACGGACGCTTCGCGTTAAACGATGTTCTGCTCCCATTCAAGGACCCGACCATCGTCTATGTAATCACCGTCGGCCGCAGCCAGCGCGTCGTGACAGTGCTCGTGCTAAAAGAGCCGACGCCAATGCCGTGAATAAACGTGAATAAACGTGAATAAACGAAAGACGAGGGACGACGACGTTGAGACATCTCAACATCGTCGTCCCTCGTCTTTCTACAGCGCTCCTACAGCGCTCCTACAGCGCTCCTACAGCGCCACGCCCCGCTGGGCCAGCACTGCGCGCACGGCATCGACGCCTTCAGGGGTCACGAACGCCAGCGGTTGTGTGCAGCCTTCGATCGACGCAAGAAATCGTCCGACGTCCGGATCCTGCAAAAGATTGGCCAGCACATCAGCGTTCGACAATTCGAGCAGCACCACATCACGAAACGCTGCGCTCCCGTAAAAGCCCGCCCACTGCCGAATCGACCGTTCGAGCGCCGCCGGCAGCGGGCCACTGTGCAACTCAGCCAGCATCGCCAGCACCTGCTCGACATCGAGGTCGCGATTCATCGCGTCGCGGACGCTTGCAGCCGTGATGCGATAGGGCGATGTTTCGGCGAACTGCGCCAGGCGGCCGAGCGCCTGCACACTCGGCGCAGGCTGCAGAAAAGTCACCGTGCCGTCCTCATCGGCGCGCACGCTGTTCTCCAGGCCACTTTGCCCGGCCAGCTGCACGGTCGGCATCCAACCCGCGTCGCGCAACACAGTCACGATCTTGTCCATATCACCCGAACCGAGCAAGTGCACGCGCTCGCCGAGCACATGCGGCTTATACGGCGTCAGCAGCAGCGACGCCTGCAGCTCGGCGTCTTCATCGGCGAACTGCACCACCATGCGGCGCCGATGAAAGGTAATGCGCCGATGCGTAGATTCCCATTCATCCAACGTGCGCTTCACATTGGCGGGCACCGACGCACCCTGATGCTTTTCAAGAAATGCCGTCACCCGTTCGGCGCTCCAGCCGCTTTGCTGGCCGCGATACAGAGACTCACGCGTAATTTCATACGTCACCGCACGATCGCCGCCGCGCGAATCCGCGAAGTGATCGAGATCCACCAGCACAGCATCACTGATCGGCTCCATTGCCAGCACGGTGAAATTCGGCTGCACCACGATCCGGCCACCCGTCTCGATAAAAGTCGGCTGCGCACCGATGCCGAGCAGCCACGCACCGACATCCGTCAGTCGATACGAATGCGGCGAATTCGACTCACCGCCCGGCTCACCCGCGTTATAGCCGAGATCGACGATGCCAAGCCAGTGCAGCGGACCGGTCAGCATCTCGATAATGAACGCGCGTTCCACCATATCCCAGCCGCTGGCTTCGTCGCGTGCGACCGAAAAACTGATGCCGTACGGATTATTTGCGCTGTAATACGGAGAAGCAAACAGCCCGCCAACGCCATAGCCACGCTTGCGTTCAAAGAGGAACTGGTATTCGTTCTTTTTAATCTGTGAGACCAGCGCCACCGTCGGCTGCCACTGACCGATCGTGCCATTTGCCAGCCGCGCAATGGAGCGCAGCACCACGCCGCGCGATTTCGCCAGCAGGCTCGGCGCTTCACGCCGATGATCGAAGCCGACATTCTGCCCGGGCATGCGAATTAATTCATTCCACGCGCCGCCGTCGCGCCACGCTTCAAATACCCAGCGCACACGCTGCGCCATCGGCATTGTCAGCAGCCGGCTCGCCGACGTCACCGCGAGAAAATCGCCAAAGTTGTCACCCTGCAACTCGTGCATCTGCACCAGCAGCCGCCGCATGAACCATAGCCGGCCGTTGTTCTGCTCGTCGTTGTTCTGCAACACAATCGGCACATTCAGCGCTGTCAGAAAAGACTTGAAATTCGATTTGAAAATCCAGCCTTGTTGCGTCAGCGCCACACCGCCCTGCTTGCGCACATGTCGCCAGTAGCGACTCAGATCGCGTTGAAAATCGGAGGCCGATGCGCTCAGGACTTGTGCTGGAGATTCCATAGGAAATTAGGGAGAAAATCAGAGGCCGAGGCTGCGACTATTTCACGCATCCGCCCCCTCATCGCATACGCGGAGTGTACCCTTTCGACTGCATTTCATCGATCAAATCGTCAATCACATCATCCGGAAGCACGAACGCATGCGGCGAAATGCGGTACACCACATGCCGCATCAGGCTTGTATTCGCCGCCAGCTCGCGCGCCGTCATCTCATCCGCCAATTCCAGCACTGTGAGTGATTGATACACGCGCACACGACCGAAGCGGCGCGACGCAATGCGAAACAGATCGCTCACCGGACGCGGCAAACTCACGCCTGCGCGCTTGAAACGGCGCGACACCTCGTCCAGCGTCATGCCATCGCTCAGTGCGCGCTCGATACTCACCGGCGTGATTGCATATGTAAACGACGTCGCACCGCGATCAGCGATGCGGCGCATCAGCGCGATGATGTCTGCCCGATCCGGTGCTGGCTGCAAGTAAAGCGTCATCGCCTCACGGTTCCATGCGATCGGTTCCGCCTCACTGCGCCGCCCGCTGAGTGACTCCGGAGGCTGATGC
Organism: Anaerolineae bacterium; assembly: GCA_947476335.1. Lineage (GTDB taxonomy): Bacteria > Chloroflexota > Anaerolineae > J036 > Brachytrichaceae > CANJQH01. Next base: position 36,507 of record CANJQH010000008.1, on the reverse strand, counting down.
ATGGTTTCGCACAACAGCCACGCGCCCAGTTCCGTCACCCGAAACGCGCGCAGACAGCCGTCCACGCGCTGCACTTCCACCGCGCCAAAATTTGCCATGCCATCGCCGACGATGTGCTCGAACACCGCGCCGAGCGTCTGATTCCAATCCTCGCGGCGCGCCATTTGCAGCCGTGCACGGCTGCCAGCCTGAACAAACCACCAGTCCGCGCGATCCGTCATCGCCCAGGCACATTCGGGCAGGAAATCAAAGAGCTGTGCGCGCAGATCATCCCAGCTCAGCCAGGCACCTATCGGCAGCCCGCGCATCACGCGCGCCATGTAACGACGCAACGCACACCATTCCGCCGCCAGATGCCCCGGCGTCAAATCACGCGCACCGATCGCACGCTGCATCACAAACGACTCTCCCGGCCGCGCAGATTCTGCCACTGCACGCATTTCGAAAGGATCGGCCACCTCTTCGAGCCAGGCACGCCAGGCGCGGCGCAGCTTCTGCTCCGGTCCAAGCACCAGCCATTCTTCGATACGGCGCACGCGCGCCGTCATCTGCCGCGGCCCACTCGCATCGCGCGCCGGCGCATCAATCATCTGCAGCGCGCACGCCAGTGCTACATGCAGCGCCAGCCGGCTCGCTGTCAACCCAGTCTGATCCTCCAGCATCGCCGTCGACTGCGGCGTCAGCGGCGAAAACAGCGGTACACCGATGCCCGTCTGCGGATCGGGCACCCAACCCGGCCGCGAGACGAGCACGCGCTGCGCATCGTCAGCATCATGCTCCCAGTCGCGCAGCCATTGAAAGCGCGTCGCCTGAGGATGCGGCGGCAGCGGCCCACGCGCCACCGCACCGGATTTCATCAACACATCGAGCAGCGCCTCGAAGTCGTCAAGAAACGCGCCACGCTCACCAGCCCCTTCCGGTGGCAGCGGCCGCGGCGATTCAACCTTAAACGCCACCACAGGCACATTCGGACCGAGTGACAGCCAGCGGTAATACACGTCGCGCAGGCCAAACTGCACCGGCGACGTCGGGAAGATCAACGCGCGCTTGCGCAGCCCGGTCAGCATCTCGCTCAACTTGCGGTCGCCGTCGCGATCGAACTGGCGCGCCCACACCGACGCCAACAGGCTGCGCGGCACGTGCATCTCATGGTCACGCGCAGTGAAGGCGCGCCGCAGGAAATCCTGCTGCTCGGCGCTCAGCCCTTCCAACACAGATTCGGCATCGAGGGACATGCGCTCCACACGCTCATGCAGCGCTGTGACCACCTGTTGCATAAAGCCAATTTTTGAACTGCCCTGCAGCTGGACATTCAACCAGCGCGCCAATTCGCGCAGCTGCGCTGCGTTGAACTCAGCATCAACAGTTTCAGCCAGCGACAATTCAGTCGGGCGAAACTGCAGAGCGACCGGCCAGAGCGGACGAGCCGCCGCACCGCTCGAATCGGTGGGACGTGATGAAGTCGACATATATGACTTAATCGCCGCTGCGCAGCAGGCCACTTGCGCTGCGCCGCACCGGCGCCGCCGTCGTTGCAATCACAGCAGGTGTGAAAGCGGGCACCTCTTCCTCATACAAAATGTCGTAGTGGTAACCCTGCTCGGTCAGAAAAAGCTGTCGCTTCGACGCATACTCCTGGTCGAGCGTGTCGCGCGTGACCACCGTATAGAAATGCGCCAACAGGCCATTTTTCTTCGGCCGCAGCACACGGCCGAGGCGCTGCGCCTCTTCCTGGCGCGAGCCGAACATGCCGCTCACCTGAATCAGCACGTTGGCATCCGGCAGGTCCACCGCGAAATTGCCGACGCGCGACAGCACCAGCCGGCTGACCTCGCCTTCGCGGAACTGGCGATACAGCACTTCGCGCTGCTTGACCGGCGTTTCGCCCGTGATCACCGGCGCGCCGATGCGCTTCGCCAGCGCCGCCAACTGTGGCAGGTAGTGCCCGATCACCAGCACGCTGTCGTCGCGGTGCTTTTCGATCAGCATCGACAAAATCTGTTCCTTGCGCTGATTCATCGACGACAGCTGAAATTTTTGATCCGGCCCGGCCACCGCGTATTCCAGCCGCTCTTCCTCAGCCATGCCGACGCGAATTTCATGACATTCGGCCGTGGCGATCCAGCCCTGCCGCTCGAGGTCCTTCCACGGCACGTCGTACTTCTTCGGCCCGACGAGTGAGAACACGTCACCTTCCATGCCGTCCTCGCGCACCAGCGTCGCTGTCAGCCCGAGGCGGCGGCGTGCCTGAATCTCGGCAGTCATGCGAAAAACCGGCGCCGGCAACAGGTGCACTTCATCGTAAATAATCAGGCCCCAGTCCAGCGTATTGAAAAGCTGCATATGCGGATACTCTTCCAGCCGCGGCATCTTCTTCGGCTTGCGGCCGCCCGTCGCAAACTCGACAAACGCCGTCGGCGGCGTATCACCTTGGGCTTCGGCCGCTTCAGCCGCCGCTTTCGCGCCCTTCATCCGATGCGTGAGCACCTGATACGTACACACCGTCACAGGCTTCACATCTTTCTTCAGTCCGCTGTACTCGCCAACCTGATCCTCCACCAGCGTGGTTTTATCAAGGATTTCACGAATCCACTGCCGCACAGCGACGGTGTTGGGGCACAAAATCAGCGTCGCCGTCTGCGCCTTCGCCATCGCCGCGATGCCGACGATGGTCTTGCCTGCACCGCATGGCAACACCACCACGCCGCTGCCACCGGCCGCACTGCCGCCGGCCCAAAACACTTCGGCCGCATCTTCCTGGTAATGCCGCATCTCAAACGGTGCGCCCTGCATCATCAGCTCGCGTATTGCAAAGGGCAGCGCCGCGCCCTCCTGATAACCTGCCAGGTCTTCCGCCGGAAAGCCAATCTGCAGCAGCACGCGCTTAACGTGCCCACGCATTCCCGGAGCAACCTCCAGCGTCGTCGGCGACAGCTTGCGCAAAATCAGCGGCGCAAAATAACGATGCCGCTCGACTTCCATCAACAGCGCCGGCGTATCAGCCACCACCAGCAGCCGCCCGTCTTCGAGCAGCAGCTTCAAACGCCCATAACGGCCGACCGAATCGGCGATGTCAACGCGCACATTGTCCGGCAGCGGGTATTTCGAAAAGCGTTCGAGCTCAGCCAGAATCTGTACAGCGCTCAGCCCAGCCGCCGCCGCGTTCCACAACGACAACGCCGAAATACGGTACGTATGCACGTACTCCGGGCTCTTCTCAAGCTCCGCGAAGCGCGCCAGCGCATCACGTGCTTCTGTGTACAGGGGACTATCGACCTCAAGCAGTACGCTGCGGTCGCTTTGCACAATAAGCGGATTTTCAGGCTGATATTTCTGCATCCAGCGGACGGAATTAGAACACACCCGCGGGGAATTTTCGAGGGGAGGGCGTTTGGATTTCGTAAAGATTCAGGTCTAAATCAGTATTTCCCGCAAAACACGCGATTTTTTACGTTGGAAAACCAAATAGATCGAGTAGTTACAAAATCTGAAATCTAAGTGAGTCGCCAAAAGTTCTGGCGGCAGATTCGCCTCCCCCGCAAAGCGGGGGAGGCGAATCTGCCGGACAAAACTTATGGACAGGAACTTAGAATATCCCCATGCTCACCGAATCCATCCTCAGTCGCCTGCGCGGCCTGAAGCTGAGCACCGCCCGCCGCCGCCGTGGCGCAACCGCCGGCGAGCGCCGCAGCACGCGCCGTGGCCGTTCGGTTGAGTTCGCGGATTACAGGGCATACACCCCGGGCGACGATCCGCGCCGCATCGACTGGAATGTCTTCGCCCGCCACGAACGCGCCGTCGTCAAGCTCTTCGAAGAGGAAGAGGACCTCGCCGTGCACATCCTCATCGACCAGAGCGCGTCTATGTTCCCGCAGCCGTTCCCGCAGCCGTTCCCGCAGCCGTTCCCGCAGCCCGGCGATTTCACCCCCTCGAAATTCACCTGCTCCGTGCAACTCACACTGCTGCTCGGCTACGCCGCCCTCGCCGCCGGCGATGCGCTCACCGTGCAGCTCAGCACCGGCCGCAGCTTCGGCCCGCGCCGCGGGCTCGCTGCCTTCGCCGAATTAACGCGCTTCCTCGAAGCCGCTCACACCTCCACTCCCAACGCGCACCTCGCCCTCGCCGGCTGGCTCAAATCCTGCACCCAGGGCGCCCGCCCCGGCCTCTGCTTCCTGCTCTCCGACCTCTTCGACGAGCAGCATGGCTGGCTGCCCGGCTTCAACGCCCTCGGCGCAGCCGGCTTCGACCTACGCGTGCTGCACGTGCTCTCCCCCGACGAACTCGACCCACAGCTTTCCGGCGACGTACGTTTGCGCGACGTCGAAACCGGCGACACACAGGACCTCAGCATCGACGAAAGCCTGCTCGCCACGTACCGGCGCCGCCTGCAGGAATGGTCAGATGAAATCGCCACCGCCTGTCGCAGCCGAAGCGGACGCTACTTCCTTATAAATTCAGGCCAGCCTGCAGAACACATCGTGCTGCACGACCTGCGCAAGGCGGGCTGGCTCGAATGAGCTGGCTCGATCCGGCGGCGCTCGCCTTCGCGCTGCTCGCCATCCCCATTCTGCTGCTTTACCTGCTGCGCATGCAGCGCCGCGAACACCCCATCACTTCCACGCTGCTCTGGCGTCAGGTGCTGCCCGACCGCGAGGCGAACACGCTCTGGCAGCGCCTGCGCCGCAATCTGCTGCTTTTTCTGCAGCTCGCCGCGCTCGCCGCGCTCGTCTTCGCCCTCACCCGCCCGTTCGTCCTCACCACCCCCAGCCTGCGCGGCAGCCTCATCGTGCTGCTCGATGCCTCCGCCTCCATGCGCGCCACCGATGTCGCCCCTTCGCGCTTCGACGCTGCCCGCACCCAGGTGCGTGAAATCATCAGCCATATGTCCGCCTCCGATCGCATGCAGCTCGTACTCGTCGACGATGCCCCGCACGCGCTCACCGCGCTCACGGACGACCGCGTCGCACTCATCACCGCGCTCGATCAGGCAATCGCCGGCGTGCGCGCCGCGCGCTGGGTGCAGGCCGTCTCTCTCGCCGGCGCCGCTGCCACAGCCGAAAACGTGCGCGACGCCACAATCGTCGTCGTCTCCGATGGCGCAAACCTAGACGTGCCCGCCTTCGCCGCACTGCGCACGCCCGTGCAGTTCCTCCCCGTCGGCGTCTCCAGCGACAACCTCGCTGTGACCACACTACGTCTGCGCCGCCGCACGCGCGACATCGCCGCCTTCGTGCGCGTAACGAACTTTGGGGCACAGGAACAGCGCGCACGCCTGACCCTCGCCGTCGACGACGCGCGCAGCGACATGCGCGATCTCATCGTCGCCGCCGGCGCGTCCACAGAATTCACCGTCGACGGCCTGCCGCTTGACACACTCAGCGTGCATGCGCACCTCGACGCTGCCGAAGGCAACGCCCTCGCCGAGGATGACGACGCCTACGCCGTCGCCGCTGTGCGCGAACGCCGGCGCACAGTGCTCGTCGGTTCCAGCAACCGCTTCCTCGAACAGGCCCTCACCGCGCTGCCCGGGTGGGATGTGACGCGCGCCGCCACCCCACCCGACGCACAACAGCCATTCGATCTCTACGTGCTCGACGGGTTCACCGCCAGCGTGCCGTCCGGCGCCGGCGCGCTCATCATCGGTGTCGCACCCAATTTCGCACCGACCAGCTGTTTCACCGACACACGCTTCCTGCGCGCCGACGCGCACCCGGTGCTCGAAGCCGTCGACTGGCGGCCGGTCGCAGTGCAGGGCGCGCAACGTTTCGACACACCACCCTGGCTGCAGCCAGTGCTGCTCAGTGAGGGCGGCCCACTGCTCTACGCCGGCGTCGACGCCGAGCAGCGCCGCATCATGCTGCTGCCCTTCTCATTGAATCGCAGCGACCTGCCGCTGCAGATCGCATTCCCCATCCTGGTCGCCAACGCCGCCGAATGGCTCGCGCCGGCGCAGGGACTCGACCTGCCCGCCGACGTGCAGCCGGGCGAAGTCGTGCCGCTGCCAGCAAATGCGCGCGTGGAAATGCCAGACGGCGCACAGCGCAGCGCCGGACCCTCAGGCTTTGCAGAAACGATGCAGCCAGGCATGTATCTCGTGCATGCCGGCGCTGTAAACAGCGCCTTTGCTGTGAATTTCACCGACGACGGCGAATCCGCCCTCACACCTTCCGGCCCGCTCACACTCGGCACGGCAGGTGCAGCAGGCAGCTCAGGCGCAGAAACCGCCGGCCGCGCGGAAATATGGCCGTGGCTTGCCGTGGCTGCCCTGTTGTTGCTGACGATCGAATGGTGGATGATTTAGAAGTTCCGAGTGGATTCTTCACGTCAACATATCTAACGTGACTTGCCGTCTTATGGCATTTCTTCCATGAATACACCAGATCGCACAAAGAGAAAGAGGCGTGCGGGCGAGTCACGTGATTTATCACACACACGCCCGATTTCCCAAAACTCGGACTAAGCCACCCCGGCATCACGAGCCACCTGCACTGCTTCGTCCCGGCTGTGCACGCCCATCTTGCGAAAGACACGCACCAGGTGCTTGCGCACGGTGCTCGTCTCGATGACCATCTTCCGCGCGATCTCGGCAGTCGACAGATTCGTCGCGATACCGCGCAGCACTTGGAATTCATGCGCGCTCAGGCCAAACGGAGGCCCTGCAGGCGCGCCATAGCTGAACATCCCGCTCAGCCGCTGCGCAAAGGGCGACTGGCTCCGCGCCAGCAACAGCTCGAGCTGCGGCCAGTCCAGCACGATCCGCAGCATGCCGCTCTGCTCGATGTGCGGCAGCAGCGTCTCCAGCTCCGCTTCGGCGCCAGCCAGATCGTCGATGAACAACCGATGCACCACCTGCATCACCCGTACGCGCAGCAGCATCCAGTTGTTGTGAGCCGCTTCCAGGCGCCGTCGGAAATCAGCCAGCAGCACGTCGAGCAGCGCCAATTGCTGCCCATCCGCCAGTGCCCCGGTCAGCACGCTGATCCACGTCATTTCCGGCATATCTGCAGTCAAGTTCGCCGGAAACACACCCATGTTTTCCACAGTCTGCCAGCAGCGCTCCAGCCGGCCGGCGCACAGATCACGCCGAATGCGTATCCAGCCCACGTTCGCCACGATGATCGGGTTGGTCGTACCAACGATATTGGCCCAGACATCGTCATCCTCAGGAAGAGCCAGAACATCCGCATTTGCCCAGTCGCACAGCTCGAGCATCAGGCGCGCAAGATAGGCAGTTGCATCCGCACTCGCGCTGTATTGATTCGCCGCAACCGCAAGTTTTAATTCGGCGCGCGCAGCATCGAGCTGATTCATTTCATATAGAACTTCGCCGCACGCAATATGACAGTCGAAGCTGTACAGGCTGTGCTCCCAGCCCGACCTGTGAACCACACTGATGGCGTACTGAATGCTGGCCAGCGTGCTTTTCATGTCGGCGTAGCGACGCCTGGTCAGACCCTTCGCCACGGCAGCTTCGATGCAGCCATAGTCGAAGCCGATCGCCTGAAAAATCTGCTCGCCGCGGATGAGCAATTGAATGCGCTGATCGAAATCAGATGGATCAGCGGGCTCGTAACTGCTCACCAGATACAAATACCCCGCGCCCAAGCCAACAGCTGCGTGCGCAATCTGCGTCGTGCGCGCGATCGTAGCGCGCACCGCAGAGAAATTGCCATCCGTCAATTCGCAAAACACCTGCAGGACGCCCAATTCGGTGCGCCACTCATCGACGTCCGCGCCGGGTTCGGCGCCAGCCAACGCCTGATACGCACGCGCCACCGGCACTTTCAGATCGGCGCCGTCACTCAAAAACATGAGCCACGCCGCATCCACCGCCAGCTGCGGCGTGCGATCGACGACGTCGGCAGGCAGGCGCGCCAGCCAGCGTTGCAGCGACGCCAAATCCATGCGCAGGATCGCCGGCCGGCTCGCCGCCGCCACGATCGCCGCCGCCTCATCCCACGCCCCGATCGGCTGAAGCAGCGTCAACGCCGCGTCGATCTCGTCGTGTGCGCCAAGCCACGCCGCTGTGCGCAGCCGCAGCGCGCGCAGTTGCGCAGGCGAACGCTCATCCTGCAGCTTGCGCAGTAAAAATTCTCGGAACAGCGGATGACAGCGGCATGTAAATTTCGACGGCGACGCAAACGGCGTCACAAATGCGTTCGTATCAGCCGCCGCATACAGCAGCCGCGTGCAATGTGCTTCATCCAGCCCAGTAACGACCACCGCCGGCTCCGCCGCCAGCCACGGCAACAGCGCCGTGTCGATCAGAAACGCGCGCACCACCGGATCCATGTAGCGAAAGACTTCCTGCTCCATGAATTCAGCCACGATCCCTGCCTGCCATGCCTCATCCGGCAACGCCTCATCCGGCAACGCCTCACGCGCGTGCCGCGTCAGCAACAGCATTTGCAGGCCAGCGATCCAGCCCGCCGCTCGCTGCTCGATTTTCACCAATTGATCTGCACTCAGCCCAGCCAGCGCACTCCCGCGCACAAATATGTCAAATTCTTCGTGATCCAGGCTTAGGTCCGCCGCCACGATATCCAATAGCGTCCCCTGCAACCGCATGCGCGCCACGTTCAGCGGCACAGTCTCGCGCGAAAGCAGCACCAGATGCAGATTCGGCGGCGCCATGTCGAGCAACTGCTGCAACATACCCACCGACCCCGCAGCGCACAGCACATGACAGTCGTCCAGCACCAGAATGAAATCTCGGCCCGCATCCACCACGGCACGGCACAAGAGGCGCAATGTCTGCACAAACGTCAGACGACCGGCGCTTTCAAGGGTCCAAGCCGCTGCCAGTTCCGGCAACGCAGGCTGCAACGATTCCTCGATGTGCTGCAACAGCACTGCCTCTACGTCATCCTCGGCATCGAGCGACAGCCACGCGATGATCGTCCCATCCCCCATCTGTCGCAGCCACGTTGCCGCCAGCGTCGTCTTGCCAAAGCCGGCCGGTGCAGTGACGCGAATCAGACGTAGTTCACGCCAGTCACCAAGCAAATGCAACAAGCGTGAGCGCTCGATCAATCGAACGCGGGATTGCGGTAATGCCTGACGCATTTCGTGGAGTTGAGTGTACTTCCAAAAGCCCTCCCGCTGGCTGGCAATGGCAAGCCCAGCTTTTGTCAGCTTCCGTCAGGCGCGGCAGGAGATGCGGTGTTTCCATATTCGTGGCAATCCCTGCGCTTCGCTCCGAGCAGGCTCCCAGTCAGCTGTAGCGGGCGGCGGTCGACACGCAATCCCCCCAAACAGCCCATGCACCCAGAGCAGCAGAATGCACGTCGAATTCACCACCCGATTCACCCCCGATTCACCATATATCCAGCGAAGATCGCAGCAACCTATGAACATCCTCCCTGCTTCGCACATGCCGCTCGCTATTCGAGCGACGATCGCAGCCTTCCTGCTCCTGACCGGCCCGTCGTGGTCGAATCTCCGCTCGGCCGACGCCAGGCCGGCATCGCTGACGCTTTCGGAAACCAACCCCGCAGCGAACACGATCGCCGCGCCGGTCACCTCCAACGTGGTGCTGACCTACAGCGCCGCGCTCAATGCCAGCACAGTTACCAGCCGCACGATCGTCCTGCATGGCCTGATGAGCGGCCGCGTTGATGCCACCTACAGCGCAGCCGGCGAAGCAGCCACTGCATCACCCACAACCGCCTTCTTCCCCGGAGAACTCGTGTGGACAAGTGCCACAACCGGAACGCGCAACCTCGCCAGCGATGCGCCGACTTCCGCGAAGGTGTTTCAGTTCACCACCGCCACCTCCGCCGCAGGTGGAGATATGCTCGCTCCCACCACGATCCTCACCGTAGCCATGGCCACCGCATGGGGCGACTTCGACGGCGACGGCGACCTCGACCTCGCCCAGGGCAGATTCGACGGCAACAACTTCATCTACCTCAACGACGGCACCGGCAATTTCACCGGCACGGTCCCCTTCACCTCCGGCGACGCCGTATACGACATGGCATGGGGCGATGTCGACAACGACGGCGATCTCGACCTTGCGACCGCCGTCGCCTTCGGCCAGAGCGCAGTCTGGATCAATGACGGCCACGGCAATCTGTTGCCGACCAGCATTCCCATCGGCGCATCCGCGCTGGGCTTCAGCGATCTCGCATGGAGCGACTTCAACGGCGACGGATTCCTTGATCTGGCGATGGGCGCCGGACAGACCAAAGAAACGAAGGTCTACCGCAACAACGGTGACGGCACGTTCGACGCCGGCGTCACCATCGCTTCGATTCCGAGCCTTCGTGATGCACTCTGGGGCGATCTCAACGGCGACGGCGCCCCAGATCTCGTCACCAGCAGCGCCCAGACGAACAGCATCGCCTATCTCAACGATGGGGCAGGCAATTTCGCCACCTCGGTCGTCTATATGACTTCAACCGGCACTGTGGCGACGCCCGGCATCGCAAGAGCCGCTGCTCTCGGAGATTTCAACGCCGATGGCACCCTCGACATTCTGGTCGCCACGTCGATCAGCCGCTGCCGCGTCTTTTTCAACGGTGGGACCGCGAATTTCACTGAAGGGACCGATTTTCAGTGCCTGGTACCCAGCTCCGGCCTCGCCGCCGGCGACTTCGACGGCGATGGGGACCTCGATGTCGCCATGGGCGGCACCAACACCCAGAGCTGGGTGTACCTCAACGATGGTTCAGGCGTCTTCGCCACCAAAGTCAAAATCGGAACCGCTTTCTATAAAGGCACCGATCTGACGTGGGGCGACATGGACGGCGACGGCGACCTCGACCTCGCCATGGCGAATGATGCGGTTGAAAGCGTCGTATACCGCAACGAAATGAGCCCGGGACGCATATCCTCGCTGAGCGATCTGACAATCGATCCGGGCCCGCTGGCACCGGCCTTCATCACGCACACATTCGCCTACACCGCGAACGTGCCGAATTCGACCGCCAGCATTCTGGTGACGCCGACGCTGAGCAACCCAAGCGCGACCTACACCATCACCGCCGCGCCCGGCATCTGCACGCCAGCCAACAGCCCTGCAAACTGCACGCTGAACACCAGCCTCAACACGATCACCGTCACCGTCACTTCCTCTGACGGCAGCACCCACAGCAGCTACGTGATCGAGGTCGCGCGTGACGCAGCGACACCGACGGCGACGCCTACAGCGACATCGACGCCTACAGCGACATCGACGCCTACAGCGACATCGACGGCAATGGCGACGCCTGCTGCTTCGCCGACACCGTCCCTCATCGCTTCCCCCACGCCCGGACCAATCTCCACCGCTTCCCCCACGCCCGGTGTGCTGGCCATCGGCAACGTGTGGCCAAAGACCGGCGTCCCCGCCGGCCTCATACCCGTCTCGCTGTTCGGCCACGGCTTCACCGACGTGTTCTCCGTCAGTGTGGGTGGCAATCCTGTGACCTTCACTGTGCGCGATGACAGCCGCATCGACATCCCCGAGATGCCGGCCGGCGAAAACTTCACCTACGTCGACTTCGTGGTGACCGGGACGAACGGTTCAGCCACCGCAGCGCAGGCATTCCTGTACGTAGCGTTTTCAAGCGGTGAAGTGCCCGCCTCCGGCGGTGTGATCACCACAGCGAGTGGCGCGACGATCACCGTGCCGGCGCTGGGCAGCAGCTTCGTGCTGACCTATACGCCGGTTGCGCCGCCGATCCCGCCGCTGGGCAACGTGCTGATGCACGTGTTCCGGCTGGATGCGCTGCTCAACTGGATTCCAGTATCGGAGATCTCACGGCCGATCACGATCGAGCTGCCGGTGGACCCGAGCATCGTGCCGAACGGCGAGCGGCCGTGGCTGTATGTGTTCGTGCCCATCGCCGACCGCCAACCACCGACCGCAGACCGCCGTATGGACGACGGACGACGGATGATGGACGACGGCGGTCGGACGACGGCGATCGGCGGTCAATGGGCGCTCGTCCCGGGCCAGCGCTACGACCCGGCGACGATGCAAGTAACGGTGCGCTTGTCGCGTATGGAAACCTACGCGCTCAGCACGCTGGTCCTGCACAACTACTACGTCCCGCAGGTTGGGCCGATGTACGCGATGGATGTGAGGAAATAAGAAGTTCGTAGTTCGGAAGAAGTTCCGAGTGTGTCTTGACATCGGCGCGCGTGAGGCGCACGATTCTTCGGAACTCGGAACTTCTTCCGAACTACGCGAACGCTTCACGATACGCAAAAATCCCCGGTGCCCCGCCGGTCATCACGAACAATACGCGCGCGCCGCTGCGGTACACACCGTCGGCGGCGCGCTGCAGCAGACCGGCAAACGCCTTGCCGCTGTAGACCGGGTCGAGCAGCACACCCTCGCTCGTCGCCATCCGCCGCACGGCTGCGCGCATCGCGTCGGTCGGGATGCCGTAGCCGTCACCGATCTGCGTATCGTCGATGCGCACCGCCTCGTCGGCGATCGTCGGCGCCGGATCGAGCAGCTGCGCCGCAGCGCGCGCCTTCGCCGCCGTCGACGCCCGCACGACTTCGGCTCGCCCGGACACGCTGAACGCCAGCAGCGGCGGCGCATCGGCGCCGTACTGCGCGAAGCCGGCCACCAGCCCGGCGTGCGTGCCGCCGCTGCCGTTCGGCACGATCACCTCGTCGAACGCTATGCCCTGAGCTTTCGCCTGCGCCATGATTTCGTCCGCACAGACGACGTAGCCCAGGCTGCCCAGCGGCGTCGATCCGCCGACCGGGCACACGTACGCCTTGCGGCCTTCCACCGCCAGCTCCGTCGCGCGCGCCTCGGCGAACGCCAGCGCGTCGGAGCCGGCCGGCAGATCATGCACACGCGCACCGAACAGATCGTCGAGCAGTACGTTGCCATTCCACAGGTACTCGTCGTCGAAGCGCGGCACACTGCGCGTCAGCACCAGCTCACATTTCAAACCGGCGCGCGCCGCCGCCGCCGCGCTCAGCCGCGCATGATTCGACTGTCGCGCCCCGACCGTGATGAACGTGTCGGCCCCTTCGGCCAGCGCCGCGCCGAGCAAAAATTCGAGCTTGCGCAGCTTGTTGCCGCCCAGCGCAATCCCCATCAGATCGTCGCGCTTGACGAACACGTCTACGCCGCCGATCGCCCTGCTCAAGCGCGGCAAATGCTGCAGCGGCGTCGGGCCGTCGAGGAGGGGGATGTGCGCTTGACTTGGTGACATGTTCGGTTGCTGAGTAGAGAGTCAGAGTAGAGAGTCAAAGTGGAGAGTCAAAGTGGAGAGTCAAAGTGGAGATTCAAAGTGGAGAGTCAGAAAATCTACTCTCTACTCTGACTCTCTACGCTCCTCACGGGTACATCCGATTCAGCATGCGTGGGAACGGGCTGGCTTCGCGGATGTGCTCAAGGCCGCAGATCCACGCCACGGTGCGCTCGACGCCGAGGCCGAAGCCCGAGTGCGGCACCGAGCCGAAGCGTCGCAAGTCAAGATACCAGCGGTAGTTCTCTTCAGGCAGACTCTGCTCACGGATGCGCTGCAGCAGCACATCATGATCTGAAATGCGCTCGCTGCCGCCGATGATTTCGCCGTAGCCTTCAGGTGCCAGCAGGTCGGCGCTCTTGCACACCTCCGGCCGATCCGGGTACGGCTCCATGTAGAACGCCTTCACCGCCGTCGGGAAACCAACAATGAACACAGGCTTCGCGTACAGCTGCGTCAGCGCCGTCTCATGCGGGCTGCCGAAGTCCATACCCCACTCGATGTCGAGCTGCGCCGGGTCATCGATGCCCTGCACTGGCGCACCATCATGGCGCAGCACCGGCACGCCTGCGCGCATGTCAGCCTGCATCTGCTTCAGCCTCGCCATCGCATCGTCATACGAAATGCGCGGGAACGGTGCCATGATGTTTTCGAGCTTCGTCACATCACGCTCGAGCACCTTCAGCTCAGCCACATTTTCGCGCAGCACAGTCTGCACGATATAGCTGACGAACTGCTCCTCGATCTCCAGCAGCTGGTCCAGGTCGCAGTAGGCGATCTCAGGCTCAACCATCCAAAACTCGGTCAGATGTCGACGCGTCTTGCTTTTCTCAGCACGAAAAGTTGGCCCGAAGCAATAGACTTTGCCAAACGCAAAGATGTTGGCCTCGTTGTAAAGCTGCCCAGTCTGCGCCAGGTACGCCTTATCTTCGAAGTAATCCACCTCGAACAAATTGCTGGTGCCCTCGGCCGCGGCCGGCGTCAGCACCGGCGTGCTCATCTCGATATAGCCGGCACCGTCGAGCCAGCCGCGGATCGCGCGCATGATCGTCGCGCGGATGCGCAGCAGCGCCCACTGCCGCGACGAGCGAATCCACAGATGCCGCTGGTCCATCAGAAAATCGACGCCGTGCTCCTTCGGCGTGATCGGATAATCCTGCGCCGCCTGCACCACCTCGACGCTCTGCAGCGCCAGCTCGAAGCCGCCCGGCACACCCGGCGCACGCGGCTCAGCCTTCACCGCGCCCGTCACCCGCAGCGACGATTCCTGCGGCAGCGATTTCAGCGCCTCGAACGTCGCCTCGTCAAAGTCGCCCTTGAACATGACGCATTGACAGCGCCCCGAGCCATCGCGCACCTGCAGAAAAATCAGCTTGCCCTTGTGCGTCTTGTCGTACAACCAGCCCTGCAGCGTCACAACCTCGCCGACGTGCCGGCCGAGATCAGCGATCGAAGTCACCGTTGCCATGATGCGCCGATTGTACGACGCGGCATGTTTCGCACGAAGGCAGAAAGGCAGAGGCAGACGCAGAGGCGAGGGTGCATCCGCAGTTTGGGGTGAAATTTGACTGCACATCGTCGCGCCGCAGTCACCCGGGGGAAGCGACCGCCCCCTTGGGATTGGCCATTGGTCTGCCGCGGTGGGCCGCGCCGTTGGCGCGACGCAGCCCCAGCCCAGACCCGCGGTCTGGGTGACAGCACGCGCCATTTCATGAAATCTGCCCCCAACGGCGGATGCACCCTTCCCCGTCGTCCGTCCGACATCTTCGCCGAAAACCGTTAGACTTAGCGACCTTACTCGAAAATCGCCGGTGCCTGCCTTTTACAGCGTCGGATTATTTTCGTATCTCACACATGCAAGACAATCACGACGACCTGTTCAGCACGCTCGCCGGCATGATGGACGCCGCAGCCGAAGCCGAAGCGAATGCCCGGCACCACACACAAAGCGACGGCACATCGTCCGAACCATCCGAAATGCCGCAGGTGGTCGCCCTGCTCCCCACGCGCGGCATACTCGTCTATCCGATGGCTGCATTGCCACTGCGCATCGCTCAGCCGCGTTCGCTCAAGCTCATCGACGACGCTCTGCTCCAGCGCGCGCAGATCGGCCTCGTCGCCGCGCGTTCCACCGAAAAGGAAGAACCCGGCCCGGACGATATTTTCCGCTACGGCACGATCGGCGCCATCGTGCGCCACTTCAAAGGCCCAGACGGCGTACTCAACATGATCGTGCAGGGCGCCGAGCGTTTCAAAATCGTCGAAATCATCGGCAGCGATCCGTACATCACCGCGCGCATCGAACCTGCGCCCGAGCCATGGGAAATGTCTCTTGAAATCGAGGCAATGCGCCGCAATATCAAGGACCTCTTCGCCAAAATCAGCGAACTGCGCCAGGACATGCCCGACGAACTTGGGCAGATGGTTCAGAACGTCGACGACCCGCGCCAGCTCACCTACGCCGCCGCCACGTACATGCGCATGGAAATGGCCGATGCCCAGCGCCTGCTCGAAATGGATGGCCTGCAGAATAAAATGCTCGCGCTGCTGCAGCTCATGAACAAAGAGCTGGATGTGCTGCAGCTCGGTCAAAAAATTCAGACGCAGGCGCGCGGCGAAATGGAAAAACTGCAGCGCGAGTTTTATCTGCGCGAACAGATCAAGGCCATTCAGAAGGAACTCGGCGAAGCGGACGAGCAGCAGATTGAGCTCAACACCTTCCGCGCCAAAATCGCCGAATCCGGCATGAACGATGAGGCGCGCCGCGAGGCCGAACGCGAAGTCGAACGCCTCGCTAAGCTGCCCACACAAGCGGCCGAATACAGCGTCATCCGCACATACCTCGATTGGATGACGTCGCTGCCGTGGAACAAAACCACGCCCGACAACCTCGATATCAAAAACGCGCACAAAGTGCTCGATGAAGATCATTACGGCCTCGACGACATCAAGGAACGCATCCTCGAATTTCTCGCTGTGCGCCGCCGCCGCATGGAGCTCGCGCAGGAACGCGCAACAGCTGCTGCCACGGTCGCCACGCCCAAAAAGAAGGGTAAAGCCAAAGCCGCAGCCGCAGCCGCAGCCGCAGTCTCTGCTGACCTGATCCGCCCCGAGCGCGAGGGCGTCATCCTCTGCTTCGTCGGCCCACCCGGCGTTGGCAAAACATCGCTCGGCGCCAGCATCGCCCGTGCCATGGGCCGCAAGTTCATCCGCATGGCCGTCGGCGGCGTGCGCGATGAAGCCGAAATCCGCGGCTTCCGACGCACCTACATCGGCTCCATGCCCGGTCGCGTCGTCCAAAGCATCCGCCGCGCCGAAAGCCGCAACCCAGTCTTCATGCTCGACGAAATCGACAAACTCGGCGCCGATTACCGCGGCGATCCGTCATCGGCGCTGCTCGAAGTGCTCGACCCCGAGCAGAACCGCTCGTTCCGCGACCACTACCTCGACGTGCCCTTCGACCTCTCGCAAGCGATCTTCATCTGCACCGCCAATTCGCTCGACACGATTCCCGGCCCGCTGCGCGATCGCATGGAAATCCTGCCGCTCTCCGGCTACACCGAACAGGAGAAGCTCGCCATCGGCAAGGGCTATCTCGTGCCGCGCCAGCTCAAGGAAAACGGCCTGCGCCCCGGCGAAGTGACGTTCAGCGACGAAGCAATTCTCAAACTCATGCGCGATTACACGCGCGAGGCCGGCGTGCGCAGCCTCGAACGCGAGATCGGCAGCATCTGCCGCAAACTCGTCACCCGCATGCAAGAGGGCAAACTCACATTTCCCCATAAGGTCGGGGAAGGTGACCTACAGAAATTGCGCGGCAAGGCGCGCTTCCACAGTGAAATCGCCGAACGCACCGAACTGCCCGGCGTCGCCACCGGCATGAGCTGGACACCCGTCGGCGGCGACATCCTGTTCGTCGAAGCCACGCGCATGCCCGGCGCGCGCGGCTTTCAACTCACCGGCCAGCTCGGCGACGTCATGCGCGAAAGCGCACAGGCCGCGTTCTCATACATCCGCAGCCGCGCCGACGAACTCGGCATCGCCGCCGACGTCTTCGAGAAAAGCGATATCCACGTGCACGTGCCCGCCGGCGCGCAGCCCAAAGACGGCCCCAGCGCCGGCGTCACACTCGTCACCGCCATCACCTCGCTGCTCACCGGCCGCAAGGTCCGCCCTGATATCGCCATGACCGGCGAAATTACCCTGCGCGGCTCGGTGCTGCCCGTCGGTGGCATCAAGGAAAAAGTGCTCGCCGCCCACCGCGCCGGCCTGAAAATCATCATCCTGCCGCGCCGCAATGAACCCGACCTCGACGACCTCCCGCGCGAAGTGCGCCGCGCGCTGCACTTCGTCCTCGTGGATCGCGTCGAACAGGTGCTCGCTGCGGCACTTGTAAAAACGAAGCAGACGAAGAAAAAAAAGTGAGTAGTGACGGTGAGTAGTAAGTAGTGACGGTGGATCAACTTCTACGAAACCGATTTTCGCAATCACTATCGACTATCGACTATCGACTATCACTAATCTCGTAACTACTCAGGCCAGCCATTTTTCCAACGCGAAACACACTATTCTCTCCCCCGAAGGGGGAGAGAATAGTGTGTTTCGCGGGAAATACTGATTTGGGCCTGAGTAGTTACCTAATCTCTAAATCTCTATTGTCTTAAAAAATACCATGTTAAAACGCGCCAGCGGCATCCTCCTCCACCCCACTTCGCTTCCAGGCAAATATGGCATCGGCGACCTCGGAGATAACGCGCGTCGCTTCGTCGATTTCCTCGCGGAAGCCGGCCAGAAACTCTGGCAGGTGCTCCCCCTCGGCCCCACCGGCTACGGCGATTCGCCCTACCAGTGCTTCAGCGCCTTCGCCGGCAACCCGCTGCTGATCGACCTCGAGCAGCTCGTGCGCGACGACGCGTTGCAGGCGGATGAGCTCACTCACACTCGTTCGTTCCCCGACGATCGCGTGCTCTTCGGCGAAGTGATCGAATTCAAACTCGCCGTGCTGCGCCATTCCTACGTGCGCTTCACCAACTACGCCACCGACGAACAGCAGAAAGCTTTCGAAATTTTCTGCACCGACAACGCGTCGTGGCTCGACGACTACGCCCTCTTCATGGCGCTCAAGGATGCGCACCGCGGCGCACCCTGGCACACCTGGGAGGACGACATCGCCCGGCGCACCCCCACCGCACTCAGCAAAGCCCGCCGCGATTACGCGCAACAGGTGCAGACGCACAAATACATGCAGTTTCAGTTTTTTCAGCAGTGGACTGCCGTGCGCGCCTACGCAGCCGAGAAGAACGTACAAATCATCGGCGACATCCCAATCTTCGTCGCCTATGACAGCGCCGACGCCTGGGCCAACCGCGAACTCTTCCAGATCGACGAACGCGGCCACCCAACCTTCATCGCCGGCGTACCCCCGGATTACTTCAGTCCCACCGGCCAGCGCTGGGGCAACCCGCTCTATCGCTGGGACGTCATGGCCAAACAGGGCTACGTCTGGTGGATCGAGCGCACCAAGGCCGCGCTCAAACTCTACGACTACGTCCGCATCGACCACTTCCGCGGCTTTGAATCGTATTGGGAAGTGCCCGCCAGCGAACCCACCGCCATGAATGGCCGCTGGGTCAAAGGCCCCAACAAGGCGCTCTTTGAGGCCATCGAGGCCGCCCTCGGTGATAACCTGCCCATCATCGCCGAAGACCTCGGCATCATCACCGACGAGGTAAAAGAGCTGCGCGACGCATTCGACTTCCCCGGCATGCGCCTGCTCCATTTCGGCTTCGTCGCCGACTCCGATGCCAACTTTCTCCCACACAGCTATATCCCCAACTGCGTCGCCTACGCCGGCACGCATGACAACGACACCACCGTCGGCTGGTGGAAAAATCTCGACGACGACAGCCGCGAGCAGGCGCGCGAATATCTCGGCATCGCCACCGGCGAACACATCTGCTGGGACCTGTTCCGCGCACTGCTCATGTCCACCGCCAACACCGTCATCCTCACGCTGCAGGACCTGCTCGAACTCGACAGCGACGCGCGCATGAACTTTCCCGGCCGCGCCGAAGGCAACTGGTTCTGGCGCTTCCGCTGGGATCAGCTCACCCCCGCGCTGTGTACCAGACTCGGCAAAATGACGCGGATGTACGGTCGGTAGCACGCGGGAATGCGAACTCAGGCCCAAATCAGTATTTCCCGCGAAACATGCGATTCCTTCCCCCGAAGGGGGAAGGAATCGCATGTTTCGCGTTGGAAAACTGGCTGGCCTGAGTAGGTACTAAATAACGCATCTGTGGACCAGCCAGCCAGCAGCACCGCGCCTGGGCCTCGGCCTTTTTTCTCAGCCGCGCGCCAAAATTTTGCCGAAACCATAAGGCCTCGTACGCATTTCGCCCATTGTCGGGCAGGCTGCAGCACCCCCCACACGCCGGCGAGCGCTTCCTCTGCGCGAACCACCCGCACATTCACGTCGGCCGTCGGCAACCCCATCGCAACCCCATCGCAACCCCATAAAAGAATGTAGAAAATTTAAGCTTCTCACCATTGCATTCACAGGTGCAGGTTGTAATATTCCGCCTGTTTTGCAGAAAGTGTCGAACGAAAAATTCGACGCTGAAATGCAAATGGTTTCAAGTGCGGTACAGCGCTCGTGTGTCTTTCGCTTTTGCTTTTGCTTTTGCTTTTGCTTTTGCTTTTGAAAGAACAAGGGTTAGCCGTGGCTGCTGAGGAGGAATAGTTTTTCTACTAAATGGACGATGTCTTTGAGTCACAGCGCACGTTTCTCGGCGCACAATCGTCTCGCAGCCACAAGCTGCCGTTCCCTCAAGTCTTCGCCTCGCCAATAGAGTATCCAGCCACAGCTGCTGATCATCCTATCTGGCGCGTGCCGACTCCGTCGCTGCTGCTGAATCCCAAGCGTGCAGCCGACAACTTCCGCGCGATCCAAAACGCGTTCGCCTTCTGCAACGCCCAGGTGGGCTATGCCATGAAGGCCAATCCCCATCCGTGGCTACTCTCCGCCATCGCCGACGTCCCGGGCTCGCTCTTCGAAATTGCCTCGAAGGCTGAAATCCAGACGCTGCTCGACATGGGCATCGACGGCTCGCGGATCTTCTTCTCCAACCCGGTCAAACAGCCGGCGCACATCGAATTCGCCGTGCGCAATGGCATCCGCCTCTTTGTCTACGACAGTGAGTCGGAGCTCGACAAGCTCGAGCAGTTCAACGACCCGCAGAATCCGCTCGAGGTCTACGTGCGCATGACGGCGCCGCACACCGGAGCACTCTGGCCGCTCACGCACAAGTTCGGCGTCGAACCGCGCGCCGCGGTGCAGCTGCTCAAGTCCGCCAAAGCCCGCGGCCTCAAACCCGTCGGCCTGGCCTTCCACGTCGGCTCGCAATGCACAAGGCCAGACACCTGGATCGACGCACTTGCCGCCATCGCCCCGGCCTGGAAAATGGCCCGCGAAGCCGGCATCGAACTCGACATGATCGACATGGGTGGCGGCTTCCCCGCGCCCTACACCAACCCGGTGCCGAAGCCATATGAAGTCGCGGACGCCGTCCGCGATGCACTCGACGAATTCGTGCCCGGCTACAAGCGCGTGTTCCTCGAACCCGGCCGCGGCATCTGCGGCGATGCCGGCGATATGGTCCTGCAAGTCACCGGCGTCGCCGAACGCCCCGACGGCCAGACCTGGCTGTACCTCGACGGCGGCTTCTTCAGCGGCCTCTACGAAATCCCCGACGGCATCCGCCCGTCGGTACAGCCGCTCATCCGTGAATCGCGGCCGCTCGGCATGCGCACCTACCGACTCGCCGGGCCAACCTGCGATTCGCTCGATACGCTGTTCGAAATGCGCTCACCCGTCGAACTCAAAATGGGCGACCGCCTCGTCCTCAAGACCAGCGGCGCCTACATCTATTCCGTCAGCTCACCCTTTAACGGTTTCGCCACCCCCGAAATCCTGCGCGAAGACGAATGGATGCTCCGTATCACGGACTTCCAGGGGATCTGCTGAGTAGTCGAAAGTGATGGTCGATAGTGACGGTCGATAGTGACGGTCGATAGTGATAGTGCATTTGCGATAGCGAGGTTTCGGATCAGAGAACCGTCGACGATGCACTATCCGCCATCACTATCCGCCATCACCATCACGATTCACTCACTCACTCTCCCCGCACATTCACCTTGACCTCGAGCTTTTCCTTCGCCGCACCTTTATACGTGCCGCGCGTCGGCGGCGCGTCGGCATAGTCACGCCCGATGCCGAGGCGTACGTATTCTTCCCCCTGTGCGCAGTTGTGCGTCGGGTCAAGTGAAATCCAGCCGCGCCCCGGCGCGAATACATCCACCCAGGCGTGGCTCGCTGCATCGTCGCGCTCGGCCACGCGCGCGTTGTACAAATAACCGCTCACGTAACGCGCCGCAATGCCCTGACTGCGGCACAGCCCGATCATCACGTGCGCAAAATCCTGACATACGCCGCGCTGCAGATCCAGCACCTCAAGCGCCGATGTGTTTACCGTCGTCGCCCCAGGCTCATACCTGAACTGCGTGTAGATCGCATTCATCAGCGCCTTCGCCGTCGCCACCACATCGCTCTTCACATGCACCGCCGCAAACTCGGTCAGCGCATTGCCCGCTGTCACGTAACGCGTCGATGACAAATAGTCGTACTCGTCGAGCGGTGACAATGCCACCGCCGCTTCGATGAACTGCGCCGGCGTGCTCACTTCGCTCGCCGCTGTCACGCTCAGCCGCTGATGCGGCACCAGCACGTCAAAGTAACGCACGTCAGCACCATACCGATCAATGTAGTGCAACACTTCTCCGTGCGGCTCAGTGACAAGCCGGAACGAATGCACGATCTGCCCACCCGCATCCGCCGGCCGCAGCCGCATTTCCGTGTACGCTTCGCTGATCAGCGCGTCATACGTAAACGTGGTTCGATGTTCGATCCTCAGTTTCATATTCGTGTAAAAAGCTATCCCAGCCTCACTCGATCTTTCCTGCGGAACACGCTTGCCTTCCCTCTTGATCTTCTTTGTCTCTCTTCGTCTGTCGTGATCTTCGTCTGTCGTGAAAAGACCAGCCTGTTTCGCAATGGAAAATAACCCGGCCTGAATCAGCACCCACTATCACTCCCCTCGCGATCTACTATCCCCTTTCTTCTTCGTCTGCTGCTGCTGCTGCTGCTGTACCTGCTGCATATAGCTGCGCCAGCCGGGCAGAATCACCTGTGCACTGAAGAACGTGCGTGTGATGTCGTCGCCCAGCGCATTCATGCGCTGCAGCGTGCGCTCCAGATATTCGTGCAATCCATCCCCCAGCACTTCCGCCAAATCGAGATATGCCAAATCTGACACGATACGGCCAGCCGTGCGCGTCGCCAAATTTTCCGTCGATTCCGAAATGTGCTTCAACGCATCCAGTACGCTGTTCATGCAGAAGTACACCGTGCGCGGAAATTCGCGATTCAACAACATGAACTCAACCACGCGCGTCGTTTGCAGCGTCTGCGCCGTCTTGCGATACGACTCCATCGCGCTGCACGAACGCAGCATCGCCGAAAGCTGAATCGTCTGCACCGGAGAACCTTCCTCCAGCCCGCCCAGCGCCGCATACTTCACATCCAAAATTCGCGCGGTCTTCTCACTGCGCTCCAGATGCTTGCCAAGCTGAATGAAATGGTAGCCGTCGCCGTGCGTCATCGTCGCATGTGTCACCCCTTGAAAAGCATGTGAACCATCGCGCACCGTCGCAAACAAATCCGCCGGCCCGCGCAGCACCGCCGAACGATTGACGTTGCGCAGATGAAAATACAAACGGTTGATCTGCTCCCACATTTCGCTGCTGATCTGCTCGCGCACCGTGCGCGCATTCTCGCGCGCCAGATTGATGCAGCTGAACACGGAATTCGGATTGCCCTCATCCCACAGCAGGAACGTCATCGTATTGCGCGCAGTGTAGCCCTCGAAACGCTGCGCATACAACGGCGCATCACCGGTGATTTCAATCAGCGATCGCCACGACTGCTCGACATCGTGCGGCGGCAGATCCAGCAGCGCGTTGAAGTTCACCGTCAAAATGCGCGTAATGTCTTCGGCTCGCTCCATGTAGCGTGCCATCCAATACAGGGAATCGGCCACTCGAGATAGCATGTTTTTCACACCGTAACGACTCAGGCAAACATCTGTGTTTCGCGATGGGAAACTCATCGGACCCAGTCGTTACTTCACACCTTAATCGTAGAGAACCCACGTGTCTTTCGATCCGCCGCCCTGCGACGAATTCACCACCAGCGAGCCGCGCTGCAATGCCACACGTGTCAGCCCGCCCGGCACAATCGTCACTTTGTCCAAACTCGAACACAACGCATACGGCCGCAGATCGATGTGGCACCCTTCCAGCGCTCCGTCCAGAAAAGTCGGGTGCCGGCTCAGCGACAACGTCGGCTGCGCAATAAAGTTGCGTGGATCATGGCGGATCATCTCGGCGAATTTCGTGCGCTGTTCGACTGTGCTATGCGGGCCAACGAGCATGCCGTAGCCGCCGCTCTCGTTCACACTCTTCACCACCAGCTCGTCGAGATGCTCAAGAATGTACCGACGATCGTCGTCGCGATAGGCCAGATACGTCGGCACATTCGGCAGCACCGGCTCTTCCTTCAAGTAATAGCGGATCATCTCCGGCACGAAGGCATACGTCGCTTTGTCGTCCGCTACGCCCGTGCCGATCGCATTGGCCAGCGTCACTGTGCCAGCGCGCACTGCGTTGAACAACCCCGGCACCCCCAGCATCGTGTCCGCCTTGAACGTCAGCGGGTCGACGAAGTCGTCGTCCACGCGCCGGTAGATCACATCGACCGGCCTCAGCCCGCGCGTCGTGCGCGTGTATACACGCCCTTCGTGCACCACCAGATCGCGCCCTTCGACAATCTCAATGCCCATCATGCGCGCCAGAAACGAATGTTCAAAGTACGCCGAGTTGAACACGCCCGGCGTCAGCAGCACCACCACCGGGTCGCGATCCTGCGACATATTCCACGGCGCCACGCTGCGCAGCATGTTGTGCAGCTCGATCGGATAATGCTCAACCGGCATCACACCGTAGCGTTCGAACAAACGCGAAAACACACGCTTCATCGCCTGGCGATTCTCAAGCATGTAGCTCACGCCCGATGGACAACGGCCGTTGTCCTCCAGCACGTAGTACTCGCCGTGCACGTCACGCACCAGGTCGGTACCGACGATGTGCATGTACACGTTGTTGGGCACGTTCACACCGATCATCTCGCGACGATAGTTTTTAGCCCCATACACCAGATGCGCCGGGATCACGCCATCATGCACGATGCGCTGCCCGTGATACACATCGTGCAGAAATAAATTCAACGCCACGACGCGCTGCTGCAGGCCGCGCTCGAGGCGCCGCCATTCAGCGTTTGGAATCACGCGCGGCACGAGGTCGAACGGGAAAATCCGCTCGATGTTGTCGCGTTCGCTGTACACCGTAAAGGTGATGCCCTGCGTGAGGAAAACCTGGTCGGCCGCCTTGCGGCGCTCCTCGAACGCAGAAGCAGAAAGCGCCTGCAGTTGCTCTGCAAGCTCGCGGTAGTGAGGTCGCGCTTCAGGGCGCGCTTCGCCGTCGGCAGCGGCGGCAAACATTTCGTCGAAGAATCGGCCAGGCTGGCCGAGCGCGTAATGTTCTAGAAGCGTCATTTAGTTGCAGATTTCAGATTTCAGATTTTGTAACTACTCAGGCCCAAATCAGTATTTCCCGCGAAACACGCTATTCCTTCCCCCGAAGGGGGAAGGAATAGCGTGTTTCGCGTTGGAAAAATAGCTGGCCTGAGTAGTTACCAGATTTTAGATTTGAAGTCGTAGATTGTAGACCGAGTACGGGCCCCGGAACGTAAAAATCTGAAATCTAAAATCCAAAATCTCTTCACTCTTCCACCAGCAGCCCCGTTCCCGCGATCGCCGCGCGCACAGCGCGCAGCTCACGCGGCCGCAGCAGCGCCACGGTCGGCGACAGACGTTCGGCGCCAGCGCGGCGCAGCACATCCAGCCGCAGCAGCGCATCGAGCGAAGCCGCATCACGCGTGCGCAGCACAACGACCGCCTCAAGCAGCGCATCGGCGCCGCCATCGGCCCAGCGCTCGACCGCGCGCACCACCGACACGGGAAGCGGCGCAGCATTTTTCTGCGCGAGGAACTCCAAGACGCGCGCCGGCCGAATGCCCTGCTCCTGCGCACGCCGCAGCGAATGCGGAGTCAGCCGATACACAAACGCACCCGGCCGCGTCTCGTCCCAGTCCGCCACGCGCGCCGCCTGAAAACGCTCAAACGCGCGCGCCGCCGCCACAGTGATGGTCGCATCCGCACCGACGACGAAGGGCGCCGCATCCGCCGGCATGCGCGGCGGCGCCGGCATGCGGCCGTCCTCCAGCCACGTCAGCGGCCCGCGCAGCACGCTGCGGATCAGCGCGCCCTCGACGCGTCGCCAATTTTCGAAGCCGTGCAAATATTCATCCGTACCTTCATCTCGCACGTGCCACGCGTCGTAGCGGCCGTCGATCCGCGCGAAATCGGGATTCGCCTCGCGCACATAGGCGACGAATGCGTCGATGTCGCCATCGTACGAATCATGCGCAACGGACTGGCCGCGCTGCGCACACCATTCGCCGAACATGCGCACGATCGCCGCGCGCTCGCGCTGCGGTTCGTTCTGCCACGCGTGCGTCATATCAAGCGCCAGGCCGGGCACATGTGCGAGATCGTTCCACTCAGAATCGTTCAGCCACGCGAGCGCCAGCGCTGCGCGCCGCTCAGACGCAGGCCGCTGCAGCCACTGCGTCACCGGCTGCGCCACGATGCGCAGACGGTCGTCCTGTACGCGCACCCAGCCCAGCGTATTTAACAAATGTACGAGCAGTGCAAAGCGCTTGTCGGGATGTGCATCTTCGACGCCGTCGGCGTCGCGCAGCATGCGCGCCACAGCGCGGCGCGCAGCCGGATTCCAACTCCCATCGGCACGCACGCGCACCTCGCTGTTCTGTACATGGCACAGCAGCGTAGTCACATCGTCGAGCAAGGGGCTGGAAGCTTTATCGTCATCGGGCCGCAGTATTGCCGACGCAGGCACGGCCGCGGGCGCCGGTTCGTTCGGCCCAAGCAGCGCCGCCAGATCAGTGGGGATGAACAGCGCCTCAACCGGCTCGCGCGCGCTGCGATCGAAGGCGCGAAAAACGAAGCCGCGGTACCACAACACTTCAGCCGGCCCGGTCGGTGAAATCCATGGTCGTTCGCGCTCCAGGCGGCCAGGGCCCATCGGGCGAATTACACCGAAGCGGCGCTCAGCCGTCGCCGCCGGCATGCGGCCGCCGGCGCGCGCAATCGCCTGTAATGCCTCGCGCGCCGCATCCGGCAGCGCATCAACGGCACCGCTCACCGCATCGGGCTGCAGCATGTGCACGGAAAGTGCAACGGCCACGTCCGCGCGGGACGTGGCCGTAATCGTCGCATCCCACGCATCCGCAATCGCCATCAGACGAGCCAGCGGCTCATCGGACAATGCCGAACGCAGGGTGCGCATGTGCGTGATTCCGAACAACGACTCAGCTCAGCGTCGGCGACGCTGAACTGCGTCGTGCAAGTGCTAAGTGAGTCGCCAAAAGTTCTGGCGGCAGATTCGCCTCCCCCGCAAAGCGGGGGAGGCGAATCTGCCGGACAAAACTTATGGACAGGAACTTAGAACTTCAGCGCGCTCATCGTGCCGCGCACGAGCTCGGCGCTCTTGTTCATCATCGCGCTCTCTTCATCCGTGAGCGCCACTTCGATGATCTTCTCGCAGCCGTTGCGGCCGAGCACGACCGGCACGCCGAAGTACATATCCTTGATGCCATACTCGCCGTCGAGGTACGCCGCGCACGGGCGCACCAGCTTCTTGTCTTTCAGAATCGCCTCGACCATTTCGGCCACCGCAGCGCCAGGTGCGAAGTAGGCGCTGCCGGTCTTGAGCAGGTTGACGATTTCGGCGCCGCCCTGGCGTGTGCGCTGCACAATCGCGTCGACGCGTTCCTTCGGCATCAGCTCGGTCATCGGAATGCCGGCGATCGTCGAGTAGCGCGTCAGCGGCACCATCTCGTCACCGTGGCCACCCAGCACAAACGCGTGCGTGTTCTCCACGCTCACGCCCATTTCCATCGCCATGAACGTGCGCATGCGCGCGCTGTCGAGCACGCCGGCCTGGCCGATCACGCGGTTCTTCGGGAAGCCCTTCGCGCTCAGCACCTTGTAGGCCAGGAACGTCATCGTGTCGAGCGGGTTCGTCACCACCACCACGATCGCGTTCGGCGAGGTGGCGGCGATGTTGTTCGCGACGTCGGTGATGATCTTCTGGTTGATGCCGACGAGGTCCTCGCGCGTCATGCCGGGCTTGCGCGCCATGCCGGCGGTGACGACGACGACGTCGCTGTTCGCCGCATCGGCGTAGTCCGTCGTGCCGACGACCTTGGTGTCGTAGCCGAGCACCGGGCCGGCTTCCATCAGGTCGAGCGCCTTGCCCTTGGGCATGGTCTCGGTGGCGGGGATGTCGAGCAGGACGATGTCGCCGAGCTCGCGCTCAGCCAGCCAGTGCGCCGTGGTCGCGCCGACGAAGCCGGCGCCGACGATCGTAATTTTGTTCTTCATGATGGGCGAAATTATCACACCGGCGTGCGCTCCCCCCACCCCAGTGACATGCAGCACCGCGCGTTACAAGCGATCCACCCCAAACGGCAAAAACATCTCGCAAATCCCGCATTAGAAAATAGTTCACCCAATTCATGCACATGAATCCCCCAATTCGTGAGGCACGTTCACCTTCCACAATCGCCGACTTTTTTTAGAGTACGCGCATCTATGTTGGGTGAAAACGCACGAAAAATCCGTCAGTCACGCATCGCAGCTTCCCTGGCGGCGACCGTCCTGGCGCTGGCCGCGCACATGCATCCAGCCGCCGCCACCGGGCCGCGCCCGCTCGACGCCGGCGCAATCGATATTCCTTACCCCGGCGCTCCTTCCTGGAACCTGGAAACCTACCTGCTCAGCTCCGGCAACGTCATCGTCGCCGATTCAGAATTCGATCTCCCAGGCGCGGACGACGCCGGCGCGCTGATCAGCCGGCTCACCGGCACTTCCTTCGATGGCTCACCAGAATCCCAAGTCACCCTGCTGAGCAACGCCAATTTCGTCATCAATTCCACACAGTGGAGGCTCGACGCCGATGTCATCGTGCGCCTGCTGACTGGCGACGATCTTACGAAACAGAGGAAAGCAGTCGAGTTGTTCGAGCGCGTCGAGCGTGGAGAACTCGTGCTGCGCACGCCGGTCACGACCATCGCCGAGGTGGTGTATGTGCTGTCGTCCCCGCGCCTCTACAAGGTCGAACGAAGTGCAGTCGCGGAAATGCTGCAGACGCTGATCCGTCTGCCAGGCTTCGAAGTCGACAGCCAGGCAGAGGTCATGGCAGCGCTGGACCTCTTCGCCCAGACCCGCCTCGACTTCGGCGATGCGCTCATCGCGGCGGGCATGCTGCTGGCGCAGGAGAAGACTCTGTACTCGTACGACCGCGACTTCGATAAGCTCGACGCAGTGACGCGTGTTGAGCCGTAGGGTCGGGCTGCATCTGAATTTCCAAGGCAGCATACCTGCGGTGGCATTGCCCCGGGCTGCATCGGTCACGCGCATTCGGCGCTTTTTGCCGGCAAAACGGTGATGCCCAGCGCTGACGGGTCAAGATCGGCTCAGATCAGGGATGCTTCGTTCGCTCCGGGCTATGGCAAACGACGCTTCAAGAAATGTGCAAAGTCACCATTCGCTCCCCGGGGATACTGAGTTGTGCTCACGAGCTCCCATCCCTCACGACCGAGCTGATTCAACGCCTTCAGGTCTTTGAATTCATCCGACGCATCGTAGCCTTTTTTCTTGACAAATCCAGTCTGCGCTTCCAGATAGACGTAGGCGGAAGTGCCGCTCAAGCCAGTAGAAGAGTAGTGAACCTTGCAGTACTCCCACTTGTCGATGTTTTCAGCCATATCAACTGCTCCTTTGCTTCCGATCCATGCAATGTCTGCTGAGACTGCCGCGGTGCACATTGACATCTAAGTGAGTCGCCAAAAGTTCTGGCGGCAGATTCGCCTCCCCCGCTTTGCGGGGGAGGCGAATCTGCCGGACAAAACTTATGGACAGGAACTTAGAGCTGCCCGTCAATCCCATGATGGTCCCCGCCGGCCAGCAGCCGTGGCTGTATGAGTGGGTCGCGGCGAGCAGCTGGTCCCTCGTCCCCGGCCAGTCTTACGACCCCACCACCGGGCTCGTCACTGCACCAATGCACCGCCTCGGCACCTATGCCCTGGTGACGGCGGCGATGCGCTGGAGCTACTTCCCGCAGGTCGGGCGGTTGTACACGCCGCTGGATAGCATGAAATAGTTCGTGGTTCGAAGCGCAGAGGGGCACTCTGCGCTTCGAACTTCTTCTACCCTCCCAACCCCTCGATATGCCCCAGCCGCTGCACTGCGTTGTGCGCATCGAGGCGCACGGCGATCAAGTCGATGCGCCAGTCGCAGTCGTCGCGCACAGCAGCGGGGATTTCAAATTGAACGTACGCTTCAGCAGCGGCCACGAGCGTGGCATATTTGCGGGGATCGATGCTCTCTTCAGGCTCACCGAAGGTGTCGCTGCGGCGCGTGCGCACTTCGACGAACAGCAGGCGAAATTCGCACGACGCGACGATGTCGATTTCGCCGCGCACACGGCTGCCGCGCGGTGGCCGCCAGTTACGCGCCAGAATTTTGCAGCCACGCGCTTCGAGGTGACGCGCGGCGATGGCCTCGCCACACGCGCCAATCTCGCTGCGCGCGGCGCCAGCCATCAAACCGCCTCTTCTTCTTCTTCCGGCGGCTGTGCAGTTTCGCGCCCGGCGATGTTCGCCGACACCAGCGCCACAATCAGGCTGATCAGACTAAACACCGCCACCAGCCCCGTCTTCAGCGCCGCCTGCCGGCCACCAGCCAGGATCAGCGCCGCGATCACGTTACCCGCAGCCGCACCGACGCCCACCCATACGCCCATCGCCGTGCCGACGATGCGGCCGAGCCGCGGATCGATCAGCTCACGTGCGGCCTTGCGCGCGCCCATAATCGCCACGACGAACGTGGTGATTAGATTTCCCCACCAGCCGGCGATAAATGCAGCGCCCACCAGCCCAGCCTGCATTTCAGGGATAAGAATCGAGCTGACGAAGCGTTGGAACCCCAGCGCGACAAGCAGGCTGGCAACCAGCGCCGTCAGCAGATAACGCAGATTCAGTTTGCTCATGCCGTCTTCGTCACGCCGCCGAAACGGCGGTCGCGCGCGCTGTACACAGCGATCGCCTTGCGCAGCTCACTTTCATCGAAATCGGGCCAATGTACGTCTGTGATGTAGTACTCGGAGTACGCACCCTGCCAGATCAGGAAGTTGCTCACGCGATACTCGCCGCTCGTGCGCACGATCAGATCCGGATCAGGCAGACCGCCGGTGTATAGATAGCGTCCGACGGTTTTTTCGTCAATACAGTTCGGATCAACGCCCTCAGCGATCAGCTGCTTGACCGCATCGACGATCTCAGCGCGCCCACCGTAGTTCAACGCGATATTCAGAATCAGGCGCGTGTTGTTGCGTGTGTATTCAATCGCGTGACGAATCTTCCGCTGCAGCATCTCTGGAATGCGATCGATGCGGCCAATATGTCGAATCTGCACACCTTTCGCGTGCAGTTCGTTCAGCTCACGATCAATGACGATTTCCAGCAACTTCATCAAGCCGCTGACCTCTTCCTCCGGCCGGCTCCAGTTTTCCGTTGAGAACGCGTAGAGCGTCACAACTTCAATGCCCTGGCGATCACATTCGCGCAGCACACAATGGAGATTGTCCGTGCCAGCTTTATGACCGGCCAGCCGTGGCAAATTGCGCTTGCGCGCCCAGCGGCCATTACCATCCATGATGATCGCCAGATGGCGAATACCATGCGTCGGTGCAGTTGCTGCCACGCTGCTCGGCGCCGCGCGTACAGAAATACCAGGGAGTTTTCGAGTCGCTGTAATCGTCATAGAGTGCTGCAGATGCGTAACAGAACCGTCAGATTTCCATCACCTCACGCTCCTTGCGCGCACCGTGTTCATCGATGCGAACATTGAAGCGACCTGTGACTTTTTCGACTTCGTCCTTGCCACGCTTGTGATCGTCCTCGCTAATCATGCCCTCGTCTTCCATTTCCTTGAGCATGTCCATCGCATCTCGTCGATGATTTCGAATCGATACGCGCGCCTCTTCCATCCGCCGGTGCACCAGCTTCACGATGTCGCGGCGACGCTCCCCCGTCAACGGCGGGATATTCAAACGGATCACCTTGCCATCGTTGTTGGGCGTCAGCTTTAGTTCGGAGACGGCGATCGCCTTTTCAATCAACTTGATCGTAGACGGATCGAACGGCTTGATCATGATCACCTGCGCTTCAGGAACATTGATCGTCGCCAGCTGCAGCAACGGCACGTCGCTGCCGTAATACTCCACCGGCAACTTCTCAACCAACGCCGGCGACGCACGCCCGGTGCGTAGCGCATGAAAATCCTGCTCCATCGAGTCAATCGACTTTTCCATCGACTTTTCGACGTCCTTGATCAGCCCTTTGATTTCGTCAGACATATGCGACCTCTTTACAGTAACGGCGATGGCCTGCCGATTGCCACAAGCCATCTTGAAAATGCTATCACGGCTGGCTGGAGAGGTTTTGACAGTTGATTTATGTCACCTCAGCTGCCGCTTCATTGTCGAAATAGTGTAGTTACGCCGAAATAATGGTGCCAACCGACTCACCGCGCACGGCACGCACCAGGCTGTTCTCTTGCCACAGATCGAGCACGAGAATCGGCAGCTTATTTTCCATGCACAGCGTGATCGCCGTGCTGTCCATAACGCCGAGGCCCTGATTCAGCGCATCCAGGTACGTAAGCGTGGTGTATTTCTGCGCCGCTGCATTCTTGCGCGGATCCGAATCGTACACACCATCAACTTTGGTGGCCTTAATCAGCACATCGGCACCGATTTCAGCGGCGCGCAGCGCCCCAGCCGTGTCCGTCGTGAAATACGGATTGCCGGTGCCGGCGCCGAGGATCAGCACGCGATCTTTTTCAAGATGGCGAATAGCACGCAGACGAATATACGGCTCGGCCACCGAACGAATTTCCAACGCAGTCTGCACGCGTGCAGACACGCCAATGCGCTCGAAGGCATCCCGCAGCGCCAGCGAGTTCATCACCGTAGCCAGCATCCCGATGTGATCAGCCGTGGTCCGGTCCATGCCCAGAGCAATACCATCTTTGCCGCGCCAGAAATTGCCCGCGCCGAGCACGATGGCCACCTGCACCCCAAGGTCACGCACAGCCTGCACCTTACGCGCAAGATCTTCAGCCAGCGTCGGCTGAATGCCCATCCCGCCGGGGCCGGCGAACGCCTCGCCTCCCAGTTTCAGCAGAATGCGTTTGTATTTCACAGTGCTCATGGCTGCCTCCTGTGCGCACGCGCGATCCGCACCCACACACGGCGCGCACGTCGCAAAAAAAGGGCATCTTTCGATGCCCTTTCTCGCCTTATTCCGAAGCTTGGACCGTCTCTCCCAGTTGGTAGCGACTGAATCGGCGAACCACAATGTTCTCTCCGATCTTCAATACCGCCTGAGTGACTAGGTCTTTGACCGTCAGCTTCCCATCCGGGTCTTTGACGAAGACCTGATCCATCAGACAAACGTCCACGTAGTAGGCTTCCATCTTGCCAGCAGCAGCACGCTCAGCGATGTTCTCAGGCTTCCCCTGTTTGAGAATTTCTTCCTTGAACTTTCCCATCTGCGCAGCAATTTCTTCCGCTGGGACGTCTTCACGTTTGACGTAAAGCGGCGCACTCGACGCAATCTGAATCGCAATGTTGTGGGCAAGTTCACGGAAATCAGGATTGCGCGCGACAAAGTCGGTCTCACAATTGACTTCCACCATCACCGCCATACGACCACCCATGTGCGAGTAGATCTCGATGATGCCTTCGCTGGCTTCGCGGCTGGCCTTCTTGGCCGCGGCCGACAAGCCCTTCTCCTGCAGCCACACCACCGCCTTCGCGTAGTCGCCGCCGGAGGCATCCAGCGCCTTCTTGCAATCCATCATGCCTGCGCTGGTCTCGTCGCGCAGCTTCTTTACCTGTTCAGCGCTCGTCGCCATGATTTACGCCCCTTCTTCAACATCCGGAGCGAACGAGCGCGGCATCTCGCCCACATCCGTTACAGCAACCCCAGCAGCCGCTTCCTTATCTTCGGCACCCGTCACTTCAACGATGTCATCCGCACCCTTGCGCAGTGCCAGACCTTCAAGCGCGGCATTGGCCATCGCTTCGACGATCAGCTTGATCGCGCGGATCGCGTCATCGTTCGACGGAATGATGTAATCCACACCGTCCGGATCGCAGTTCGTGTCCACCATGGCAATGACCGGCACACCCAGGCGGTTGGCTTCCTTGATCGCGTTGCCCTCACGGCCCACGTCGACGATAAAGAGCGCATCCGGCAGGCGGCGCATCGTTTTGATGCCGCCCATCTTGCGATTCAAACGATCGATGTCGCGCGTGCGCAGCAGCGCTTCTTTCTTGGTGAAGCGCTCCAGCTCGCCGCGCTCCTTCATCGCCTCCAGCTCGGCCATACGGTCGAGGCGGCCCTTGATCGTGCGCCAGTTGCTGAGCGTGCCGCCCATGAAGCGCTCAGTGATGTAGGGCTGGCCGGCGCGCGTCGCCTGCGTAGCGATCGGCTCCTGCGCCTGACGCTTCGTGCCGACAAACATCACCGAACCGCCGCGGCTAACGATGTCGCGGATGAAGTTATACGCATGATCGACAGCGACAATCGTCTGCTGCAGGTCGATGATGTGAACGCCGTTCCTCTCGGTGAAGATGTACGGCTTCATTTTGGGGTTCCAGCGCTTGGTGCGGTGGCCGAAGTGCACACCCGTTTCGAGCAGTGACTTCATTGGAACTACGGACATAGTGTTGTTCTCCTTTTCTACCCCGGCAAAACCGGGATCCTCTGCACGCTTCCCCCGCCCGCGGATCTCGACGGTTCCCCGTGAGACAGGTCGCGCAACGTCGGCGCACATGCGTTTTGCCTGTAATACAAGCCTGGCTATTCTAACCGAACTAACCGCACCCCCCGCCACGGCGCCACGGGGATGCATCCCCAGTTTGGGGCGAAATTTGACAGCAGGTTTTCCTCACGCGAAGCCGCGAAGAACGCGAAGGGAAAAGCTTGTGATGGCTTTTCGTCGCCTTCGCTTTTCGCCTTCGCTTTTCGCCTTCGCTTAAGGAAGATTCTTCGGCAACGGAATTCAGACCTCTTCGTGTTCTTCGCGTTCTTCGCGTGCAAAATACCTTTACGGAGACGCGAGGAGCCGATATAACTACGGGCGCGAAGAGATGCGGCTACATGCGGCGTTTGTGATCCCGCACCGCGAAGTGCGCTTCGATGGGCCCGTTCTTCTGCATGCACTGTTCACCTGGCTGCGGACTCCACCACGCAGATTTCACAAGCCACGCGCGCCCATCATGAACAGAATAATGAGCAAAATGAATTCACTGCGGCGAATATCTCGAAGCAGCCACTACGAAGAAGGTGTCGGATGACGAAGAAAACTCGTGGCGTTCTGGCCATCGCAGTGGATCACGCCGACTATGGCCGCATGGCAATCAACCTGGCACGCTCGATTCGCCTGCGTGACCCTCAGCTGCCTCTGGCAATCGCGACGAACCTCGATCCGAACCAGTTTCGTGGAATATACGACTACGTCGTGCCGTGGAAATTCGATCGCTGGCCAGGCCTGTTGTCGAAACTGCAGGCGCCGGAGATGTCGCCTTTCGACGACACGCTTTTCCTCGACGTGGATTTGCTCGTGTATGGGTCGCTGGAACCGCTGTTCAAGGTGCTGGCGGGAAACTTTTTCTGCGCATTCGGCAGCGAACTCAAGCCGAATCGCTGGTTCAAGCGCATGGCGCCGATTCGCGCACTCGTGCCCGGCGCCGGCAGGCTGTCGCTGATCGGTGCCGCCTACTATTTCGAAAAGGGGCCTGCTGCGGATGCGATCTACGAGCGCGCCAGGGAATGGAACGATCGATATGAGGAGCTCGAAATTCGCACACACCGAGCCGGTCGAAACGAAGAGCCGCTCTTCGCCATGGCAATGTATGAGGCGGGGCTGGATGCGCCTGTAATCCAGACACAGACATCTGCAGTGAATCTCTGTATGCCGTCTGTCGGTTTCTTCGAGGTGAACGTGATCAATGGTCGTGCCATTCGTTGTGAGAACGGCGCGGAAGTAAATCAACTGTTCATGCATTTCGGGGGCGACTGGAAAACGTGCTATCAGTATCTGCAGGAGGAGATGCGGCTGCAGATGCATGCGGCACGAAGAGGGCGGAGCGGTTTCTTCGGCACGTTGCGCAGCCTGTGGTCGCTCGGCGAATATTTCGTGCAGTCGCCCCGCAGAATGCTCCGGCTGCGCGCAGCTCTGAGCCTGGTGCGCAGACATCTGTCCTGACGTTGCGTCACTCGATTCATCTGCTGCACGATTTATCCGGCGCACGGGGCGTATGTCAGCATCCTCACGCACAACACCCGCACACCGGCACCCATGTCTCCGCGGAACACGAGCGCCGCAGACGCGGTCCATCGACGCACACACGTGCTGAGCCCCGGGCAACGCTCGCCCAAACGCCCCAGGCAAGGGCGCTTCCGCAGTTTGGGGTGAATTTCATCAGAAGACGCGGAGACTCGTCGATGCACACAGCGATTGTTTGTCAGCGCACACGCCTGCGGGCGGGGCTCGACCGCCCCTCTCCGCCAGGATTTCGCGCACTGCATCGAGCCTGACACGGGAGAACGGCAAGCGAAATCGCTGGGGAAAAGGGGTCAGGGGTGAGGTTTTCGCGCACAAAAATTTTTGCCCCGAACTCCGAATACCCCCGCGCAGAAGGGCGCAGAAAGGCGCAGAAGGGCGCAAAGAATGCATTCGTTCCTTATAATTCCTCAGGTGCCCTCCCCTCACAAGGGGACATGGCTCGCGGCTCTTTTGAACGTCTTGCAGCGAATATGCCAAAGCGGCGGTGGCAAGCAGTCGGCAAGGAGAGTACGCAGCGAACATACTGATGCGCGAATGATGTCGATGCCGTGCGACACCAGTGCGCG